>NZ_BSSF01000009.1:0-379080 GCF_030268985.1 Microbispora sp. NBRC 16548
GGACTTAATTTGACCCGAAACCCGCCGACCGACAGGAATTCGACCACCCCGTTTCCGGGGCAACCCCTCTAACTTACCCGAACCCCCAGCCCGACGCAAAACCACCGAACCAAGAAGATCGAAAAGCACGAGGAGTCGCCGGCAACCAGCCCTCGCACACACAAGACAACCACCGAAGTGATCGAAGAGGAGTGCGCCGAACCGCGCCGACACCACAAGATTACCAGGGTCCGGCACCGCCATGACCCGACTCGATACGAACGCCTGGAGTCCCGGATGTATTCCACCCGCCTCACGCCCGGGGCCGGTGGGACCGCGACGCGCCGGCCGCGGCCCCCTTGTTCCCCGTCACGGGTTATCCACAGGCCGCAGCGAGGAGGCTTGGCGGGACCATGCCGAACATAGACTTTGGCGGGTGAGCGACATGCCGCCTGTAGCGAAGAAGGTTCCCCTGGAGCGCACGCATCACGGTGACACCGTGGTCGACGAGTATGCGTGGCTGCTCAAGAAGGACGACCCCGACACCATCGCGTACCTGGAGGCGGAGAACGCCTACACCCAGGAGATGACCGACCACCTGCAGGACCTCCAGGAGAGCATCTTCAAGGAGATCAAGGGCAGGACCCTGGAGACGGACCTGTCGGTGCCCACCCGCAAGGGCGCCTGGTGGTACTACTCCCGCACCGAAGAGGGCAAGCAGTACGGCATCCAGTGCCGCGTGGCCGCCGACGGCGACAGCCCGCCACACCTGGAGCCGGGCACGTCTCTCCCGGGCGAACAGGTGATCCTGGACGGCAACGAGCTCGCCGGTGACAGCCCCTTCTTCTCCATGGGCACGAGCGTGGTCAGCCCCGACGGCACGAAGCTCGCCTACTCGACCGACTTCTCTGGAGACGAGCGCTTCACTCTCCGGTTCAAGGATCTGGAGACGGGCGAACTGCTCCCGGACGAGATTCCGGGAGTCTTCTACGGCGGCGCCTGGTCGGCCGACGGCTCCACGTTCTTCTACACGACGGTGGACGAGGCGTGGCGTCCGTACCGGATTCACCGGCACACGCTTGGCTCGACCGATGACGTCGTCGTTCACCAGGAGGACGACGAGCGCTTCTGGGTGGGCATCGGGCTGACCCGCAGCCAGCGCTACCTGGTGCTGACCTCGGGCAGCAAGATCACCAGCGAGGTCCGGGTCCTCGACGCGGACGCCCCGGAAGGCGAGTTCGCGGTGGTGCGGCCCCGGCAGACCGGCGTGGAGTACGGGCTGGAGCACGCGGCCGACCGCTTCCTCGTCCTGCACAACGACGGCGCCGTGAACTTCGAGCTCGCCACCGCCCCCATCGACGATCCCGGGAACTGGACTCCGCTGATCGAGCACAGGGACGACACGCGGCTGCTCGACGTGGACGCGTTCAAGGACTACGTCAGCGTCCACTTCCGCCGTGACGGTCTCACGGGTGTCCGGATCCTGCCGGGCGACGGCGGCGAGCCCTACGAGATCTCCTTCCCTGAGCCGCTGTACGACGTCGCGCCGACCGGCAACGCGGAGTTCGAGACCAGCCGGCTGCGTCTCAGCTACACGTCCATGGTCACTCCGCCGTCGGTATACGACTACGACCTGCGCTCCCGCGAGCTGATCCTGCTCAAGCAGAGGACGGTGCTCGGCGGCTACGACCCGGCCGACTACGAGCAGTTCCGCGAGTGGGCCACCGCCCCGGACGGCACCAGGATCCCGATCTCGATCGTGGTCCGGAAGGACACGAGCCGGCCCGCGCCCACCCTGCTTTACGGCTATGGCAGCTACGAGTCGTCCATCGATCCCTACTTCTCGGTGGCCCGGCTCTCGCTGCTGGACCGGGGGTTCACGTTCGCGATCGCCCACGTGCGCGGGGGCGGCGAGATGGGCCGCCGGTGGTACGAGGACGGCAAGCTGACCAGGAAGAAGAACAGCTTCACCGACTTCGTGGCGTCCGCGCGGCATCTGAAGGCCGAGGGATGGTCCGACAGGATCATCGCCAGGGGCGGCTCGGCCGGTGGTCTGCTCGTGGGCGCGGTCGCCAACCTGGCGCCGGAGGAGTTCGCGGGGATCGTCGCCGAGGTCCCGTTCGTGGACGCGCTGAACACGATCCTCGATCCGTCGCTGCCGCTCACGGTGACCGAGTGGGACGAGTGGGGTGACCCGCTGCACGATTCCGAGGTCTACGCGTACATGAAGTCCTACTCGCCCTACGAAAACGTCGACGGCCGGCCATACCCGCCGATCCTGGCGACCACCAGCCTCAACGACACGCGGGTGCTCTACCACGAGCCGGCCAAGTGGATGGCCCGGCTCCGTGCCACCGCGCAGGGCGGCCCGTTCCTGTTGAAGACCGAGATGGGCGCCGGCCACGGAGGCCGCAGCGGCCGTTACGACGCCTGGCGTGAGGAGGCGTTCGCGCTCTCCTGGATCCTCGACCGAGTTGGAGTGACCGAGTGAGCTATGTGGCTGCCGAGGGCCGATATGGGCCCATGCCGTACAACCGGACCGGACGGAGCGGGCTGAGGTTGCCCGCGGTGTCGCTCGGGTTGTGGCACAACTTCGGCGACGACAAGCCGATCGAGACCCAGCGGGCCATCCTCCGCCGGGCCTTCGACCGCGGAGTCACCCACTTCGACCTCGCCAACAACTACGGTCCGCCGTACGGCTCCGCCGAGATCAACTTCGGGCACCTCTACCAGCAGGACTTCGCCAGGTATCGCGACGAGCTGGTGATCTCCACCAAGGCGGGGTACGACATGTGGCCCGGCCCGTACGGCAACTGGGGGTCGCGCAAGTATCTGCTCGCGAGCCTCGACCAGTCGCTGAAGCGGATGGGCCTCGACTACGTGGACATCTTCTACAGCCACCGCTTCGATCCGGAGACGCCCCTGGAGGAGACCATGGGGGCGCTCGCCCACGCGGTCCGCTCGGGCAAGGCGCTCTACGCGGGCATCTCGTCCTACTCGCCGGAGCGGACCCGGCAGGCCGCGGCGATCCTGCGGGACATGGGCACGCCGTTGCTCATCCACCAGCCCTCCTACTCGATGCTCAACCGGTGGATCGAGAACGGGCTGCTCGACGTGCTGGAGGAGGAGGGCGCCGGCTGCATCGCGTTCTCTCCGTTGGCCCAGGGCATGCTGACCGACCGCTACCTGGCCGGCGTTCCGAAGGACTCTCGGGCGGCCCAGGGCAAGTCGCTCGATCCGTCCCTGCTGACGGAGGAGAGCCTGCGCCATGTCCGGCGGCTCAACGAGATCGCCGGGCAGCGCGGGCAGTCGCTGGCGCAGATGGCCCTGGCCTGGGCGCTTCGCGATCCGCGGATGACGTCGGTCCTGATCGGCGCGAGCAGCGTCGAGCAACTCGACGACAGCCTCGACGCGATCAACCGGCTCGACTTCACCCAGGACGAGCTGGACGCGATCGACAAGGACGCGGTCGAGTGCGGGATCAATCTCTGGGCCGCTTCCAGCGCGGAATGAGCGTCCACGAGCCGCGGTGCACCGGCCGGCGCGCCTGCACCGCGGCGTGTGACCCATGCTCGTGACCCCATGCTCGTGACTCCAGGCTGGTGGCCCCCGGGCTCATGGCCGGTGTCTGTGCTCTGGCGCACAGACACCGGGCGCCTGAGGCCTCAGCCCCACCGCACGCCTGTCCCGGCGGACAGCGCTGCCCGGCCGGGGCCTCGCCGAAGCCGGCCGTCGACGGTTCAGAGGGCGTTCTGACGCTGGAGGTAGGCGAAGGAGGCCCAGCCGGGCAGGACGGGAAGCCAGAACGTCATCAGCCGGAACAGCAGCACGGCCGAGGTGGCGATGGGGCCCGGCACGCCGGCGACCTGCAGGCCGAGCGACAGGGCGTACTCCACCGCGCCCAGCCCGCCGGGCGTCGGAGCGGCCGATCCGATGGCGTTGCCGGCCAGGAACACCACGGCGACCGCCGTGAAGCTGGCCTTGCCGCCGAACGCCTGGACGCACGCCTCAAGGCAGATCACGAAGCTGAGGGTGAGCAGCAGGGTCCCGCCCACCGCCTCGACGATCTTCTTGGGCGACTGCACCACGTCGAGCAGCCGGGGGATCACCCCCGAGAACATCGCCCGCAGGCGGGTGGTCAGCACGCGGCGAAGCGGCCGTACGGCGAGCACGATCAGGAAGAGCACCGCGACGCCGAGCAACACGACGAGCAGGCCCCGCGACGGGGTGAGGGACGGCGCGGCCTGCGTTCCGGTGAGGTAGCCGAACAGCAGCAGCAGCATGATGTGCATGGCCAGGCCGATGAGCTGCGAAGCTCCCACGCTGGTCACCGCCGCCCCCGGCGGAACGCCTCGTTTCTGCAGATAACGGGTGTTGAGCGCGACGCCGCCGACCGCGGCGGGCGCGACCAGCTTCACGAACGACGCGGCGAGCTGGGCCAGGACCGTGCGGCCGAGCGGCAGCGGCTCGGGCACGAACCCGCGCAGCATGATCGCCGCCGCGACGTAGCTGAGGGCGCCGGCGACCAGCGCGACGCCGCTCCACGCCCAGTTCGCCGTGGTGATCACGCTGATCAGGTTGACCTGGCTGAGCTGGGAGAGCAGGAAGTAGGCGCCGAGCGTGCTGACGATGATCGTCAACAGCGTCCGGGGGCGGAACCGTTCGAGCCGCACCTCCTCGACCTCGACCTGCGGCTTCAGCGCGGTGATCTGCTCGCGGATGGCGGGCAGGAGCTTCCTGTCCCGGCGGGCGGCCGTCCGGGTGTCCCGGCTCAGCGCGATCCGCTGGAGCAGCGGCATCGCCCCGGCCAGCGTGTTCTCCCCCAGCGCCTTCGCCGCCGATCCGACAGAGCGCTCGGCTCCCACCCGAGTGCCGAGGTAGGCGAGGAGCTGGGCGATGTCGAGCCGCAGCAGCAGGTCGCCTGCCGCGATCTCGCCGCTCCGGGCGTCCACGAGGTAGACGTTCCGATGGGCGTCGACGTGGATGCTCTCGCCGGTGAGGTGGCGGTGGGCCAGGCGCTGCGCGTGCAGCAGCCGGACCTGATCCCACATCCGCTCCAGCAGCTCGTCGTCGAAGTCCTCGTCCTGTAGATCGCTCACCGGCCGGGTGTCCACGTGCTCGTAGGCGAGCAGCGCGGCCTCGGTGCCGACCTCGCTCGTGCCGAGCAGGCGCGGCAGCCGCACCCCGGCGGCCTGCGCGGCGTACGCCATCAGCGCCTCGCGCTCCAGCTCGGCGCGCAACGAGCGGATGGCTCTGCGCCGGGTCTCGCTGTTGAGCAGGAAACGCCGCCAGAGCCGGTAGAGGACGCCCGCCACCTGCCGGTCCCGGTCGAGCACGGTCACGTCGATCCGCCGGTCGTCGGCGAGGCCGACCAGGTAGCGGCGGCTGCCCGAGCTGTCGTCCTCCACCCGCCTGGCGCTGACCGGCGTGAAACCGAGCCTGCGCAGCGCCGCCAGCACGGCGCTGCCGGGCGGCCTGGTGTTCGCGCTGCCGATGCCGTAGAGCGTGCCGAACCCGACGGCGAGGCCGACGACGTACGTGAGGATCACGCCGAGGGCGGTGACCTTGGTGGCGGTGAAGAGCGCGAACACGTCGAGGGCGAGCGCGACCCACATCAGCGCCCGCCAGTTCGGGCGCCGCGCCATCCGCACGGCCGTGGCGTACGCGATGGCGGGGGTGAGCACGGTGTTGAGCGGCTCCACGTCCCTGCCGCCGGTGAGCAGCTGCACCAGGTCGGCCGGGCCCGCCTGAACCAGCCACTCGTCCAGCGCGTACGACACCAGCAGAGCGAGGATCGCGGCGATCAGCCCCTGGGTGACCCGCATGCCATCGCGGTGGAAGACCCGCTCGACGGCGAACGCGACCGGGACGACCAGCACGGCGACGCCGCCCAGCAGCCCGGCGGCGGCCGACAGCACATCAGGGGCGCGGCCGGTGCCCGCCTGGACGTCGGTCTCCAGGCCGTTCAGCGTGCGCTGCAGGGCCAGGGCCATCAGTGTGACGGCGACGAGGGACAGCAGCGTGAGCAGGAACCGCAGTGCGTCGGAAGGACGGCGGATCCGCTGCGGCAGCAGAGGCTCGACGACGAGGACAGCTCCCCGGCCAGGAGTGTCCAGCGTTATGTCCTGCTCCTTGATGCCTCTCACCACCAGCGATTCTGTGCGATCTTCGCACTCGGTGTCCACAATTGACGGCATGCGTATATCCCTGGCCTCGGACAGCCTCGACGGGATCGCGTCGGTGCTTGTGGCCGAGGTGGAACGGCGCGGCCATTCAGTCACACTCTATGGAGCACTGGCCCCCGGCGACCGGGCCGATTGGGCGTGGTGCTGTTCCGCCGCGGCGAGGGACGTCGCGGAGGGCCGCGCGGACCAGGCCGTGGTCTGTTGCTGGACCGGCACCGGCGCGTCCATAGCGGCAAACAAGGTAGCGGGCGTGCGGGCGGCGCTGTGCACCGACGCCGCCACCGCCGCGGGCGCCCGCAAGTGGAACGACGCCGACGTGCTCGCGCTCAGTCTCCGCCTCACCTCCCAGCAGGTTCTGACGGAGATTCTGGACGCCTGGTTCTCCGAGGCGCCCAGCACCGACCCCGAGGACGCCGCCAACATCGCGTACGTGCGGGAAATCCGGTAGAGACCGCCCGCAGGCGGCGCGCTAACGTCGATGCCATGAGCACGTCGCTACCCGTCCTCGGCGCCTGCCCGCTCGACTGCCCCGACACCTGCTCCTGGGTCGTCACCGTACGCGACGGTGAGGCCGTCGGATTGCGCGGCAACCGCGACCACCCCTACACGCGCGGGGCCCTGTGCGTGAAGGTCAACCGCTACCTGGAGCAGGTGCGGTCGGCCGACCGCGTTCTCCACCCGTTGAAGAGGGTGGGGCCGAAGGGATCCGGCCGGTTCGAGCGGATCGGCCTGGACCAGGCGCTGTCGGAGATCGCCGCCAAGCTGACGTCGATCGTCGAGGAGCACGGCGGCGAGGCGATCTGGCCCTATCAGGGCACCGGGACGCTCGGCTACGTCCAAGGCGAGTCGGGTCAGGCCGGGCGGCGGTTCTGGAACGCCCTCGGTGCGTCCCGGCACGACCTCAACATCTGCGCGCGGGCCGGCAACGACGGGCTGCGGTACGTCAACGGGACTCCCGGCGGCATGGACCCGGAGACGTTCGCGTTGTCGCGGCTCATCCTGCTGTGGGGCACCAACACGCTGACCAGCGGCCACCACCTGTGGAAGTTCGTCCAGGACGCTCGCGCCGCCGGGGCGTACGTCGTGGCGATCGACCCCATCCGCACGCGTACGGCCGACCAGGCGGACGAGCACCTGCCGATCCGGCCCGGCACCGACGCCGCGCTCGCCCTCGGCCTGCTGCACGTCGTGCTGGAGGAGGGCGCGGAGGACCGCGCGTACATCGAGGAGCACACGACCGGCTGGGACGAGTTCGAGGCCGAGATCCGCAGGCATCCGCCGGCGTTGGTCGCGGAGATCACCGGCCTGCCCGAGGAGCGGATCCGCGCCCTCGGCGTACGGCTCGCGCACACCCGGCCGACCGGCATCCGGGCCACGATGGGCATCCAGCGGCACGCGGGCGGCGGGGCCGCGATGCGGGTGATCGCGTGCATCCCGGGCGTCACCGGCGACTGGCGCCACCCGGGTGGCGGCGTGGCCTACTCCACCTCGGGATACGCCCCCACCGGCCCCGATCCGCGTGACGACCTGCTCCCCCACCCCGTGCGTACGCTCACGATGACCCGGCTGGCCGACGGGCTGGACGAGTCGGTCAAGTGCCTGTGGGTGTATGCGGCCAACCCGCTGGGCTCGACCTCCGACCAGAACCGGATCAGGGCGGCACTGGCACGGGAGGATCTGTTCACGGTGGTGATGGAGCAGTTCCCGACCGACACCGTCGACTACGCCGACTACGTGCTGCCCGCGACCATGCAGATCGAGCACCTGGACGTGCACCACGGCTACGGGCACATGTACATGGTGTGGAACGAGCCCGCCGTCGAGCCGCCGGGCGAGTGCCTCTCCACGACCGAGACCTTCCGCCGGCTCGCCCGGCTGATGGGCCTGACCGAGCCGTCCCTCTACGACAGCGACCTCGAACTGGCCGGGCAGACGCTCGCCCAGGCGGGGATCTCGCTGGAGGAGTGCCGCAAGCAGGGGTGGGCCCGGCTTCCGGTGGCGGACCCGTTCGTGCCGTTCACGGAGGGCTTCCCGACGCCGAGCGGGCGGCTGGAGTTCGCCTCCGCGAAGGCCGAGGCCGCCGGGCTGCCGCGCGTGGCGGGCTACGTCCCCTCGTTCACCGCCCGTACGGCTCCCGCCGACCGGCCGCACCCACTCGTCATGATCACCCCGGCCGCGCACACGTTCCTCAACACGCAGTTCGCCAACAACCCGGAGCTGCGCAAGCGGTCGAAGGGCCCGCGGGTGCTGGTCAACCCGGCCGACGCCGCGTCCCGGGGGCTCGTGGACGGGCAGGCCGCCCGGGTCTTCAACGGCAACGGCGAGTTCAGGGCGTACGTGGAGGTCAGCGACCGGGTGGCGCAGGGGGTGGTGGCGGCGCCGAAGGGCCACTGGCCGAAGCTGTCGGCGGGCGCCAACCCCAACGCGCTGGTTGACGAGCGGGACGCCGACATGGGCCGGGGCCCGGTCTACCACGACAACTTCGTCGACGTCGCCCCGCTGTCAGAGGAGGAGCTTGAACCCCTCGTGTGAGGCCGTGAAGCCGAGCGAGCCGTAGAAGCGGTGGGCCTCGGTGCGGGCCTTGTCGGAGGTGAGCTGAACCAGCGCGCAGCCGCGCTCCCGGGCCCGCTCGACCGCCCACCGCATCATCTCCCGGCCGATTCCGCGGTTGCGGTGCGGCACGGCGACCCTGACCGCCTCGATCAGCGCGCGCTCGCCACCCCGCCGCGACAGCCCGGGAATGTAGGTGATCTGCATGGTCCCGACCGCCTCGCCGTCCGACTCCACGACGATCAACTCGTTGCGCGGGTCGGCGTCCACCGCCTCGAAGGCGGCGTGGTAGTCCGGCTCCCCGGAAGACGGGCGGGCGGCGGTGATCGGGTCCTCGTTGATCATGGCCACGATGACGGGGACGTCCTCACGCCGGGCCGTACGGAAGTGCAGCGACATGCCGGGGAGCCTAACCGGGTGGCGTCAGGGGCGGCTCAGGGACTTCCCCGATGCCGGAGAAACGCCCGAAAAGGCACGCTGTAGTCATGAACGAACTGACCCGCATGGACGAGATGTCCTTGGCCGGCGCGGCCCTGCGCGGCGCGCCCTGGCGGGCCGCGGCGACGTCCGGTGGGGCGGTCGCGGCCACGAGCTTCCTCCTGGGCGTCATCCTGCCCGGCCCGGCCGACCTGACCTGGGCCCTGTGCGCGGGGATCACCGTGTTCGCCCTCGTCGCGGCGATCGGCGCGATCTCCAAGCCGGACGTCGGCGACCGGGTGACCCGGCAGGCCCGCCTGTGGGCGCTGCGCCACCCCTGGCGCTTCTCGCTCTACCCGGGCCTCGGCGCGGCGGCCCTCATGTACCCGGTGCAGCTCGTGATCGACCACGAGGGCGTCTTCGGCTCGGCCTGGGACGCGCTGTGGGGCGGCGCGCTCGTGCTGCTGATCACCACCGTTCTCACGTTCTCGATGCGCGGCCGGGCCAAGAGCTCCTAAGCCTCACGCGGAGGCGGCACGCTCGTACTCGCCCCGGCAGACGCAGAACTCGTTGCCCTCGGGGTCGAGGAGAGTGACCCAGCCGGTGCCCTCCGGGGTGCGGTGGTCCTCGTACGGCTTGGCCCCGAGCGCGAGCAGCCGCTCCACCTCCTGGTCGCGGGTGCGCTCCCCGGAGGGGACGACGTCGAGGTGGAGGCGGTTCTTGACCGTCTTGCCCTCGGGCACCTGGATGAAAAGCAGATGCGGAGGGCCGTCAGGACGGTCCAGCATGACCTCGTCGTCCTCCGGCTCGGAGTCGACGAGCGGCCAGCCCAGGGCCTCGCTCCACCACTGGGCCAGCTCGTACGGCCGGGCGCAGTCGATCGTCATCGTGTGGATCTCCATCATGCGCCCAGCCAACCGCGACACCGGTAAAGCTGTCAAGCAGGTTACGTTGCCGTCCGTCGCGGTCGCAGGGACTGGACGAGGCCCACCGCGGACACGATGGCCCAGACCCCCTCCAGCAGCAGGAATCCCCAGTCGTCGTCCGCGTACGCGAGCCATGCGAGCACCGCGGAGCCGACGAGGTTGAGCGTGAGGTAGATCTTCGAACGGTTGTCCAGGACGTTCATCTGGGAGAGCAGGAACGCGCCGAGGATGAGGACGGCGCCGGCGATCTGCAGAACTTGGTCCATGTCCTTCCGCCCACCGTCTTCGCTGGTCCGGGTACGGAGGGCACCTCGTCCGGGAGGGCCGCGGATCACGGCCCTCACATCATGTGACCATACCGGTCGCACCTAACCAATCCGTGCGAACTGTGGCACAGACCATGGATATCGCCGGTTACTCGCGGGTAGCATTCGTTTAGAGTTACCGACCAGTACGTTACCCCCGGGTTCGGTTCTAGGAGCGCACACAGATGGGTCACTACAAGAGCAACCTCCGCGACCTGGAGTTCAACCTCTTCGAGGTGTTCGGGCGCAGGGAGATCCTCGGCACCGGCCCGTTCGCCGAGGTGGACGAGGACACCGCGCGAAGCGTGCTGGACGAGGTCAACCGGCTCGCCACGGGTCCGATCGCCGACTCGTTCGAGGACGCCGACCGGCACCCGCCCGTCTTCGACCCCGCGACGCACAGCGTGACGATGCCGGAGAGCTTCAAGCGCTCCTACCAGGCATGGGTGGACGCCGAGTGGTGGCGCCTGGAGTTGCAGCCGGAGCTCGGCGGCACGCCCGCCCCGCGCAGCCTGGTGTGGGCCATGGCCGAGATGGTGCTCGGCGCCAACCCCGCCGTGTGGATGTTCGCCTGCGGCCCGGCCTTCGCCCACCTGCTGTTCGAGCTCGGCACCCCGGAGCAGAAGCGGTTCGCCGAGATGGCCGTCGAGCGGCGCTGGGGCGCGACCATGGTGCTGACCGAGCCCGACGCCGGTTCCGACGTGGGCGCAGGCCGTACGAAGGCGGTCCAGCAGGCCGACGGCACCTGGCACATCGAGGGCGTCAAGCGCTTCATCACCAGCGCCGAGCACGACATGGCCGAGAACATCTTCCACCTCGTGCTGGCCCGGCCCGAGGGCGCCAAGCCCGGCACCAAGGGCCTGTCGATGTTCCTCGTGCCGAAGTACCTGGTGGACCTGGAGACCGGCGAGCTGGGCGAGCGCAACGGCGTGTACGTCACCAACGTCGAGAAGAAGATGGGCCTGAAGGTCTCCACGACCTGTGAGCTCACGCTCGGCGAGAAGCACCCCGCCATCGGTTACCTGGTCGGCGACGCGCACGACGGCATCCGGCAGATGTTCATGGTGATCGAGCACGCCCGCATGATGGTGGGCGCCAAGGCCATCGCCACGCTGTCCACCGGCTATCTCAACGCGCTGGACTTCGCGAAGAACCGCGTCCAGGGCGCCGACCTCACCCGCTCGGGCGACAAGACCGCCCCGCGCGTGACGATCACCCACCACCCCGACGTACGCCGCGAGCTCATGCTGCAGAAGTCGTACGCCGAGGCGATGCGGGCGCTGGTCATCTACACGGCGACGATCCAGGACCAGATCCAGATCGCGGAGTTCGAGGGCCGCCGCGACGAGGCCGCCGAAGCGCTCAACGACCTGCTGCTCCCGCTCGTCAAGGGCGTCGGCTCCGAGCGGTCGTACGAGCTGCTGGCCCGCTCGCTGCAGACGCTCGGCGGCTCGGGCTTCCTCCAGGACTACCCGATCGAGCAGTACATCCGCGACTCGAAGATCGACTCGCTGTACGAGGGCACGACCGCGATCCAGGGCCAGGACCTGTTCTTCCGCAAGGTCCTGAAGAACCAGGGCGCGGCGCTGGGGTGGCTGCTCGGCGAGATCAAGGCGTTCGCCGCCTCTGAGGCGGGCAACGGGCGACTGAAGGTCGAGCGCGGCCTGCTCGACGAGGCGGCCGACGAGGTCAAGGCCATGGCCGACACGATGGCCGGCTGGGCGATCGCCTCCATGGAGACGCCGCAGGAGGTCTACAAGGTCGGCCTCAACACCACCCGGTTCCTCATGGCGCTGGGCGACCTGGTGCTGGGCTGGCTGCTGCTGCGCCAGGCCGAGATCGCGCTGAACGCCCTGTCCGCCTCGGAGGAGGACAAGGCGTTCTACACGGGCAAGATCGCGGCGGCCTCGTTCTTCGCGCAGACCGTGCTGCCGCGCGTGGCCGCCGAGCGCCGCGTGCTCGCCGCCACCGGCCAGGACCTCATGGAACTGCCGGAAGAGTCCTTCTGATCTGTTCTGGTTCGGTACGGCCGCCGCCCACGTAACGGTGCGGCGGCCGTACCGCGTTTCTGTGCCGCACCGCTCCCGGGCCGGTCAGGTGAACGCGGGAAGCGGTGCGGCGGTCAGGGGAGGCACACCCCCAGGCGGAGGCACATCCTCAGGCGGGCGCACGCCCTCAGGCGGACGTCGGAAGCGGCCGGGCGGCGCCGTCCTCGTCGGTGTTGACGGTCTGGAGCAGTTCCTCGCGCTCGGGGGTGTTCTCCGGGCGGATGAAGCCGATGATCGTGAAAAGCACCAGCGAGGTGGCCACCGGCGCGGCCGTCGCCACGGCGGTCGAGACGTCGCTCATGCCGTAGTTGGTGAGCCAGAAGACGAACAGGCCGGCCGCCCACGAGACCAGCGCGGCCGTCGGGCCGGACCTGCGGAACAGCGGCAGCATGCCGAGCAGCAGCGGGATCGAGATCGGGCCCATGAGCCCGGCCACCCATTTGATGACGACCGTGATGATGTCCTTCAGCACCGGGCTGTTGACCTGGGTGGCCACGGTCATCGACAGCGCGATGAACGCCACCGTGGTGACCCGGGCCGCGACCAGGGCGGCCCTGGTGTCCCAGGCCCGCGCCGCGCGGGACAGCACCGGGATCACGTCGCGGGTGAAGACCGAGGCGATCGCGTTGGCGTCGGAGGAGGCCATCGCCATCGTGTGCGAGAAGAAGCCGGCGATCACCAGGCCGAGCAGGCCGTGCGGGATGAGCTGGGTGGTCAGCAGCGCGTAGGAGTCGCTCGCGTCCGGCTTGGTCGCGTGGACCAGCAGCGGCGCGGCCCACATCGGGAAGAACAGCAGCAGCGGCCAGATCGCCCACAGCACGGCCGACAGCCGGGCGCCGCGGGCCGCCTGGGCCGCCGACGGCGCGGCCATGTAGCGCTGGGCCTGGTTCCACATGCCGCCGTTGTACTCGAACGTCTTGATGAACAGGAACGCGAGCAGGAACGTCACGGTGAACGGGCCGTTCAATGGCTGCGCGTGCTCGGGCGGCAGCCGGTCCCACATGTCCCCCACCGCGCTGATGCCGCCGAGCTTGGCGAGGACGGCGAACAGCATGACGACGCCGGCGAGGAGCTGGATGACGAACTGCCCGAAGTCGGTGAGCGCGTCGGCCCACAGGCCGCCGACCGTGCAGTAGACGGCGGTGACGACGCCGGTGATCAGGATGCCCTGGTTGAGCGACAGCCCGGTGAACGTCGACAGCAGCGTGGCGATCGCGGCCCACTTGGCGCCGACGTCCACGATCTTCAGCAGGCCGCCGGACCAGGCGAGCGCCTGCTGGGTCGGCACGTTGTACCGCTTGGCGAGGAACTCCAGCGGCGAGCTGACCCTGAGCTTCGACCGGATCCGATTCAGCCTCGGGGCGAACAGCACCGAGCCGATCGCGATGCCGATCGCGATCGGGAAGGCCCAGGTGACGTACGAGGTGGCGCCATAGAGGTAGGCGATGCCGGCGTACCCGGTGAACATGACGGCGCTGTAGCCGGACATGTGGTGCGAGATGCCGGCCAGCCACCAGGGCATCTTGCCGCCGGCGGTGAAGAAGTCACTGATGTTGCCGATGCGCCGGTGCGAGTAGACGCCGATCGCCACCATGACGATGAAATAGGCGCCCAGAACGAACCAGTCCAATGGGTTCACGCGCGTCGTACCTCCGGGTGAACGGCGGCACCCGGACCGACAACCGCCTGGCCTCGTTACGATGCGCCCGCCCCCCTCCCGCCGTCAATGGCGGGTTCGCAGGTCACGGGCGTACGGGAGAGCGGATCGAGGCCGTGATGCAGGTCACAGCGTGTTCATACTCATGAACCAGCTTCGCGTATCTGAATCGTTATCAGGAACGGCCTTGATCTCGCACGGGGTGGGGGGTGAAAGTGTGCGGCGAAATGAGATTCCAGCAAGCGGCACACAACGGACCCGTCACCGCCTGGCACCGGTGATCGTCCGGCAGGGCACGTAGCGAGCGGGAGGACGAGGGGCGCCGCCCCCGCCCTTCGCGTGAGCATGCCCGGGAGTGTGAAAGGCCCAGTGCACGAGAGAGAAGGTCAGACGGCCGCGACCACGGCGGAGCGGCGTTCGAGGGCGGCCGAGAGGACGGCGAGCACGAGCGCGGAGGCGGTGAGGAGGGCGCCCACCCAGTTGGGCGCGGTGTAGCCCAGGCCAGCCGCGATGACGAGGCCGCCGAGCCAGGAGCTCAGGGCGTTGCCGAGGTTGAAGGCGCCGATGTTCACGGCCGAGGCCAGCGTCGGCGCGCCGTGGGCCAGGTCGAGCACGCGCTTCTGCAGCGGCGGCACGGTGGCGAAGCCGAGCGCCCCGATCAGGGCGACGGTCACCGCGGCCAGGATCTTGCTGTGCGCGGTCAGCGTGAAGGCGGCGAGGACGACCGCGAGGGCGCCCAGCGAGACGTACAGCATCGGCATCAGCGCGCGGTCGGCGAACCTTCCGCCGACGAGGTTGCCGGCGACCATGCCGAGGCCGAAGAGGACCAGGAGCCAGGTGACCGCCCCTTCGGGATAGCCCGCGACCCGGACCATCATGGGCGCGATGTACGTGATGGCCGCGAAGACGCCGCCGAACCCGAGCACGGTCATGCCCATCGCCAGCACCACCTGGACGTCGCGGAGTGCGGCCACTTCGTGACGCAGGCGTACGCCCTCGGGGCGCGGCATCTCGGGCACGAGCACGGCGATGCCGATCAGGCCGACGGCACCGAGCCCGGCGACGACGGCGAAGGTGGTCCGCCAGCCGGCGACCTGGCCGACCAGGGTGCCCAGGGGTACGCCGACGACGTTGGCCACGGTCAGACCGGTGAACATCAGGGCGATCGCCCCGGCCCTCCGGTGCGGGGCGACCAGTTCGGCCGCGACCACGGAACCGATGCCGAAGAACGCGCCGTGCGCCAGCGAGGCGACCACTCGGCCGGCCAGCATCACTCCGAAGCCCGGCGCGAGGGCCGAGAGCAGGTTGCCGGCGATGAACAGCGCCATCAGCAGCATCAGCACGCGCTTGCGGGACATGGTCGTCCCCAGCACGGTCATCGGCGGGGCGCCGACGACCACGCCCAGGGCGTAGCCCGTCACGAGCAGGCCGACGGTCGGGATGGAGACCCCGAGATCGGACGCCACCTGCGGAAGCAACCCCGTGATCACGAACTCGGTGGTCCCGATCCCGAAGGCCCCGATGGCGAGGGCTACGAGTGCGAGAGGCATGAACGTCCCCCAACGATTGCAGGAGCCAGTAACAGGCGCAGACAATAGTTGCAGACGCCTGATACTTGCAAGCGCGGGCTATTGCAGAGGTGGAGTATCCTCGTCTGAGTCACACGCGAACGGAGGGAGAGTCGATGACGGCCGCCGATCCCGCCCTCACCGCACTCGCGCAGGGCTGGTGCGCGCTCTCCCTGCTGCACGAGAGGATCGAGGCGCACATCGAGCGCGCCCTGCAGAGCGAACACGGCCTGAGCGTGCGGGAATACTCCCTGCTGGAGACGCTCAGCCGCCAGCACGACGGCCCGGGCGGCCATCTGCAGATGAAGCAGGTCGCCGACGCCGTGGTGCTCAGCCAGAGCGCGACGACGCGCCTGGTGACCCGGCTCGAAGAGCGGGGACTGCTCACCCGCTACCTGTGCCCCACCGACCGCCGTGGGATCTACACCGACGTCAGCCCCGCGGGCCTGGCGCTGCTCGCCGAGGCCCGGCCCACGAACGACGCCGCCCTGAGGGAAGCCCTCGACCAGGCAGCCCGGAACCCCCGGCTCGCCCCTCTGGTCGAAGCGGTCGAATCACTGCATGCGCAGTAGCGAACCTAGAGGACGTACTGCACGGCCGCGCGGGCGGCGAGGATCGGCGTGATGCACTCGTCGATCACCGCCCGGTGGGCCGGGTGGTCGCGGTAGACGACGTAGTCCTCGGGGGAGTCGAAGTCGGCGACCACGCCGAAGGAGAAGTTGCCCTGGTTGACGCCCGCGTCCGCGCCGATCTGGTAGGAGCGCAACTCGGGGATGACGTCCGGCAGCTTGCCCAGCCGCCTGGCCACCTCGGCCCGCTGCTCCTCGGTGGCGTCCTCGGTCCACTTCAGCAGCACGACGTGGCGGAACATGCACTCCCCCTGGGATGAGACGCACGCGGCCGGCCGGCCGCGCTCTTCACGGCGCTCATCCTCTCATCATCGATGGCGAAGGCGCAGGCGCGGTGCCTGTTCGGACCGGCCGGTCGGGCGCCGGTGCCCGGGTCGGCCCGTCAGCCGAAGCCTGTGTCAGTCGCCAGGCGTTCGCACCGGCCGGCGAGCGCTCCTGGCGTCCGGGCTCTGCCACTGCTCCAGGACCTGCCGGAAGGCCTCGCTCACGAGGGACAGAAGTTCGGCGGAGGACTCGAAGCGCCCGCCCGCCGGGGTCGCGGCCCCGAGGATCTCCGCTCCGCGCCGCGATGCGGCCGCCAGGACCTCGTTCATCTGCAGAGACGCGAGGATCGACCGGAGCCAGATCTCATCGTCGATGACATAGCGCTCGCGCCGCGCGCCGGGAACCCGTTCCCGCCTGAGCATCCCCTGCTGTTCCAGGAAGGCGACGGCGTGCGAGATCGAGGCAGGGCTGACGTGAAGCCGCTGGACCAGGTCGGCGGCGGTGAGAGTGCCGGAGTCGGTGACGTACAGGCAGGCCAGCACCCTGGCCTCCATTCGGGGCAGCCCCTGTTGGACGAGGAGGGCGATGAAGGACTCCGTGAAGTCCTGCACCGCTTGGGGGTCGCGCCCATGGCCGCTGTCGGGGATCGGCGGCGCCGGAGGCTGAGCCCGTTTGTGCCGGCGCGCGCGGTGCCGCGTGGCCTCGTGTGCCCGCTCCGCCCCGTAATCGTCGGGCCCGCCGTTGCGGGTGACCTCCCGCATGACGGTCGAGGCGGGCCGCCCCAGACGCCGGCCGATCTCTGCGTATCCGAGCCCCTCGGCCAGCCCCGCAGCGATGTGCTGACGGTCCTCGTCGGTGAGTCTGCCTCCGGGCATGGGTGCTCGTCTCCTGTCTGCCGGCATGTGCGGAGCTCGGCGCCCGCATGCTGCACAGTATGCATTCACTCGGAGGTCATTGCAATGCACGCCTGACCGCTCATTGCATTCAGCTTCATTGTCATTGCAACGAACGCCCCGATTTACCGATGCAACAGGCACTATCTGCCCCGCTTTGCGTGTTGACCGATTAGTGAATGCAATGTAGTGTCGCAGACGTTCAGAGATTCCCGAACACTTGCGAGTGCCGGTGGCGCCGCAGAGGGAGTCCCGATAAGGGCAGATCGACCACTGTGCGTGAGGAGATTCATGATGGAAACCGGCGACAGCGGCTTCTCCGCAACCGGGCTGCGCAGGTTGCGCGAGGTGCTGGCGCGGTATGTCGAGTCGGGGAGGATTCCCGGGCTCGTCGCCCTGGTCAGCCGGGGCGACCGGACGCACGTCGAAGCGATCGGGACGATGCGTCATGACGGTGGCGCGCCGATGCGCCGGGACACGATCTTCCGGATGGCCTCGACGTCCAAGCCGGTCTCGGTCGCGGCGGCGATGGTCCTGCTTGATGAGTGCAGGCTGCGGCTGGATGACCTGGTGGAGCCGTGGCTGCCGGAACTGGCCGACCGCCGGGTGCTGAAGCGGATCGACGGACCGCTGGACGACACCGTGCCGGCGCGGCGGCCGATCACCGTGCGGGACGTGCTGACCTCCACGTTCGGGATCGGCATGGATATGACGTCGCTGGGCACTCCGATCATGAACGCGGTCTTCGAGCAGGGGCTCACGCCCAATCTGCCGGTGCCGATGCCCGAGCCGGATGAGTGGATGCGCCGCCTCGGCACGCTTCCGCTGATGTACCAGCCCGGAGAGCGCTGGCAGTACCACATCAGCAGCGACCTGCTCGGCGTGCTGGTGGCCAGGGTCACGGGCCAGTCGTTCGAGGAGTTCCTGCGCGAGCGCATCTTCGATCCGCTGGGGATGACCGACACCGGTTTCCACGTGCCCTCCGACAAGATCGACCGGCTGCCGGCCCTCTACGCCCCCGACCCGCAGACCGGCGAGTTCCTCGTGTGGGACGAGGCAGAGGGAGGACGGTGGAGCGAGCCTCCGGCGTTCCAGGGCGGCGGCGGCGGGCTGACCTCCACCGTCGACGACTACCACGCCTACTTCCGCATGCTGCTCAACGGCGGAGTGCACAAGGGGAAGCGGATCCTGTCCCGGCCCGCCGTCGAGCTGATGACCACCAACCGCCTCACGCCCGAGCAGAACGCCGCCCGCAACGCCATGGCCGTCGACAACGTCCATATCTCGCACGGCCAAGGGCAGCACGGCGGCTGGGGCTTCGGGATGGCGGTGCGCACCTACCGCGGCGACTACGCCTCCGTCGGCCAGTTCGGCTGGGACGGCGGAAGCGGCACCGCGGCCTACGCCGACCCGGTCAAGCAACTCACCGGGCTCCTGCTCACCCAAGTTGGGGCGTCCACCCCGGATTCGATGCAGCTCATCCACGACTTCTGGACCACGCTCTACCAGGCGATCGACGACTGACACCGAGCCCACGTCCCGACAGACCCGCCCTCAGGCCCCTGACGCCCCGGGCACCGGCAGGACCCTTTCCGCCATTCGCGTAACAGATGTAAAGGACCACACGACCATGTCCGTCACCCTCACCGACCAGGACAAGATCACCCTGCGGACCGCCGCCTACGGCGCCGTCTCGCTGCTGGCCGCCGCCGGTGCCGCCGGCTCGCCCCACAAGGTCGCCACCGCGGGCTCCATCGCCCTGACCTCCGCGACCGGCCTGGTCGGGCACGTGCTCGCCGAGAAGTCGACGGGCATGAACCTGGACGGCAAGTCCGTGGCCGAGCTCGCCGACCACGTGCTGCCGGCCCTGACGACCGCCATGAGCCTGCTCAAGAAGCAGGCTCCGGCAGAGGCCGACAACTTCCGCGGCACCGTCGTCGTCGCCGTCGAAGCAGCCACCCGGGCCCAGAAGGGCGAGCCCAGCCCCACCATGGCCGACATGGCCCGCAAGATCACCGCAGCTCTCGACGCCGCCTGACGGGATGTCCCGGGGTCCTCTCCGGACCCCGGGACGCGGCGACATCGGCCCGGCGATGCCCGTCACCCGGCCTCCGATCACGTTCAGCCAGGTCCTCACAGCCAGTGCCACTCGATGGAGGCCCGCCTGCGCCGGCCGGCGAGCCACTCGTCGAAGGCGGTCTCGCCCGCCGCGGCCAGTGTCTCCGGGTCGTCCCGCCCCACTCGGCGCTCCAGCACGATCCCGGTCAGATAGCCGTCGCCGTACGCCACGGGACCGACCAGCGTGTCGTGCGCGGCGTGGCGCAGGGGCGCGGGCAGGTCTCTGGCCCACCGCGCGCCGACGGTCACCACGGCCTCCCCGCAGCCCACCAGGCCGCCCACGCCACGCAGCAACTCGCCGTTCACCGGCTGTGAGCCGGTCACCCACAGCGCGCGTACGCGGTCGAAGTCGCAGCGGTGGGCCGCGAAGTGGCCCGGTGCGAGCTCGGCCTCCTTGCGCCGCCGGAAGCGCCGCCGCCGCGCGATCCCGGCGATGAACGCCTCGAACTGTTCGCCGGACAGCGACATCTCCGCCAGCCAGGCCAGCGTGGAGGCGCGGTCACGCAGACCGTGGCCGGTGCGGAACTCCTCGGCGGCGGCCCGGATGTCGGCGTCGTCGAGGGGCTCGCCGTCCTCCAGCGTCTCGTTCATCAGCAGGCACTGCTCGACGATCTCGTCGTGGACGTCGCGATCGCCGTACGGGCGCCTGGGCAGCAGCATGAGCGCCTCGGCGACGCGCAGGCGCACGCGGTCGACCGTGACCAGATGTCCGGCGGCCCAATTTCCGGCGGCCCAATTTCCGGCGGCCCAATTTCCGGCGGCGCAGTGGGCCGAGTTCTCGGCCGGCCAGGGCACGCCGTCGTCCGGCGAGGCCGAAAGGGCCACGGTGCCACCCTCCGGATGTTCGACGAGCAGGTCGTAGTCGACCAGCGGGCTGTCCGGACGCGTGCCGACGACAAGCTGGGCCCGCGCCTCCGGATGGGTGGCCGCCCACGCCGCGGCCAGGCTTCTGGCCTCGGGAACGGCCGTACGACGGCGGCGCAGGCCGCGCAGCAGTTCGACGGCTTCGGCGAGGACCGCGGCGAACGTCGTCACCGACACGGCGGTCATGCCGCCGGCCAGGCGGCGATGGCGTCGCTGACCGGCAGCCCGCGGGCCCGCACGAGTTCCCACACACCGTCCAGGTGGAAACGGGACTGCCACTCGACGTGCGCCCGATGGGTCGGGTCCGACACGTTCGCCGCGGCCACCGATCGGTTGGGGCGCAGGTTCCACACTGCGGTGACCGTGGTGAGATCGACCACTTGCGCGCCGGTGTCCGGCGTCAGCCGGCGCGAACCGTCGGCGAAGGCCGCGGTCACCCGTGACCTGGCGGGAAACTCACCGCTGTCCCACGAGGTCACGGGGACGCCCAGGCGCTCGATCTTCGGGAGGACACGGCGCACGGTCGTGTCCCGCCGGTCGCTCAGTATGAGGATCACAAGCGAACGGTAGGAATCCGAGCTTGAGCCTCACTGGTTCAGATCTTGCATCCGACTTGAGTGGGCCCCGCTCAGCTCCAGGCGAGCATTCGGAGGGGGTCCTCCAGCATGGCGCCGACGTCGCGCAGGACGTACGAGCCGAGCTCGCCGTCGACCACGCGGTGGTCGAACGACAGCGCCAGCGTGGTGACCTTGCGGACCGCCAGTTGCCCGTCGACCACCCAGGGCATGTCCCTGATCTGGCCCACGGCGAGGATCGCCACCTCTCCGGGATTGAGGATCGGCGTGCCGGCGTCGACGCCGAAGACGCCCACGTTGGTGATCGTGATCGTGCCGCCGCTCAGCTCGGCGGGCTGGCACTTGCCGGCCCGCGCCCGCTCGGTGAGCTCGCCCAGCGCCCGGGCGAGCTCGGGCAGCGCCATCGCGTCGGCGTCCTTGACGTTCGGCACGATCAGCCCGCGATCGGTGGCGGCGGCGATGCCGAGGTTCACGTAGTGCTTGACCACGATCTCCTCGCCGGTCCACGTGGCGTTGACCATCGGGTGCCGTCTCACCGCGGTGATCAGGGCCTTCGCCACGAGGAGCAACGGGGAGACCTTGACCTCGGCGAACTCGGGCAGCGTACGCAGCCGCCGGACCGCCTCCATGGTCTCGGTCACGTCGACCTGCAGCCACTCGGTCACGTGCGGGGCCGAGAACGCGCTGGCCACCATCGCCTGCGCGGTCGCCTTCCTGACCCCCCTGACCGGGATGTACTCCTCCCGCGCCCCGGCCTCCCGCCGCGCGGCGGCCGGAACGGGGGCGGGCGCCGCCACCGCGGCCTCCACGTCCGCCCGGGTGATCGATCCCTGGGGGCCGGTTCCCATGAGGGTCGTCAGGTCGACGCCGAGGTCCTTGGCGAGCTTGCGGACCGGCGGCTTGGCCAGGACGCGCGCCCGTGCGGACGCGGAGCCGTCGCCCTGCGCTACATCGACACCCCCTGCCGCACCGGCCGGGGCCGCGACGACCGGGGCAGGAGTGGCCGGCGGGGGCGCGGCGGTCCGGGCGGGCGGAACCGGCGCGACCGGCGGAGCGGACGCGGCCGGCTTGCGGGGGCGGCGGCGGGTGGCGCTCGTCTTGACGCCGTACCCGACCAGCACCGGCTGGCGCTCCTCCTTCGCCGGAGCGCCGTTCCGCGCGTCAGGCACCATGTCGTCCGCCAGCGCCTCCCGGCCCGCGGCGGCGCCGCCACCGCCCTCGCCGTCCTCGACCGAGATGATCGGGGCGCCGACGTCGACGGTCTGGCCCTCGCCGACCATCAGGGCGGAGACGGTGCCCTCGTAGGGGCACGGCAGTTCGACGACGGCCTTGGCCGTCTCGATCTCCACGATCGTCTGGTTGATCTTCACCGAGTCGCCCGGGGCGACGTGCCACTTGACGATCTCGGCCTCGGTCAGCCCCTCGCCCACGTCGGGGAGTCTGAACTCACGGAGCATGAGAAGTCCCTCCCCCTCAGTACGCGAACGAGCGGTCCACGGCGTCGAGCACGCGGTCCAGGTCGGGCAGGTAGTGGTCCTCCAGCCGCGACGGCGGGTAGGGCGTGGAGAACCCGCCGACCCGCAGCACGGGCGCCTCCAGGCTGTAGAAGCAGCGCTCGGTGATGCGCGCCGCCAGCTCGGCCCCGAAGCCGGTGAAGACGGGGGCCTCGTGGGCGACGACGCACCGTCCGGTCCGCGTCACGGACTCGGTCAGGACATCCACGTCGAGGGGGTTGAGCGAGCGCAGGTCGATGACCTCGATGTCCCGCCCGTCCTCCTCCGCCGCCGCGGCGGCCTCCAGGCAGGTCTTCACCATCGGCCCGTACGCGATCAGCGTGATGTCGCGGCCCTGCCGTACGGTGCGGGCGCGGTCGAGCGGCAGGCCGGGGGCGGCGAGGTCGACGTCGGCCTTGTCCCAGTAACGGCGCTTCGGCTCGAAGAAGATGATCGGGTCGTCGCAGCGGACGGCGTCCTGGATCATCGTGTACGCGTCCGCCGGGTTGGAGCACGCCACCACCCGCAGGCCCGCCGTGTGGGTGAAGTACGCCTCGGGCGACTCCGAGTGGTGCTCGACCGCCCCGATGCCGCCGCCGCAGGGAATGCGTACGACGACCGGCAGCTTGAGCGTGCCGAGCGACCGCAGCGGCATCTTTGCCAGCTGGGTGATGATCTGGTCGGCGGCCGGGAACACGAACCCGTCGAACTGGATCTCGCAGACCGGCCGGTAGCCGCGCAGGGCCAGGCCGATCGCCGTCCCGATGATGCCCGACTCGGCGAGCGGCGTGTCGATCACGCGGTCCTCGCCGAAATCCTTCTGCAGGCCGTCGGTGACGCGGAAGACGCCGCCGAGCTTGCCGACGTCCTCTCCCATCACGAGCACCTTGGGGTCGTCCTCCATCGAGCGGCGGAGGCCCTCGTTCAACGCCTTGGCGAGAGTGAGTGTGGTCATCGTTCGAACCCCGCCAGGTAGGTCAGGTACTGCTCGCGTTCCTCGTCGAGGAGTGCGTGGGCGCCGGCGTACACGTGATCAAAGATAGCCCGGGGTGGCGGGTCGGGCAGCGCCAGGCACCGGCTACGCACGTCCTTGCCGAGCGCGTCGGCCTCGGCGTCGATCTTCTCGAAGAACTCCTGGTCGGCGAGCTGGTTCTTGAACAGGTACGCCTTGACCCGCTCGATGGGGTCCTTCAGCTTCCACGCCTCCAGCTCGTCGGCGAGGCGGTAGCGGGTGGGGTCGTCGGAGGTGGTGTGCGCGCCCATGCGGTAGGTGAACGCCTCGATCAGCGTCGGCCCCTGCCCGTCGCGGGCGTTCTGCAGCGCGCGGCGGGTCACGGCGAGGCAGGCGAACACGTCGTTGCCGTCCACGCGGATCCCGGGGAAGCCGAAGCCGGAGGCCCTCTTGTAGAGCGGGATCTTCGACTGCTTCTCCAGCGGCTCGGAGATGGCCCACTGATTGTTCTGGCAGAAGAACACGATGGGGGCGTTGAACACCGAGGCCCAGATGAAGGACTCATTCACGTCGCCCTGGGAGGTCGCGCCGTCGCCGAAGTAGACGATCGTGGCCGCCTCGGCGCCGTCGCGCTGGATGCCCATTGCGTAGCCGACCGCGTGCAGGGCCTGGGAGCCGATGACGATCGTGTAGAGGTGGAAGTTGTGCTCGGCCGGGTCCCACCCGCCGTTGCTGACGCCGCGGAAGAGGCCGAGCAGCTTGACCGGGTCGACGTCGCGGCACCAGGCCACGCCGTGCTCCCGATAGGTCGGGAAGGCCATGTCGGCGTCCGTGAGCGCCCGGCCGGAGCCGATCTGGGCCGCCTCCTGGCCGAGCAGGGACGCCCAGATGCCGAGCTCGCCCTGCCGCTGGAGCGCGACGGCCTCCAGGTCGACGCGGCGGACGAGGACCAGGTCACGGTAGAGGGAGCGGACCTCCTCCGCGGTCAGCTCGATGTCGTAGTCGGGATGCTCGACCCGCTCCCCTTCCGGGGTGAGCAGTTGGACGAGCTCCGGGGGTGCGTGTACACCACGAGGGGCGTCGGCTGTCACGTGCCACTCCTGTGCGTCTCGGGCCCCCGCGGGTGGGGTCACCCCCGCAGGACGGCCGGGTCGTCGGGCGTACGGCCGCTGGGGTGGGCGACCGGGCGCATATGTGGACATCGTGGCAGAACTCACACCCCTTAGCGCAAGGCCCCGCCCGCCCGTCCACACTTCTCCGATTCCCGGACTGTGGGACGCCACACCCCGGCGCCACGTCTCAGGAGCGGTGGACCACCCGCCCGCCCAGCATCGTCACCCACGCGTCCACCCCCGCCAGTTCGGTTGTGCTCAGCGAGACCCTCCTGCTCGATCCACGGGGACGGCCCCGCGTGTCCCATCCCGAGGGAGCCCGGCCGTGGCACGCGGAGGCGGCGGAGGCGGTCGGCCAGCTCACCGGCCCCGGAGCTCGCCCTGTCCCTGGACGAGTTCGTCCCGCCGGGGCGCAGGAACTGAGCCGGGCGCCCGCCGTGGGCGCCGCCCGGCGCGGCATCGCGGCCCGTCGGGGACGAGCCGACGAGGCGGCACTAGGCTTGACCCAAACGGACCTCCGAACGGGCGGACCTCCCCGAATCGGCGGGCCCTCATTCGAATTGGAGGAACATCGTGGCGCGCGTCATCGTCGACGTCATGCTCAAGCCGGAGATCCTCGACCCGCAGGGCCAGGCGATCGCCCGGGCGCTGCCGCGACTCGGCTTCTCCGGGGTCTCCGGGGTGCGGCAGGGCAAGCGGTTCGAGTTGGAGCTGGACGGCCCGGCCGACGAGGCCGCGCTTTCGGATGTCCGAAAGATGGCCGAAACCCTGCTCGCGAACACGGTCATCGAGGACTTCACGATCCACGTCGAGGGGTGAAGTGACGCATTTCACACCACTATCCCCGCGGCTTGTCCACCCCTAATCGGGCATCGGTCCGTCTCGAACCCACCTATCCAGTGCGTCCTGAATAACGGGGACGTGATTTTGCGGTTAGCCCTGATTCATCGGGGAAGCCTTCCTTGGTGACCTTCGACACCGGGGAGGGGTCCGGTGGATATTGAGTTCTCACTGGCGATGCCACGGGACGCGATCGGCATCCCGATGGTCCGCCGAGTGGTGGGAGACGCGCTGCGGTCTCTCGGGGTGACCGAGGAGTGCGTGTCCGACATACTCCTGGCCACGTCCGAGGCGTGCGCCAACGCGGTGCGGCACGGTGGTCCGGCCAACCGTTACGAGGTCATGGCCACCATAGGCAACGGCCGCTGTGAGTTGCGCGTCGCCGACGAAGGCGAAGGGCTGCACATGATTCCCCGCCAGTATCCGCCGGCGGAGACCGAGAACGGCCGGGGCATCCTGATCATGCGCGCCGTCGTCGACGATCTCTCGTTCGACATCACGCCCGGGCGCGGCACGACCGTGCGCCTGAGCAAGGAACTCGACTGGGACGAGGACGCCATCGCCCATCACCTCACTCTCGACCGTCATCTCGCCGGGGTCTGAGGACCCCGGCTCCGCACCGCGCCGGGCTCGGGGAGCCCGGCGTGACGAGTGATCGGAAGTAGGCCTCCGCGGGGGGAGCCGATTTGGCGGCTCCGATACCCTGAGGTGTACCGCCACAGACCGCCGTCCGGCCAGATGACGGTGGCGTCCGCCTTGGCGGGGACCCTTGGAGGGAAAACTGTCATGAGCGCTGCCCGGGTGGGCGTCGTCACCTTCCCCGGAACACTCGACGACCAGGACGCCGCGCGAGCCGTACGGCTGGCCGGAGCGGAGGCGGTGCCCCTGTGGCACGCCGATCACGACCTCAAGGGAGTCGACGCCGTCTTCCTGCCCGGCGGGTTCTCCTACGGCGACTATCTTCGCTGCGGGGCGATCTCCCGGTTCTCCCCTCTCATGACCGAGCTGATCCCGGCCGCCCAGGCCGGGCTGCCCGTGCTCGGCACCTGCAACGGCTTCCAGATCCTCTGCGAGGCGCACCTGCTGCCGGGCGCGCTGACCCGCAACGAGGGACTCCACTACATCTGCCGCGACCAGCGCATCCGCGTGGAGAGCACGCGTACGGCGTGGACGGCGGACTTCGCGGACGGCCAGGAGATCGTGCTGCCGATCAAGCACGGCGAGGGCCGTTACGTGGCCGACACGGCCACGCTGGCGGCGCTGGAGGGCGAGGGCCGGGTGGTCTTCCGCTACGCGGGCGGCAACCCGAACGGCTCCCTGAACGACATCGCCGGGATCACCAACGAGGCCGGGAACATCGTCGGCCTCATGCCCCACCCGGAGCACGCGGTCGAGGACCTGACCGGCGCGCCGAGCGTGGACGGCCGCCACTTCTTCACCTCCATCCTGAAGAGACTGGTGAACGCATGACCCTGGACTCCGTCACGCGGGCGCAGGAGACGCCGGACGAGCGCCAGCCGTACGTCGAGCTGGGCATGAAGGACGACGAGTACCAGCGCGTACGCGACATCCTCGGCCGCCGCCCGACCAGCTCCGAGCTGGCGATCTACTCGGTCATGTGGAGCGAGCACTGCTCCTACAAGTCGTCGAAGGTGCACCTGCGGCAGTTCGGGACCAAGGCACCCGAGTCGGAGGCCCTGCTCGTCGGCATGGGCGAGAACGCCGGCGTGGTCGACATCGGCGACGGCTGGGCCGCCACCTTCAAGATCGAGTCGCACAACCACCCGTCGTACGTCGAGCCGCACCAGGGCGCCGCGACCGGCGTCGGCGGCATCGTGCGCGACATCATGTCGATGGGCGCGCGGCCGGTCGCGGTCATGGACGCGCTGCGCTTCGGCGGGGCCGACCAGCCCGACACGCGCCGTGTGCTGCCCGGGGTCGTCGAGGGCATCAGCCACTACGGCAACTGCCTCGGCCTGCCCAACATCGGCGGCGAGGTCGTGTTCGACCCCTGCTACATCGGCAACCCCCTGGTCAACGCCCTGTGCGTCGGCCTGCTGCGCAAGGACCAGATCAAGCTGGCCACCGCGCCCGGCCCCGGCAACAAGGTCGTGCTGTTCGGCGCCAGGACCGGCGCGGACGGCATCGGCGGCGCGTCGGTCCTGGCGTCGGCCACCTTCGAGGACGAGTCGCAGGCCAAGCGGCCCGCCGTACAGGTCGGCGACCCGTTCATGGAGAAGCTGCTGATCGAGTGCTGCCTGGAGCTCTACCAGGCGGACGTGGTCGTCGGCATCCAGGACCTCGGCGCGGCCGGGGTGTCCTGCGCCACGACCGAGCTGGCCGCCAAGGGCACCGGCGGCATGGAGGTCGACCTCAACCTCGTCCCGCTGCGCGATCCCACGCTGCGGCCCGAGGAGATCCTCATGAGCGAGTCGCAGGAGCGCATGATGGCGGTCGTCACGCCCGACGACATCCCGGCCTTCATGGCGATCTGCGACAAGTGGGACGTTCCGGCGACCGTGATCGGCGAGGTCACCGACACCGGCAGGCTCGTCATGACGTGGGACGGCGAGGTCATCGTCGACATCCCGCCGGGCACGGCCGCCGACGAGGGCCCGGTCTACGAGCGCCCCTTCCACGAGCCCGCCGGGCAGGCGGCGCTCAACGCCGACGGTCCCGAGCGCCTGCCGAGGCCAGAGGACCTGCGGGAGACCCTGCTCACCCTGCTCGGCTCGCCCAACGTCGGGTCCAAGGAGTGGGTGACCTCCCAGTACGACCGGTATGTCCGGGGCAACACGGTCCTGGCTCAGCCCGCCGACGCCGGCATGCTGCGCATCTCCGAGGTCATGCCGGGCGCGCAGGAGACCACCCGGGGCATCGCGCTCGCCACCGACGGCAACGGCCGCTACGCGAAGCTCGATCCGTACACGGGGGCGCAGCTCGCGCTGGCGGAGGCGTACCGCAACGTGGCGGTGACCGGCGCGAAGCCGCTCGCCGTCACCAACTGCCTCAACTTCGGCTCGCCGGAGGACCCCGAGGTCATGTGGCAGTTCTCCGAGGCCGTACGCGGGCTGGCCGACGCCTGCCGGACCCTGGGTGTGCCGGTGACCGGTGGCAACGTGTCGTTCTACAACCAGACGGGCTCGACCGCGATCAACCCGACGCCGGTGGTCGGCGTGCTCGGCGTGATCGACGACGTGGCGCAGCGGATCAGGTCCGGCTTCACGGCTCCGGGCCTGCGGGTCCTCCTGCTGGGCGAGACCCGCGAGGAGTTCGGCGGCTCGGAGTGGGCGCACGTCGTCCACGGCCACCTGGGCGGCCTGCCGCCGCAGGCGGACCTGGAGGCCGAGCGCGGGCTGGCGGCGGTGCTGACCGAGGCGGCGGCCCGCGGGCTGCTGGAGGGCTCCCACGACCTGTCCGACGGCGGTCTCGCCGTCGCCCTGGCGGAGTCGTGCCTCGCCCAGGGCGTCGGCTGCACGGTCACCCTGCCGGGCGAGGACGCCTTCGTCGAGTTGTTCGGCGAGTCGGCCGCGCGGGCGCTGGTGTGCGTACGGCCCGAGGCGTTCGACGCCTTCGCCGACCTGTGCGCCCGCCACGAGGTCCCCTGCTCCGGGCTCGGCCTCACCGGCGGTTCCGCGCTCACGGTCGAGGGCGTCCTCGACGTCCCGGTCGAGGAGCTTCGCGAGGTGCACACGTCCGCGCTCCCGCGCGTCTTCGGCTGATTCTGATCGAGTGAAGGCCCTTCCGAACGGATCGTCCGTCGTCCGGAAGGGCCTTCGCCTGTCACGGTCGCCGTAGAGCACGTCGCGCCGCGCCTACTTCCGCAGCGTCCGTCGCTCGGCCTGACCGGCCCGGCTTTCGGGTTCGGCGGGTGATCGGGGATGGGTGCCGGCTTTGCTCCTTGCCGGCCGCGGTCACCGGACGTCCGGGAAGTACTGGGGAGCCTCCCGGCGATCGCGCATCCCATATTCGCGGATCACTGTGGCATGGCGGATCCGGACGTCCGGGAGCGGCGGGGTGCCGGCTTCTGCGGCGTCAGGGCCGGTCCAAGAAGCCAAGAGCAGTGGGGCGTGGGGGTCGAGGACGCCGTCGTAGCGCTCGACGTCGACGAGCCCAACGGCTGCGCGAGGATCGAGCAGCGCGTCAGGTCGCGCTGCGTCGAGTGGTTCGAGAATCGTGACGGCGGTGGCGGACCCGGTCTCCGTCACGTCGCTCCTGCTCCGGACGACCGGGATGCCGTCGGGGGCATGGGTGTCGTGGGTCACCTCGGCGACCCGAATCCGGTAGTCGATGAATATCTCGGACCGGCCCCGTCGCTGCCCGTGCTCATGGTGGACGGCGTGGGTGCGCCATCGGATGAGCGCCTTCTCGTCCCGCCAGGTCGACAGCGACAGCAACCGGCCGGGCGTGCGGGCACTGGCGAAGCGGGTGTTGTCGACGAAACCATCGACCGTTTCGAGTTCCGGCCGCAGTAGGGTGGCGACGCCGAGGTACCCATCCCACAGCTCAGCGTGGGGTTGCACCTCGAACAACACGACGAACATTCAGACAGCTCCATAGGTGTGGCGACAGCAGGCACGGACGATCACGCGCCGAGCAGGAATCCCGAGGCTGCGCGGTAGAGTGCGCGACGGCCGGACTCGAGATGCATGAGATGACCTCCCTCACTGATCTTGACGTCCTGCCGCAGCGGCGATGACGTGATCGCGGCGAACAGGCCACCGGCGTCCTCGTCCGTGCACATCGAGTCCCACTCACCCCGGACGATGCAGGTCGGCGCCTCGATCAGACCTGGCTCGTAGGGCAGGTCGCCCGACCACGCGGCGAGCATGTCGGCCCGTGGCCCACTGGGGGTACGTACACTCGGCGTGCTGCCCCCGCCGGAGACCGGGTCGGTCGCCAGCCATTCCGACGCCCACTGGTCGAACTGCGGGGTCAGCACGGGCGGGTGCCCGTCCGGGACGTCGCTGACGAAGCGGGAGTGCTGCTCGGCGACAGCCAGGGGATACCAGCCGCCCAGAGCGGCCGCATCCGGCAGACCGGTCGAATCACGGCGCGCGAACGGCGCGAACAGGACCAGCCGGTCGACCGATTCCGGAAAGCGCCCGGCTACAAGGCCGGCGACCATGGTTCCCCATGAGTGCGCCAGCAACGACACCCGCCCACCGCCGCGGACGGCGACGACGTGCTTCAACACGCGTTCGAGCTGGCGGGCCGACTCGTGTGCCCTGCCCAGCGGCGGGACACTGGCCGGGTCTCCATCCTGGCCCGGGTACCGTTCCGAGCGGCCGAAACCGGCGAAGTCGAACGCCCAGACGTCCAGGCCCGCTTCGGCGAGATCCGCCCCCCAGGACCGGCCGTCCAACGGATAGCTCACCGACAACGCGGACGGGAACGTGGCACCGTGAACGTAGATCACGGCCGGCAAGGACAGCGGCTCGCGGCCACGGTGCGGGCGCTGCCGGCTGACGAACAGGTCCGGCTCGCCAGGGGTCAAGAGCATCGAGCTTTCGACGTCACGAGCACAATAGTGCGCAGAGGTCATCTCGGCCATGAGGCAACGCTTTCGCGGAAACACTTCGGTCGACGCCGAATCGTGGTGTCGTGCCCTCACGAGCCGGCGGGATCGCGCCGAGCCGCCGACGCGTGCCGAGCGGTGCGGGCGGGCGGGAGTACGGCAGGATCTCCAGTTCGCCGTCAGCCATCACCGGCGGATCAGATCGATGGCTGGAACACTAGGCTTACCAGGATGAATCTTGACGAGGCGGTACGTCTGTGGGATCCGGAGCCGGGATGGCTGAACACCGCGAGCTACGGCATACCGCCCGAGCCGGCGTTCGAGGCGCTGCAGAACGCGCTGGCCGAGTGGCGTCGCGGGGCCAACGGCTGGGACAAGTGGGACCGGTCCACCAATCGCGCACGCACCGCGTTCGCGCGGCTGGTCGGCGTCGCGTCTGACGACGTGGCCGTGGGCGCCTCCGCCTCGCAGGTGCTGGCCCCGGTCGCGGCCTCGCTGCCGCCCGGTTCGCGCGTCGTCGTCCCCGACATCGAGCAGACGTCGAACCTGTTCCCCTGGCTCGCGCACGATCTCGACGTACGCACGGTGCCGCCCGCGGACCTGCCCGGAGCGATCGACGAGCGCACGGACGCGGTCGCCTTCAGCCTGGTCCAGTCCGCGACGGGTGAGGTCGCGGCCGCAGACGAGGTCGTCGCGGCGGCGCGGACGCACGGCGCACTCGTCGTCGCCGACGCCACCCAGGCGGTCGGCTGGATGCCGGTCGACGCGACGCCCTTCGACGTCCTCGCCGTCTCGGCGTACAAGTGGCTGATGTGCCCGCGCGGCACCGCCTTCTGCTACGTGAGCCCGGCCGTGCGCGACCGCATCCGGCCGATCGCCGCCAACTGGTACGCCGGTGACGGCGACGCGTCGTACGGCCCGCCCCTGCGGCTGGCGAAGGACGCCCGGCGATTCGACATCGCCACCCCCTGGTTCTCCTACGTCGCGGCCGCCCCCACGCTGGAGCTGCTCCTGGAGATCGGCGTCGGTCCGATCAACGACCACGACGTACGGCTGGCCAACCGGTTCAGGACCGGCCTCGGCATGCCGCCCGGCGACAGCGCGATCGTCAGCGTCACCCGCCCGGGGGCGGCCCAGCGGCTCGCGGCGGCCGGCATCCGTGCATCCGTCCGCAACGGCGCGGCACGCCTCGCCTTCCACCTCTACACGACGGAAGCCGACGTGGACACCGCCGTCGCGGCGCTGATCTGAGCCCGACAGTCCAGTGCACCCTGGCCGGCGGCGGCGCCGAACCCTCCGGCGCACCCCAGACCGGTGGTCACGGCGCCACCACTGGGCGCCGCCGACACGGCGGGAGGGGTGGCCGGGAGGGCGGGCGCGGTCACCCTAGAGACCGATGACGTGGCACTCGGCCGTCGCGGTCTTGGCGGGGTCGCTCTCCGAGGTGGCCGTGAGCGTGACGGTGGCCAGGCGGCTGCCGCCGTCGGCACGCTGGGCGTGGACGGTGACATCGTCGTGCGTGCCGAAGCCGACCGCGGTGAGGGCGTTCGGCGTGATCACCGACCAGCCCTTCCCTTCGACCTTGGCCTGCAGGCGGTAGACGTCGCTGTTGAGGTACCTGCCGACGTCCTCGGTGTGCTGTCCCTGCGCGGGCGCCGCCTTGCCGGTGTTGAACAGCGGGAACCGGCAGGTCGACACGCCCTTCTGGGCCGTGGGGACTCCGGCGCCCGGGAGCAGCTTCACGCCCCGCTTCTGCGGGCCCGACCCGTCGAGCGAGCGGACGGCGACCGTGTACGACAGCGTTCCGTCGCGGTCGCGGTGCGGGTCGATGACGTAGAACTGCAGGCGGTTGACCTGGTCCACGTACTCGTATCGGCTGCCGGAGTCGGTGCCGGCGTGGAAGAGGGCGTCGGCGAGCTGCCGGTAGTCGCCGATCGTGATCGGGACCTTGGTGCCGTCGGGCAGCACGTAGTCGGTCATGCCGATGTCCTGCGGGTTGGCGTCGATCACCCACTCGAACGGCGCCCTGTCCTGGTCCTTGGTCTTGGCCAGCAGCACACCGGAGTCGGGGGTGAACGAGTCGGTCCCCACGCGGTCGACGACCTCGACCGTGTAGTTGTCGTAGCCGCCGCCGTCGCACAGGGGATCGGTCGCGGTGTTGCACGAGCCCGTGGACTTGTCGCCGGTGCCGAAGGCGATGTTCACGCCCGTCAGGCCGTTCTCGCCCGGCTGTACGGCGCGGGCCGTGACGTCGGCGACGACGAGGCCCGACTGGGCGAGCGCGTCACGCGACAGGCGCAGGACGTTCTGCTCGTCCACCATGTTCAGCTTGATCTTGTTGCGCAGCATGTGCTGGGCGCCCATGGACGCGCCGCCCGTCGGCGGGATCAGCCAGCGGCTGTGCGGGCCGCCCGGCCCGTTGAAGCTGCCCCGGCTGAGCATCTCCCAGATGCCGGTGTACGCCCGGCGGGCCGGGACACCGTAGGGGTTGTTGTAGTTGTCGGCGATGCCCATGATGTGGCTGAACTCGTGGGCGAACGTCCCCATGCCGGAGCTCTCGGTCTGGACCGAGTCGATGCCGAAGCGCGCGTTCGGCCAGAACGCCGAGCCCGCGGCCCACGAGGTCCAGTCCACGTAGCGCGTCTTCGACCAGTTGGGCAGGTTCGGGTCCGGCGGGCCGAAGTCGTCGGTGACGTCCTCCTTGGTGGGGAACTTCATCATGCCGAACTCCTGCCAGGTCGACGACTCGTCCTGGCCGGCGCTCAGGTAGAAGACGAAGTCGAACTGGCTCGCCACCTCCTGGCCGACGTCGTTCAGCCAGGCGGTGTTGCCGTCCGTACGCAGGTTCCTGTTGCAGTTGTCCCCCGCCGGGCAGGCGTCCCGCTGATACTCCATGCCGTACTCGTACGACTTGCCCGGCATGGTGTAGGGGCCGAAGGCGGTGAGGTCGACGCCGTACCGGCCGCCGGAGTCCTCCATCCAGTACTCGTGCAGGGTGTGGCCCTTGTTGAGCTGGTTGGGGGTGTTGAGGAAGTCCTGGTAGAACTTGGCGACCTGGTCACGGGGGATGTCGTGGGCCTCGGCGCTGGGGTTGCCGAAGACGGTCGAGTTCTGCGGCCGGGTGACCACGAACGGCTGGTTGGGGTAGTCCACCAGCACGAGCGCGCCCTTGAAGGTGCGCGCGGAGCCCTTCACCGCGGGGTTCGCCCAGTCGGTGCCCGGGATCTTCTTGTAATCCGCCCACGTCATGTGGTCGGGGTTCTTCCAGTTCTGCGGGTCGATCGGCGCGACGACCCGCGACGGGCGGCCACGCAGGGCCTGCGCCTCGTCCGGCTGGTCGCGCTGCCAGGGCTGGGTCTGGGGCCAGTTGTCACGACGCCAGGGGAGATCCGGGTCTCCGCCGGGGGCCGCGGAGGCGGGAACCGCCGTCAGCGCGAGCGGGGCGAGCGCAATGACCGCCGCTATGCCCGGGAACAGCGTTTTTGAGAGTTTCACGAATTATGACGCTATAGAGACTATTGACGCAGATCATCGGTCACTTGTAGGGAAGACGAACGGGCCCTTCTCCTACAAATGTCGAAGCGTCCAGGTGGAGGCCGAGTGGTGGATCTGCAGCGAATCGTGGACGACCTCGCCCTTCGCCTCGAAAGACCCCTGCTACTTGAGGACGGCCGCCAGCGCGTCGTCGCCTACAGCGAGCAGGACGGGCTGATGGACGACGTCCGCCGCCACTCGATCCTGCGCCGGCACACCACCCCCGACGTGCGCGATTTCCTGCGCGCCGCGGGCATCCACGAGGCGACCAAGCCGCTGCGCACGCCCGGCGCCCCGGAGCTGGGGCTGCTGCCGCGGGTCTGCGTCCCCGTACGGCACGACGGGCTGCCGCTCGGCTTCCTCTGGTTCATCGACGCGGCTCCGGCCATGACCGAGCCGGAGATCGCGGCCGCGGCGGAGGCCACGCACACCCTTGCCCTGACCCTGTTCCACGAGAGCCTGGCCTCCGAGCTCGCCTCGCGCCGCGAGCTGGAGGCCGTCACCGGGCTGCTGCTCCGCGAGCCCGACGCCGGCAGAACCCTGATCGAGGCGGGTGCGTTCCCTCAAGGCGCGCCCGTGACCGTGGCTGTCGCAAGGCCCGTCCGCGGCGAGGCCGACGAGACCCTGCGGCTGACGCTGGAACGCGGGCTGCTGGCCCTGCGGCGGCGCCTGGCCAGGCACCATCCCCTGCACCTGGTGCGCTACGACCACGCCGTACTGCTCACCGCGGGCACCCGCGCCTTTTCTGAGGAGATGCACGCGGCCCTCGGGACGCCGGTCCTGGTCGGGATCGGCTCGCCACGCTCCTCGCTCTCCCTCGCGGCCGAGTCGTACGAGGAGGCGTTGCACGCCGCCGAGGTCGTCGCGAAGGTGCCGGAGTTCGGGCGCTCGGCGGAGTGGGACCGCCTCGGCGTCTATCGCATGCTGTCCGGAGTGCCGCACGGCAACCTCCATCCGGGGCTGGCACGGCTGCTGAACGAGGCCCAGCACCGGCCGCTGCTGGAGACCCTGGAGATCTACCTTGACCTCGCCGGCAACGCCCAAGCCGTCTCCCGCCGGCTCCGCCTGCACCGTACGTCGCTCTACTATCGCCTTCGCCGGGTCGAGGAGCTGGCGGAGACCGACCTCAGGGACGGCGAAGAGCGGCTGAGCCTGCATCTCAGCCTCAAACTCGCCCGCCTCTCCGGCCGCTACCGCCCATCCCCCTCGGGCGACACCTCGTTCCCGGCCGTCTGAGCCGACCCGAGGAGGGTCTCCGGCTCATGGCCGGGAAGGCGCTGGTTTGCGGGCGACGAGGTACGCCTGAGGGGTTCGCTCGAACTCGCGGCGTTCGGTCTTCAGCTGTGCCACCACCGGCAGTCCCGCCTCGGCCAGCATCGTCGCCGCCCGGTCCGGCGACAGGCGGTGGAAGTCGAGCGCGACCTGCCGGCCGAACACCTCCGCCGCGTGGAAGGGCTCGTCACCGACCTGGAAGGCGAGCAACAGATGCCCGCCCGGGACCAGCACCCGGCGGAACTCGGCCAGCACCGCCGGCTGCCGCTCCGGCGGGGTGTGAATGATCGAGTACCACGCGACGACGCCGCCGAGGGTCTCGTCGGCGATGTCCAGGGCCGCCATCGCCCCCTCCTCGAACCGCAGGTCCGGATGCTCGCGCCGGGCCACCGCGATCATGCCCGGCGACAGATCGACGCCGAAGACGTCCAGGCCGAGCGCGTGCAGGTGCGCCGTGATCCGGCCGGGCCCGCAGCCGACGTCGGCCACCGGCCCGGGAACGCCCGACGCCCGCACGATCTCGGCGTACGCGGCGAGCATCGCGCGCTCGAACGGCTTCTCGTTCAACTGGTGCCTGAGGCGATCGGCGTAGTCCCCGGCGACGGCGTCGTAGGCCGCCCGGGCGACCTGCAGGTAGGAGGGCTCGGTCATGATCGGACACCTTAGGCTCCGGAATCGGCAACGGCCCACGAAACCGACGAAGGCCCTTCCGGTAACCCCTCCGGAAGGGCCTTCGCAGTGCCGTACGCCAACGCCTCATCGCGTACGGCAAGTATGGGTGGCGCGTCTGGTGGAGCCCCCACGGACTCCACCGGGCCGCTCTTACGAGATCTTGGTACAGATGGCGTAGACGAGGCCGTTGCCCTCGCCGTCGCTCGCCAGCTCCACCCTCCAGCCGTTGCCGCTCATGTAGCTGCCCGTGACGGTCCTACTCGAGTTGATCTTGTAGCCGCCGCCGGTGACCGTCTCTCCCGCGGCGCAGGAGACGGATGCGCTGTTCCCCGAGATGAACTGGCTCGCCATCCGCGAGGTCAGCGTCGGGGCGCCGCCGGAGTCGCCCTGGCCCTTGAGCCACTTCAGGAAGTCGGCCTCGTCGCCGGCGCTGCAGGCGCCCTTGTTCCAGATCTCGCAGGCGCTCTTGCCGTCCTGACCTGGGGCGCCGTCCTTACCGTCCTTACCGTCCCGACCCGGAGCGCCGTCCTTACCGTCCTGGCCGGGTTCGCCCTTTTCGCCCTGGAGGCCCCGCGGACCGGCGGGACCTTGCGGGCCGGCGGGACCTTCCGGACCGGCAGGACCCTGCGGACCGGCAGGACCCTGCGGACCGGCAGGACCCTGCGGACCGGCAGGACCCTGCGGACCGGCCTGGTTCCACGACACCTTGGTCTCGGGCGTCCTGCACGTCTCGGTGTCGTCGACCAGACGCATGTCACCCGTGGTCTTATGCGCACAGGCATAGAGCACGACGCCACTCGCCGACGAAGCGGTGGCCGCGCCACCCAGGACAAGGACCGATCCAGCCAGAGCACCAGCCGTCATCAGGCCGATCGTGCGTCCACCCGGCAACTTGATAGCCACGGAACTTCCCTTTCTGAGGCACACGAACTGCGTGGGCACAGAGGTTGTACGTATAAGACACGCATTACGAGATATGCCGGTTGTCACACCTAGCGTCACGTATGCGCATCTCCGCTACCAGTGAGTCCGAGTGGTCAAGAAATGGGCCGGACGCGAGCATGGCGGAGCCCCCACGGACCCCACCACCTCGCCGGCCACGTCACATACAGAGCACGTAGACCGTGCCGTTGGAGTTCTTGCCCGAGACCTGCCAGCCGAGCGGCTTGTTGCCCAGGAAGTACGGGCCGCTCACCCAGAACTGCCCGTTGTTGCTGCCGTTGTAGCCGCCGCCCGTGGCGATCCCCTTCTCACACATGACGATCTTGGTGCCGCCGCTGCCGCCGAAGTTGAAGCTGTCGGACTTGTAGGTGGCGCTGCCCGCGCCGCCGGAGCCAGAGCCAGAGCCGCCCGAGTCACCCGGGTCGCCCTTGTCGCCCTTCTCACCCTTGAGCGACGCGAGGAACTGCGCGACCGTCTTGCCGCTGTTGCCCGGCTGCGCCTTCCAGATCTCGTAGGCGCTCTTTCCGTCCTCGCCGTCCTTGCCGTCCCTGCCGTCGGCACCCTTGGTGCCCTGCGGACCGGCGGGGCCGCGCTCGCCGTCCTTGCCGTCCTTGCCCGGCTTGCCGTCCTCGCCCGGAAGGCCGCGAGGACCGGTGTCACCCTTGTCGCCGTCCTTGCCGTCCTTGCCGTCGATGCCCTTGGGACCCTGCGGACCGGCGGGGCCGCGCTCGCCGTCCTTGCCGTCGGTGCCCTTGGGGCCCTGCGGGCCGCGCATGCCCTGGGGGCCGCGCAGCCCCTGCGGACCGGCAGGACCCTGCGGGCCGGCGCCGCCGATGCCCACCGGACCCTGCGGACCGGTCCTGTTCCACGACACCTTGGTCTCGGCCGGCTTGCACGTCGTCGTCGCGTTCACCAGGCGCATATACCGCGTGCTCTTGTTCACACACGCGTAGAAGGCGGCGTCACTCGCCGACGAAGCGGTGGCCGCGCCACCCAGAACCAGCACCGATCCAGCCAGAGCACCAGCCGTCATCAGGCCGATCGTGCGTCCACCCGGCAACTTGATAGCCACGGAACTTCCTTTTCTTGAGCACACGAAGTGTGGGGAACACAGGAGCTATGCACGTGATTCACACGTCAGGAGATATGCCGGTCGCCACGCCGGACATCACGTATGCGCATCTCCGCTACCGGTGAGTTCGAGCGGTCACGACAACCGGTCCGGGACGAGGGCGTGGTGGAGCCCCCCACGGCCTCCACCACCTCACCTCTGCTGGGCCGCCTCAGACGAGCGCCTTCGCCGGATCAGCTCTCGGAAGCACCGCCGGAGCCGGACTGCTGGGTCCTCTCCGCACCGGGCTTCTTGTTCCCGCCGTCCTCCTCGGTGGTCTCGTTCTCGTTGCTGCGAGCGCTGTTGCCACCGCCGCCGACGCCGGCGCAGATCACGTACGCGGTGCCCTTGGTCGAGGTGCCGCCGACCAGCCAGCCGGTGGGCTTGCCGCCGGTGAGGATCGGGCCGTTGGTGGTGATCTCGCCGATGACCTTCGTGCCGGTGAACCCGCCACCCGTGGCGTAACCGCCGTCGCAGGTCAGCTGCACAGAACCACCACCGATGCCGAAGTTGAACTCCTTCTGCTTGGCGGAGATGCTCGCGACGCCGTCGCGGCCAGGAGCGCCGTCCTTGCCCGGGGCACCGTCCTTGCCGTCCTTGCCCGGGGTGCCGTCCTTGCCGGGCTCACCCTTGGCACCGGTGTCGCCCTTGGGGCCCTGCGGACCGGTGTCGCCCTTCGGGCCCTGCGGGCCGCGCATGCCCTGGGGGCCGCGCAGCCCCTGCGGACCGGCAGGACCCTGCGGGCCGGCGCCGCCGATGCCCACCGGACCCTGCGGACCGGTCCTGTTCCACGACACCTTGGTCTCGGCCGGCTTGCACGTCGTCGTGGCGTTCACCAGGCGCATATACCGCGTGCTCTTGTTCACACACGCGTAGAAGGCGGCGTCACTCGCCGACGAAGCGGTGGCCGCGCCACCCAGAACCAGCACCGATCCAGCCAGAGCACCAGCCGTCATCAGGCCGATCGTGCGTCCACCCGGCAATCTGATAGCCACGGACTTCCCTTTCTAAGGCGCACGAAGTGCGCGGAATACAGAAGTTACGCACGTGATTCACGCGTCGAGGGATATGTGGGTTGTCATGCCAAACATCACGTATGCGTATCTCCGCTATCCGTAAGCCCCGGCGGTCAAGAACGTTCCAATCGTGTCGGCCGATTCGGCACCACGCCCATAGAGCGGGTCCCAGGACAATCCAGACGTACGGCGTACATCAGAATCGACGACATGGCCGACACCCCCCGAGAGCCAGGCTCAGCCGACCATGCGAAGGCCCTCCGGTACGCCTGGAGGGTCTGCTCCGTCACCGGGCTCGGTCTCGTCCTCATCGGGCTCAGCTCCAGCACGCTCAACGTCGCCCTTCCCGCGGTCGTACGGCACTTCGACGCCGGACCGCTGGCGTCGAGCTGGATCCTGCTCGCGCACCTGCTGATCAGCACCGCGACGCTGGTGTTCTTCGGCCGTGTCGCGGACCTGCTCGGCAGGCGGGAGGTCTACCTCGTCGGGTTCGCCCTGTTCACGGGCGCGTCACTGCTCGCCGGGATCGCGCCGGACGTCGGCGTGCTCATCGCCCTGCGGGCGCTCCAGGGGCTCGGCGCGGCCATGATCCTGGCCAACGGCACGGTGATCGTCACCGCCGCCTTCCCGCCCGACCGGCTCAGCCAGGGGATGGGCGTCTACATGGCCACGCTCTCGGTGGCCCAGCTCGCCGGGCCGACCCTCGGCGGCCTGATCGCGGACACGCTCGGCTGGCGGTGGATCTTCTGGATCAACGTCCCGGCCGGGGTGGTCGCGCTCGCCTGGGGCGCGGCCGTGCTGCGGAAGGTCCCGGCGGGCCCCCGGCAGTCCGTGGACGCGCTGGGCAACCTGATCGTCTTCGCCGCGCTGTCGGCCGTGCTGATCGCCATCAGCCAGGGCGAGCCGTTGCCCGGCGTGGCCGCCGCCGCGCTCGTCCCCGCGCTGTTCGCGGTGGAGCGCAGGGCGCGCAACCCGGTGCTGAACCTCACGTTGTTCGGCGGGCGCATGCTGCTGTGCGCAAATCTGGCGTCGTTCGCCAACGCGCTCGCGCGCTCGTCGCTGATCCTGCTCGCCGGGCTCTACTTCCAGGCCGCGCGCGGGGCCGACGCGCTGGCCGCCGGTGTGGGCGTGCTGCCGGTCCCCGTGGGCATGACCATCGCCTCTCCCCTGTCGGGCGCGCTGGGCCGCAGAGTGAGCCCGTACGCGCTGTCGGTGGGCGGGTGCGTGCTCACGGCGTCGGGGCTGCTCGTCCTCACGGTCTCGGCCGGCCCGGCCACGCCGTACTGGGTGATCGGGATCGGGCTCTTCGTGTGCGGGTGCGGCAGCGGCGCCTTCCTGACCGGCAATACGACGCAGGTCATGGGCGCGCTGCCGGAGGAGAGCCGCGGGGTGGTGAACGGCTTCCGCCTGATGGTCATGAACGTCGGCGTCGTGCTCAGCGTGGCGACGACGCTGAGTGTGCTGACCGCCTCGGTGGCGCCGGCGCTGCGCGACGAGATCTACGCGGGGACGCTGTCACAGGTGTCCCCGACCGCGCTGCGGCAGCTCATGACGGGGTTCCGCACCACCTATCTCGTGCTGTTCTGCGTCGCGCTGTCCGGCGTCCTCTTCGCGGCCATGGCCTCGACCCCGGACATCAGGAGATCCAGGCCGAACGCGTAGTAGGCGTCGAGGTCGGGCTCCTCCTCCATCGTCTTGGCGTACTCGACGATGCGGGGGAACTCGTCGGCGGGGAGCCGTTCCAGGGCCAGCCGCTTCTGCCGGCGCAACTCGGCCGCCTCCGCCGCGGTGAACGCGCCGGGGCAGCCGGGCTCGTTGTCGACCAGGGCCATGGCGCCGTGCAGCAGGTATGTGGAGACGGCGTAGCCCTCGCTCAGCGTGAAACCCGCCTGGCCGAGCAGATCGAGCGCGGTGTCGGTCGCCCGGCTGAAGCTCGGGAGCTCCTGCTTCTCGACCATCGCGAACAGCCCCGGCATGTACCGGTGCCGCCGCATCACCCCGATCAGCGCCTCGACCATCACCCGCAGCCGCGCGTTCCACGGCGCGGCCGGGTCGAACTCGGGAGTGACCGTGGCGAGCAGATGGTCGGCGAGGCAGACGAACAACTGGTCCTTGTTCTTGACGTGCCAGTAGAGAGCCATCGGCGTCACCCCGAGCTCATGGGCGAGCCGCCGCACCGTGACCGACTCCAGGCTCTCGGCGTCGGCCAGCTCAAGGGCCTTCTCGATCAGACTCAGACGGCTCAGCCGCTCCGCGTTCGCCATGGCCCGCAGCCTCCCTACCTCCTCGGCACTTGACAACTATACGCCGTACAAGGTCTCCTATGCACCGTACATGTACGCCGTACATGTACCTCGTACAAGAGGAGGACACATGTCCGGACGGTGGTGGGCGCTCGTCGCGGTGGCGCTCGCGACGTTCATGACCTATTTGGACAACAACGTGGTCAACGTGGCACTGCCGACGATCCAGCGGGACCTGGCGCTGACGATCTCCGGCCTCGAGTGGATCGTGAGCGCGTACATCCTGGTGTTCGCGGGCCTGCTGCTCGCCGGCGGACGCCTGGCGGACGTCTTCGGCCCCCGGACGGCGTTCTTCGGCGGCCTGGCGGTCTTCACGCTCGCGTCGGTGGCGGCGGGCCTCGCCGGGAGCCAGGAGACGCTGATCGCGGCGCGCGCGGTGCAGGGGCTCGGCGCGGCGCTGGTGACACCGTCGACGCTGGCCCTGCTGCCGCGGATCTTCCCCGATCCGCGCGAGCGGGCGACGGCCGTCGGCATCTGGAGCGCGGTCGGCGCCCTGGCCCTCGCGATCGGTCCGCTCACCGGCGGGTTCCTCAGCGAGAACGCCGACTGGGGCTGGATCTTCCTGATCAACCTGCCTATCGGCGTGGTCGCGGCCGTGATCGGCCTGCGTTCGATCAGGGTCGAGCGGGCCTCGTCCGGGCGGGCGTCCCTCGACCTGCCGGGCCTGGCCACCTCCGCCGTGGCGCTGTTCGCCCTCACCTACGCGCTCATCGAGGGCGAGTCGCGTGGGTGGACCTCGGCGCCGATCCTCGGGGCGTTCGCGGTCTTCGCGGTGGCCGCCGTCGCGTTCCTGGTCGTCGAGTCCCGTACGGCGCAGCCGATGATCGACCTCACACTGTTCCGTGAGCGGGTCTTCAGCGGCGGCCTGCTGTCGATGGGCCTGTGGTCGTTCGGAGTCTTCGGCATCTACTTCTTCACCGCGCTCTACCTCCAGAGCGCGCTCGGGTTCTCCCCGACGGCGGCGGGCGCGGGCTTCGTGCCCATGGCGCTGCTCATGGCGGTGATCGCGAGCGTCTCACCGCGGATCGCCGAGCGCTTCGGCAGCGCGGGCACCGTCGCCGTCGGCCTCGGCCTGATGGCGGTGGCCATCGGCGGGCTGTCGAGCGCGGGTGAGGGCTCCCACTACGGCGACCTGCTCCCCTGGTTCCTGCTGTACGGCGCGGGCGCCGGCCTGCTCGTCCCGCTGACCAACGTCGTGCTGAACGCGATGCCCCCCGCGAGGGCGGGCGTGGCCTCGGGCGTGCTCAACGTCTCCCGCGAGGTCTTCGGCCTGCTCGGCATCACGATCCTGGGCGCGATCCTCAGCGCCAGGCAGAGCGCGGTCGGCGGCGCTCCGCTGCACGCCTTCCTGGAGGCTTACCGGTTCACGCTGCTGATCGCGGCCGCGATCGTGCTGGTCGGCGTGCCGGTCAGCGTCTACTCCCTGCGCCGCACCCGGGCCGCCGCCGCCTCCGCCTCCGCTTCCGCCGAACCCGCCGTGGCCGAGCCGGTCGCCTGACTCCCGGGGTTCGTTCAGGGCAGCAAGGTGCCCACCCGCTTGACGGTGCGGATCACCGGGGCGGTCTCCACCTCGCGCACTCCGTCCAGCGTCGCCACCCGCTCGGTCAGGTAGTGGTAGAGGGCCTGGGCATCCCGGCAGGTCACCCCTGCCATGAGGTTGGTCGGGCCGGTGGTGGCGGCCACCACGTCGGCCTCGGCGTGCCGGGCCATGGCCGCGCCGACCGCGGTCAGCGCCCGAGGCTCGACCTTCATCCACAACCATGCCTCCGCGTGGTAGCCGAGAGCCTGGGCGGGGATCTCGACGTCGAAGCGCAGCGCGCCGCCCGCGCGCAGCTGCTCCAGCCGGCGGCGGGCCGTGGTCTGCGAGCACCCGGCCGCCGCCGCCAGTTCGCCGAAGCCGGCCCGGCCGTCCCGGGCCAGCACCCGCAGCAGGGCACGGTCCTCGCCGCCGAGGGTGACCTCGTGCTCGTCCACGCGATCCGGGCGCAGGCGCGCGGCCTGCTCGTCCGAGAGCACGGCTGCCCGGCTGCGCCATCCGGCGAACATGTGCAGCGTGGCGTGTGCCGACATCGACACGACGCGCGGAGTCCTGGGGAGCTTCTTCAGCAACAGGTCGTCCCCTTCCCCGCCGGACTGGACCCCGCAGGCGATCTCGGTGCCGCCGGACAGCAGGCGCACCCAGACGGTGTCCTCGCGCCGGGCCAGCGCCTCGGCCACCGGCCCGGCGGCGTCCGGCGTGCACACCAGACGAACCGCCCAGGAGGTCTGCCCGAAGCGGGTGCCGTCGAGCATGCCGACCACCCGCAGGAGCCCCTGAAGGCGCAGCCTGCGGTAGCGGCGCGCGATGGTGTGCTCGGAGGTGCCGACGACCTCGGCGATCTGCCGGAAGGAAGCCCGGCCGTCGATCTGAAGCGCGTGCACGAGAGCACGATCGAGGTCATCCAGCACGCCGCTTTCCGCCATATTTCATGGTCTCATGCGATTTTCCGCCGCCACGATGCCTCTGGCCTGCGCGTGCTACCGGTCGCCGGTGATCGTGGGCACATGAGCACTTACCTGGTTTTCGGCGGCACGGGAAACGTCGGCCGGCGAGTCGTGGAGCGGCTCGCCCGGGCGGGCGCCGCCGTACGGGCGACCAGCCGGCGCCCGCGAACCGCCGGCCTCCCTGCGGGCGTCGAGGTCGTCACACCGGACCTGTACGCATCCGGCGCTCTGGACGGTGTCGAGGCGGTGTTCCTGATGTGGCCGTTCCACTCGGCCGAACCCGCCCGGCGTCTCGTCGACGCGCTCAAGCGCCAGGCCCGCCGGGTCGTCTTCATGACGGGTGGCGACGTACGCCCCGGGGTGGCCCCCGAGCTGCAGCCCACCCCGGTCGCCCGCTGGCACGCCACCGTGGAACACCTGATCGAGCAGGCCGGCATGGAGTGGACGATCGTGAGCCCCAGCACCTTCATGGCCAACACCCTGTGGTGGAGCGAACAGATCAAGGCCGGCGATGTCGTGCGAGGCGCCTACAGAACACTCAAGACGGTGCCGATCCACGAGGACGACATCGCGGCGGTGGCCGTACACGCCCTGACGGAGGATGGGCACGCCGGGCGCCGGTACGCCCTCACCGGGCCCGAAGTCCTCACCCAGGAAGAGCAGGTGCGGATCATCGGCGAGGCGATCGGGCGGCCGCTGCGTTGGCACGAGCTGACGCGGGAGGAAGAACGCGCCAGGCTGCTGGCCGATCCCGGCTTCCCCGACGGCTTCGTGGACGAACTGCTCGACGGCTACGCCACGCTGATCGCCGCCCCGCCGCCCGCCGTCAGCACTGCCGTGCTCGACATCACGGGTGCTCCGGCCACGCAGCTGTCGGCGTGGGCCGCCGAGCACGCGGCCGGCTTCGGCGGTGAGCCGCGATGAAAGTGATCGTCATCGGAGCCGGTCTCGGCGGCCTGGCCCTGGCCAACGGACTGCGCGGGACCGGCGTCGACGTGGCCGTCTACGAACGCGACGCCTCGCCCGTGATCCGCGGGCAGGGATACCGTCTTCATCTCGGCGACCTGGGCATCGACGCGCTGGCATCCGTGCTCGCGCCGGAGCGCTGGGCCGCGTTCCTGGCCGCCGCCCACACGCCCAAGCCGCGGTTCGTCCGTCTCGATCCGGCACTACGGGTGCTGGAAGAACACGATTTCGGCGGCCGGCACCTGTCGGTCGACCGGCAGGAGTTGCGTGACACCCTGCTGGCCGACGTGGAGGGGCTGGTCACCTATGGCAAGCGCCTCACCGCCTTCCAGGCGGAGGCCGGGCAGGTGACCGCGTGTTTCGACGACGGCACCACGGCCACCGGCGATGTGCTGGTGGGCGCCGACGGCGTCGGCTCCGCCGTCCGCCGGCAGCACCTGCCGCACGCCCGCGTCGTCGGCACCGGCCTCACCCAGCTCTACGGCAAGATCCCACGGGAGTCGGCCGAGGACCTGGACCATGTGTTCAGCGCCGTCACCGGGCCCCGCCACCGTGTGGTGGGCATCGCCCTCACCCGCGACTACGCCACCTTCTCCTTCAGCGCCCGCGCCGAGGACCTGCCACCCGAGCCGCACCTGCTCAGATCCCTCGTGATGGAGATGACGTACGGCTGGCATTCCCGCATACGGCAGATGCTCACCGAGTGGTACGACGTCTTTCCGCTCGCACTGCGCACCAGCGTTCCGATCGCTCCCTGGGACACCACCCGCGTCACGCTGCTCGGCGACGCGGCCCACGCGATGAGCCCGGCGGGGGGAGCCGGGGCCAACCACGCCCTCCGGGACGCCGCCGGCCTCGCCGCCGCTCTCGCCGGTGGCCGTCCCCTGATCGCGGAACTGCGTTCGTACGAGCGCGAGATGATCGATTCCGGTTTCGCCGCGGTCCGCGCCTCCGCCGCCAACGGCGCTCGGATCCTCGGTCAGGATCCGCTCCCGATCTGAGTCCCCCGTACGGCTCCGCGCCGAGCCGGAGACCGCCCATCATTTCCCCCGCGATCGAGCGGAGGCGGGATCCGGGACAATGGGCCGGTGCCGGCACGCAGACTCGACCCAGGGAAGATCCGAGAGGCGCTCGACGCCCAGCTCGCCGATCTCGGACGGCCGCCGTTCGACGGTCCCGAGAGCATGGCGGGCAACGCGTGCGTGCTGGCCGTGCTCGACGCCTATAAGGCCGGGCTCACGCCGCTGAGGGCCGCCGCCCGCGCCGCCGTACGGCATCTGCTGGAGGACCTGGCCGCGCGGGCCCCGGGACGGTCGGTGGAGGTGCGGGTCCCCCCGCACGCCGCGGTGCAGTGCGTGGAGGGGCCCCGGCACACGCGGGGCACCCCGCCCAACGTCATCGAGACCGACCCTCGCACCTGGCTCGAACTGGCCACCGGCCGGCTGTCGTGGGCCGACGCCACCGCCGCCGGAAAGATCGCGGCCAGCGGCTCCCGGGCCGACCTGTCCGCCCTGCTCCCTCTCTGGTGACCCCCCGCTGACGCCCCGCCCGGGTCACCGGAACCCGGAGAGCTTGTCCTGCACGCAGCGCTGCGCGTCCTCCTGGGTGGGGTAGAGCCGGCGGTCGAAGCACTCGCCGACGTGCCTGGTCGTGAACCAGTTGTAGAGCGCCACGCTCACGATCAGGGCCAGCAGCAGGGTCAGTGCGCTCAGCACCACCCCTCCGACCGCCCTGCCCCGGTTGGAGTTCCTGGCGATCGCCACGATGCCGAGGACGAGCCCGACGATCGCCACGAGCGTGCCGACGCCGCAGACCAGCAGCAGGACGATCGAGCAGATCCCGAGCACCAGCGCGGCCGTCCCGAGCCCGCCGCCCGGTTGAGGCCCCCAGGGGCCACCGGGAGGTCCGCCGGGTCCCGGGGGCGGCGGCAGCGGCCCCCCGTACGGCGGCTGCCCGTAGGGAGGCTGTCCATAAGGAGGCCGGCCATAGGGCGAGCCTCCGGAGGGGGGCCGGCCAGAGGGCGGGCCTGCGGGTCCTCCCGCCGACGGCTCCCGCTCCTCCGGGACTCCCGGGCCGTACGGCTCCTGTGGGCGCCCGGGGTCGTCGGGTGTCGCCACGATCATCCCTCCCGTACCGGTCTGGGCCATATCCGATTCTTGGGGCCTGCCCGAAAGCCCAGGCTGCCCCGAATTCCGCGTGTGAGCAGGGGCGACACGGCAAAGGGCGGGTGATGCTTCCGGCGCCTGAAGGGCATGCCCGGGTTTGAGCAGCGCCAACGCCCAAATAGACTCAAGTACGTGTTGAAGGGCGACGGCCGGCTGGGCCATGACCTCGACCCCCAGGACCGCGCTCCGAAGGACGCCTGTGGCGTCTTCGGCGTATGGGCGCCCGGGGAGGACGTCTCCAAACTCACCTACTACGGCCTCTACGCGTTGCAGCACCGTGGGCAGGAGTCCGCGGGCATCGCGGTCAGCGAGGGCAACCGCATCCTCGTCTACAAGGACATGGGCCTGGTGGCCCAGGTCTTCGACGAGTCGATCCTCGGCACCCTTCGGGGGCACCTGTCCATCGGACACTGCCGTTACTCCACCACCGGATCGAGCGTCTGGGAGAACGCGCAGCCCACGCTGAACTCCAGCGACGGCAAGGGGCTGGCGCTCGCCCACAACGGCAATCTGATCAACACCGCCCACCTAGCAGAACGGCTCGCGCCGGGCTCCACCCGGGCGACGACCGACACCGAGGTGCTCACCGCTCTCCTGGCGCAGGACTCCTCGCGCCCGGTCGAGGACGTGGCGGCCGAGCTGCTCCCGGAGGTCAAGGGCGCCTATTCGCTCGTCTGGATGAACGAGACGACGCTGTTCGCCGCCCGCGACCCGCAGGGCATCCGCCCACTCGTGCTGGGCCGGTTGGAGCGCGGCTGGGTGGTGGCGTCCGAGACCGCCGCCCTCGACATCGTCGGCGCGTCGTTCATCCGCGAGATCGAGCCCGGCGAACTGCTGACCATCGACGAGCGCGGGGTCCGCTCGCAGCGCTTCGCGTCGGCCGAGCCCAAGGGCTGCCTGTTCGAGTACGTCTACCTCGCCCGCCCCGACACCACGATCGCCGGGCGCGGCGTGCAGTCCACCCGGGTCGAGGTCGGCCGCGTGCTGGCCCGCGAACACCCGGTGGACGCCGACCTCGTGATCCCCACGCCCGAGTCCGGCACCCCCGCCGCCATCGGCTACGCCGAGCAGAGCGGCATCCCGTACGGCCAGGGCCTGGTGAAGAACTCCTACGTCGGCCGGACGTTCATCCAGCCGTCGCAGACCATCCGCCAGCTCGGCATCCGCCTCAAGCTCAACCCGCTGCGCGAGGTCATCGAGGGCAAGCGCCTGGTGGTCGTGGACGACTCGATCGTCCGCGGCAACACCCAGCGGGCCATCGTGAAGATGCTGCGCGAGGCGGGGGCCAGCGAGGTCCACGTGCGGATCTCCTCGCCCCCGGTCGCCTGGCCGTGCTTCTACGGGATCGACTTCGCCACCCGCGCGGAGCTGATCGCCGGGTCGCTGTCGGTCGAGGAGATCCGCTCCTCGCTCGGCGCCGACTCTCTCGGGTACATCTCCCTGGAGGGGCTCACCCGGGCGACGACGCTGCCGGCCGACCGGCTCTGCCGCGCGTGCTTCACCGGTGAGTACCCCATTCCGATCGAGGACGACAGGGTGGGCAAGTTCGTGCTGGAGGCTCAGCGATGACCAGCTACGCCGACGCCGGCGTCGACATCGAGGCCGGCGACCGCGCGGTCGAGCTGATGAAGTCGCGGGTGGCGCGCTCCCGGCGGCCGGAGGTCGTGGACGACGCCAGCGGCTTCGCCGGGCTCTTCGACGCCTCGGCGTTCCTGCGCTACCGCAGGCCGCTGCTGGCCACGTCCACCGACGGCGTCGGCACCAAGGTCATGCTGGCCCAGCAGCTCGGCAAGCACGACACGATCGGCATCGACCTCGTCGGCATGGTCGTGGACGACCTCGTGGTCTGCGGGGCCGAGCCGCTGTTCATGACCGACTACATCGCGTGCGGCAAGGTCGTGCCCGAGCGGATCGCCGACATCGTGGGCGGTGTGGCCGAGGGATGCCGGCTCGCGGGCTGCGCGCTGGTCGGCGGGGAGACCGCCGAGCACCCCGGCGCGATGGGCCCCGACGAGTACGACCTCGCGGGCGCGGGCACCGGCGTCGTCGAGGCGGACGAGATGCTCGGCCCCGACCGGGTCGTGCCGGGAGACGTGGTGCTCGGGCTGGCCTCCAGCGGTGTCCACTCGAACGGCTACTCGCTGGTCAGGCACGTGATCAAGACCGCCGGGCTGGGCCTGGAGCAGGAGCTGCCCGAGCTGGGCCGCACGCTCGGCGAGGAACTGCTGGAGCCCACCCGCATCTATTCGCTCGACTGCCTGGCGCTCATCCGGGAGACCGAGGTGCACGCCCTGGCTCACATCACCGGCGGCGGGCTGGCGGCCAACCTGGCCAGGTCACTGCCCGGCACGGTGGACGCCCTTCTCGACCGGAACTCCTGGACCCCGCCCGCGATCTTCGAGGTGCTGGCCGGGCGCGGCGGCGTGCCCCAGGAGGAGATGGACAAGACGTTCAACCTCGGCGTGGGCATGTGCGCGATCGTCCCGGCGGCGGAGGCCGACAAGGCACTCGCTCTGCTGACCGGTCGCGGCCTGCCCGCCTGGGTGCTGGGTGAGGTCGTCGCGGGCGAGGGACGGGCCCGTTTCCGTCAGTGAGGTCCGGGCCGATGAACGGTCGCCGGGTGGAGGTCGTGGCGGGACGGCCGCGGCTGATCGATCGGCGGCCGGTCGTCCGGAACACCGGCACTAAAGGTCACGGGCGGTCACGTCGTGGCGACCCGCCCGTCCGGGCGCTGACGGCCGGCGGATGTCCCGCCCTCGTGAGATCCGTCACACTCGGGAGGTGCGGCCGCGGTGGACTCTCCCGGGTTCGCCGCTGCAAGCAACGCGAGCACCCGGCATCGCACCGTGACGGCGGCCACGACGGCTCCGGCCTGGGCGACTCGACGGCGACTCGACAATGAGGAGACATGCCGATTACGCCGACCGGCCGTGACCGTGTCTGGCCACAAATGTGGCCGACCGCAACACCGCGGCCGGCCGACTCTCACCCCGCACCCGTCTCCGTGCCGGAGGCGAGGGGCTCGCGGGAGAGCGACTCGCGGACATTGAGAGAACCCGGCGGGAACGTCCCCGCCGGGTCACTCACCTGGCGATCAGAACCGGGTCAACGCCGCCCACGGCGGTCATCGTCGCCGTCGTCGTCGTCGACGGCCGCGTAATCGGCGTAGCGATCAGCCAACTCGTCGTAAGGGTCATGCTCGTCACTGTGGCCGGAATCGTCGGCGTCCACGACTCCGAGCTCCGCGCGCAGGCGCTCAAGATCCGTACCGCCGCTGTTGTACTTCAGCTGACGGGCGACCTTGACCTGCTTGGCCTTGGCTCGGCCGCGCCCCATTGGCTCGACCCCCTCATGCGGGGCCGTGCCCGACCCCTCGTCACTAACGCACCGCGCACCGACGCCACCTGACTTCAGGCGTCAGTCTCTCGTTCGCCTATTACCGTACCTGGTTTGTGCGCCGCTCGGTACGTCGTACGAGCGGCGGCGGTCAGCGCCGGAGCCAAATACCCCTTAGCCGACCGATTTCTGACATTCTCCGCTCTGCCAGCCTATCCGCTGCGACGGCGGGAGGGACGCCTTCCTCCTCGGCCGAGCGGAAGATTCTCAAGGTCGTGTCGAAGATCTTCGCCGCCCGGGCGCGCGCCCGGCCCATGTCGAAGCCCTCGATCTCGTCGGCCACCTGGATGACCCCGCCGGAGTTCACGACGTAGTCCGGGGCGTACAGGATGCCCCGCTCGGCGAGCTGCTTCTCGACGCCGGGATGCGCGAGCTGGTTGTTGGCCCCACCACAGACGATCTTCGCCTTGAGCCGGGGGACGGTCTCGTCGTCCAGCGCGCCGCCGAGGGCGCAGGGCGCGTACACGTCGATGTCGGAGGCCGCGAGCGTGGCGGCGTCGGGCACGACCTCGACGGCGGGGTGGCGCTGCCGCACCCGTTCGACGGCCTGCTCGTCGACGTCGCAGACCACGACCTCGGCGCCGTCCTCGATCAGGTGCTCGACCAGGCGGTGGCCGACCTTGCCGACCCCCTCGACCCCGACCCGCCTGCCGCTCAGGGAGGAGGCGCCGTACACGTGGTCGGCGGCGGCCCGCATGCCCTGGAACACGCCGAAGGCGGTGAGGATGGAGGAGTCCCCCGCGCCGCCGTGCGCCTGGGTGCGGCCGGTGACGTAGGAGCACTCGCGCGCCACGACGTCCATGTCCTCGCTGTAGGTGCCCACGTCGCAGGCCGTGTAGTAGCGCCCGCCGAGCGACTGGACGAACCTGCCGTAGGCCCGCAGGAGAGCCTCGCTCTTGTCGGTCGCGGGGTCGCCGATGATGACGGCCTTGGCGCCGCCGTGGTCGAGGCCGGCCAGCGCGTTCTTGTACGCCATGGCCCGGGAGAGGTTGAGCACGTCGGCGAGTGCGGCCTGCTCGCTCTGGTAGGGGTAGAACCGGGTGCCGCCGAGCCCCGGTCCGAGGGCGGTGCTGTAGATGGCGATGATGGCGTACAGGCCGCTGCGCTCGTCGGAGCAGAAGACGACCTGTTCGTGTCGCACCGGCTGGGCGGGGTTCGTGTCGCCGCCGGAGCTGGAATCCTTGTGGGACAGCCCGAAAACGTCGGTCACGGTGGTGACTCCTGATCGTGTACGCCGCCTCGTTGCGGCGATCGGCCTTCAGCTTATCCGATGCACCGGAAAAACGATCATGAAAAGCCGGGACGGTGCTGCACATGCGTCCCGCGACGTGGCACGATTCTGGTGTGCTCCCCTACGCCGCCTATCTCCGTGTGTACGAGCCGCTGACCGCTTTCGCCCCGCAGGATCAGGCTCGCTGGGTCCGGTACGCCGAGTCGCGCGACCGGCCGCGCCGGGCGGGCGCGCTCGAGGTCGAACACGGCGAGGCGGTCCGCCGCCTGCTGCCGGTCCCGCCGCTGCCGGCGCCCGAGCGGGAGAGCCCCAACGCGTACCTGCGCCGGGTGGAGGAGACGCTGTACGTCTGCCCCTGGCAGAGCAGGCTGCGGTCGTGGCTGGCGTTCGCGTCGTTCCGCGGGAGCGTCCCCGTCAAGCTCGCCTCCCGGTTCGTGCCCCAGGCCATCGCGGAGCAGACCGCCGACGACTTCGACCGGTTCAAGCGGGGAGAGCAGTCCCTGCGCACCCACATCCGCACGAGCACGTGGCATGTGCCGATCGCGTGGTTCGCGCCGTTCGACTCGGCGGAGCGCTGGCTCGTGCTGGGCTCGGAGCAGCCGGCCGAGGCGGGCGCGCAGACCACCGCCGCGCCGCCCAGGAACATGCTGTACGTCACCTCGATGGCGCAGGCCCGGCGCCGGGTGGCCCGGGCGCTGGTGGTGATCCGCAGGCACGTCGGGCAGGTGGCGGCCCTCACCGAGGTCGAGGAGGTGGGCCGCTGGCTGGAGGAGTTCCACCCCCACTCGCTGGTGGAGCTCGACTACGGCGGCCTCGTCCACTTGATGGACGACCGGACCCTCCAGGGCGACCAGTCCGTCGCCGAGGTGGCGACCGCCCTCGCGGGTTTGGACAACGGTCAGGAAGAACTTGCCTTCGCGATGTATCAGCGGGTGATTCTCCGCTGGAGGTCGATCCGCGCCCTCGAGTCGGCAAACTGATGGTCAGGAACATTCCCTGACCTGCCGATTCTGGTCATGACATAGTCGATCTCACATCTACGAACTGAGTAGTTTGCCGTTTTCACTGCGATACCACGAAACGTGTCGCTAGAATCACCGAGCGTGACATCAACCCGTGGTCGAGACGTTGTGCCCAGAGGGCTCGCCAATCGCACTACGTGGCTGTATGGTCACATCGGGTGATGCCGTAAATGATCCTAGAAACCGCACGTTTTTGGATCATTGAAGGACATCCGTGACAGTGCCGCGACCGACAAGATTTGCCCGAACGCAGCGGTGTCCAGAGTGGTGCATCGCAAGGCGGAGGAGGAGCCGACACAGCGCTGTCGGCGACGACTCCGGGCCCGCGGAAGGTCCGAGCCTGCGAGGAGTTCTCGCGGGCGAGGCGGACAACGCCGCTCCGGCCGACGCGACGGGGCAGGGATTGGCGGAAGGGGCACTTGCGCCAGACAAGTCGCAGGATCGCTGCCGGCGGTCCACACGGAGGAGAGGCCGCACAAATGTCAGCTCGTACACCCGAGGCCGAGCCACTGCTCACCCCGGCGGAGGTCGCCACGATGTTCCGTGTCGACCCCAAGACCGTCACCCGGTGGGCGAAGGCGGGCAAGTTGACGTCCATCCGCACCCTCGGCGGTCACCGGCGGTACCGGGAGACCGAGGTCCGGGCACTGCTCGCGGGGATTCCGCAGCAGCGGTCCGAGTAGGACGTGGCCGTCACGCCACGGGGGGAACGACGGCGCGCTCGCGTCGGGGATGTGAGCGCGTCCACCACGCTCCCGTGACCGCTACGGGTCATGGGAGGGGATCTGGGGTCGGCGCCGCCCGCCCGGCGCCTCCCCGCGTACACGGTCCGTTCGCCCCCGGTGGTTCCCCCCGTCTCCCCATGCGTACGACCCTGGCCTTCGCGCCTCGGGACGTCTCACGAACGCCGTGAGAGGTTCAGGGAACGGCCTCACTGTTCTCAGATGCCCGGTTCTCAGATGCCCGGTTCTCGGATGCCTGGTTTTTGGATGCAGGGTGCACGGGCAGCAGAGTCCCCAGCAGCACCCGCACCCCGGGATCGTGCCCGCTCGCCGCCCGCAGGAGCGCGACCATCTGGTCCACCAGGAGACGCTCCAGCTCGGCACGCTCCATGTCGCGGTGCTCCAGCCAGTCGAGGCCGGCCGTCTCCACCGAGGCGACCCACGACCTCAGCGTGACGCGCAACGCCGGACCGGGCGCGTCGACCCCCATCTGATGCACGATCATGCGCAGCATGCGCTGCCGCACCCCGTCGACGATCTCGCCGATCTCCCCGGCGCGATTGGCCGGGCCTCCCCTGAGCAACGCGGCGAAGCCGGCCGCGTGCTCCTCGACGAAGTCGAAATAACGCGTCAGGCCCGAACTGAGCTGCTCCAGCGGCCCGCCCTCGCCCTGCGGCTGTAACCGCGCCCGCAGTTCGGCGGCCGCGCTGCGCAGGGCCGCCACATAGAGCTCCTGCTTGCCACCGAAGTAGTGGTAGACGAGCGCCCTCGACGCGCCCGCGGAAGCCGCCACATCGTCGATCGAGACGTCCTCGGCGTCGTGCCTGCTGAACAGCTCGAGCGCGGCGGCGATGAGCTCTTCACGCCGCCGGTCCACGCTGAGCCTGCGGCGCGCCGGCCGTGCCCCGTCTTCCGCTTGGCCTGTGGCACTCACACCCCGCACCCTAGCGAATCGGCCCCCAGAGAGGGGGACCGGCCAGATCAAGGCTTCCCCTTCGAACCCCCTCCCGGCTCCGCCGTCCTACCCATGGTGCGGCTAACCTTCCCAACGCCCGATTAGAGGAAGGATCCTGTCTTACCGCGATCAACCCGTACCCTCGGGGCAACTCGATCGTTTGGTGTGTCAGGTGCACGTCCACGCATCGTGGGGAGAACCATGTCAGGACCGTCCATGCAGACCACTGCCCGGAAAGACGTCGGGGTCGCGATCCCCGCCGGCGGACTGTCCGATGGGTTCAGCCCGCGGCCACGCCCGACCATCCGCAACGTGGCGGAGCGGGCAGGAGTCTCCAAGTCGCTGGTGTCTCTTGTGCTGCGGGGCTCCCCGCACGTGAGCGAGCACCGCAGGGAGGCGGTCCTCCAGGCCGCGCGGGAGCTCGGCTACCGCCCGAACGCGGTCGCCCGCAGCCTGGTCGAGGGGCGCACCCATCTGGTGGGCGCGCTCGTGGCCGACCTGCACAACCCCTTCTACGCGGAGTTCCTCGACGGCCTGCAGGAGAGCCTGCACGGCGACGGGCTGCGGCTGCTGATCGGCAGCGGCCGCTGGGACCCGGCGTTCGAGGACGAGGCCGTCGAGGCGTTCCTCGAGCTGCGGGTGGACGGCCTGGTCCTGCTCGGGGTCGCGCCGTCCAGCGACACGCTGGCCGAGGCCTCGGCCTACACGCCCACCGTGGTGGTCGGCGAGCGCGACGTCGAACTCGAGGGCGTGGACATCGTCGTCGACGACGACCAGCTCGGCGCCCGCTACGCCGTGGACCACCTGGTGGAGCTGGGCCACCGGCGCATCGCCCACATCGAGGGCGCTCCGTCGTCGGCCGCCCGCTGCCGGTGCGAGGGCTACCTGGTGGCCATGCGCCGCCACGCGCTGGCGCCGTACATCATGGTCGAGCACGGCGACTTCAGCGAGGAGGGCGGCCGGCGCGCGGCGCTGGCGCTGCTGAAGCGCGACCCCCGGCCGACGGCGATCTTCGCGGCGAACGACATCGTGGCCATGGGCGTGCTGACCGCGGCGAGCGAGCTGGGGCTGAGGGTGCCCGAGGACCTGTCGGTCGTCGGATATGACAACACCCATCTCGCGGCCGTCACCCACATCTCGCTGACCAGCGTGGACCAGCCCCGGCGGGCCATGGGCCGCTCGGCGGCGGCACTGCTGAGCGACCGCATCACCGAGCCGGGCAAGACCGCCCGGCTGCGGCAGGTGAGCCCGCAGCTCGTCGTACGGCGCAGCACCGGGCCCGCTCCAAGTGGTGGCCAAAGCTAGGTCAATCACCGACGTGTCCCCTCGCGGCCGGTGTTGACTTCAGCCGTGGCGCCGGCCCCCGGCGGGTCGCGGAAGGGCTGCCCGCGGACCGGCGACCGGGAATCGGGGGGATTCATGCGTGATCCTGAGTTGGTCTCCTGCGCTCAGCGGGCCGCCGGCGAACTGGAGCGGGCCTGGGCGCACTGGAGGGAGAGCCGGGGGCTGGGCAGCGAGGACGTCGCCGAGTCGGTGGCGAGCTACGTCGCCCACTCGATCGACCACCCCTGGGGAAGGCCCCGCGTGGTGCTGGGCCTCGACGCCGAGGACGCCCGTGAGCTGGCCGCTCTCCTGCATCGGCAGGAGGTCCCCGAGCCGGCGTGGGTGGGCAGGTTTCCGGCGTAACGGTCTGATCACGACTCCGTTCCGGTTAGGTTGGGGAGACCACACCTCCGGGAAGGGATTTCGACCGTGATCAGACGACCACTCGCCGCCGCAGCCCTGGCCCTGTGCGGGGTCGGAGCCGTCGCCTGCGGCGGCGCTGAGGTCTCCGACACGGGGGCCGCCGCCCCCGCCACCTCGTCCCAGCTCGGACGGCCGGCCGCGACCCAGGACCAGTCGGACGCCGCCGGGACGGCCGTCCCGACCACGCGTACTGCCTCCTCCGAGACGGAGGCCCTGCCGCTGACGGGGAAGGTCGTGGTGATCGACCCGGGCCACAACGGCGGCAACTACCGCCACACCAAGGAGATCAACCAGCTGGTCGACATCTCCAACCAGAAGAAGGCCTGCGACACGACCGGCACGTCGACGAACGACGGCTACACCGAGGCGGCCTTCACCTGGGACGTGTCCAGCAGGCTCGCGAAGCTCCTCAAAGCCGAAGGGGCCACGGTCAAGCTCACCCGGACGAGCAGCACCGAGTGGGGTCCCTGCATCAACCAGCGGGCCGCCATCGGGAACAAGGCCCACGCGGACGCGGCGATCTCCATCCACGGCGACGGCGCGGCGGCGAACCTCCGCGGGTTCCACATCATCATGCCGAAGAAGATCGGCGGGCCGGTCGATCCGGTCGTGAAGGACTCGGCGCGGCTCGGTGAGAACGTGCGGGACGCCTTCCACAGCGGCACCGGCCTGCCCTACTCGACCTACATCGGCAAGCAGGCGCTGAACTACCGCAGCGACCTCGGCGGGCTCAACCTGTCGACGGTGCCGAAGATCTTCATCGAGTGCGGCAACATGCGCAACGCCAAGGACGCCGCCAGGTTCAAGGACCCCGCGTTCCGCGCGAGGATGGCGCGGTCGCTGGCGAAGGGCCTGGAGGACTACCTCACCTCCGCCCGCTGACCGCGCCTCAGGGCTCTCAGTGGCTCTCAGGGGGCTGGGACGGAGTGGCGGGACCGTCGGTGGGGTTTGGCATCATCGGCGGCATGAAGCATCTCCTTCCCCTGCCGAGGCTCGTCGAGACGGGCTCGGGGTCGGCCGAGATCGCGCCCGGCTCCGCCGTGTCGGGCCCGGCCCCGCTCACCGACGCCGTACGGCTCGCGCTCCCTGTGCTCGACCTCAGGCCCGGCGACGCCGCCGCGGCGGCCGTGCGGGTGGAGGAGGACCCCCGGCTCGGGCCGGAGGCCTACGCGATGACGATCGCGGGCGACGGCGTCCGCATCGCGGCCGGAGACCGGGCGGGCGCCTTCTACGCCGGGCAGACGCTGCGGCAGCTCCTGCCGGCCGAGGCGTTCCGGTCGGCCCTCGTGCCCGGGTCGCCCTGGACGGTCCCCTGCGGGCGGGTGGAGGACGCGCCCGGGTTCTCCTGGCGGGGCGCGCACGTCGACGTGGCCCGCAGCTTCCTGCCGAAGCGGGAGGTGCTGCGGATGATCGACCTGATGGCGCTGCACAAGCTGAACCGGCTGCATCTCCATCTGGCCGACGACCAGGGCTGGCGGGTGGAGAGCAGGGCGTTCCCGCTGCTGCACGAGGTGGGCTCGCACCGCCCGCGGACGATCACCAGCCACAAGGGGGAGGAACTCGCCTTCGACGGCGTCCCCCACGGCGGCCACTACACGCTCGCCGACCTGGCGGAGATCGCGGCGTACGCCCGGGCGCGCGCGGTGACCGTCGTGCCGGAGATCGACGTTCCGGGGCACGCCTCCGCCGTGCTGGCCGCCTATCCCGCGCTGGCGTCCCGGCCGGAGGAGCGCTACGAGGTGCTGGACCGGTGGGGCATCTCGCCGGCGATCCTGTCCCCGCTCCCGGCGACCGTCGACTTCCTGACCACCGTGTTCGCCGAGATCGCCGACGCCCTGGGCGAGGTGCCCTATTTCCACATCGGCGGCGACGAGTGCGTCCTCGACGACTGGGCGGCATCGGCCGAGATCTCGGCCCACCAGGCCTCGCTGGGCCTGGAGAGCACGGGTGACCTGCACGCCTGGTTCCTGCGGCGGCTCGCCGACGCGCTGGCAGAACGCGGCAGCCGCACGGTGGTGTGGGACGAGGCGTTCGTCAGCGGCAGGCTGCGGCCGGACACGATCGTGATGCCCTGGCGCGGCGAGCACGTCGCCCGCCGGGCCGCGGCGGCGGGACACGACGTGGTGGCGACGCCGGTCTTCCCGATGTACTTCGACTACGCCGAGGCGGCCTCGCCCGAGGAGCCGGCCGGCCTCGGAGACGCGATCACCGTGGCCGATGTGGCGGCCTTCGCGCCCGCGCCGTCCGAGTGGCCGGAGGAGGAGCGTGCCCGGGTGATCGGCGTCCAGTTCCAGCTGTGGAGCGAGCGCATCCCGGACGGCCGGACGCTCGACTACCGCGCCTGGCCCCGGGGCTGCGCGGCGGCCGAGGTCGCGTGGACCGGCGGCCCGGCCGGGCCCGAGGACTTCTTCCGCCGCGTCGAGGACCACCTGGCACGGCTGGACGCGTTCGGCGTGGAGTATCGCCCGCTGTCCGGCCCCCGGCCCTGGCAGCGGGGCGGCAGCGGATGGCGTCGCCACCGCCCGGGCGCCGTCGCCGTGCACGACGTGATGCGCCACCTGCACGAGCTCAGCCTGTCGGCCGACTCCACCCGGCCCAGCCTCTAACGCCGCGCCGCGTCGGCGACGCGCCGCACGCGGGGGCGGTCGCCCAGCACGTCGGTGCTGTCGACGTACTGGTCCACCGCGCCGGTCAGAGGCAACCGCCGCACCTCCGGATCGGCGATGGTCTCCAGCAGCGCCTCGGTGAAGCGCTCGGCGCGCAGCACCCGGTAGGGCCGGTTGTGGTAGGGCCGGGTGCGCGGATCGACGGGCGCGGTGAGGCCGAGGGCGTTGTGCAGGGCCGCGAGGGCCTCGTAGGCGCCGGCGAGGTGGCGCTCGCGGTCCCGCCGTTCGGTGGCGGACACGGCCGCCCTGAGCACGGGCGCCAGAGCCGGGGCGCACGGCAGGGCGGCGAAGGCGCTGCCCAGCCACTTGCCGTACGGCGGGTAGCGGCGGTGCATGAGCAGGGCGAGCCGGATGAGGTCGCGCACCAGGCGAGCGCAGGTGACGGCCGAGCCCAGTTCGTCACCGGCCTCGGCGGCGCGGCCCACGAACGCCTCCTCCTGGCATATCCGCCGCCATTGGCAGGCCAGGATGTAGCGCCAGACGTCGCCGGGATACCAGGCGAGGCGCCGGCGCACCGGCAGGAGCAGGCCCAGGCCGTCGTGGAAGACCTCTCCCGCCGTGATCTCCGCGAGCGTCTGGGTGGGCGTCGCCAGCCAGTCGGACAGGCCGACGCCCGCGATCGGGTCGAACCCGAGGTGCCCGGTGAGCCATGCGGTCAGATCGGCCACCACGACTCCGTGCCGGAGCGGCCCGTCCGCCGCCTCCATGTGCCGGGTGCCGTCAGCCCCCGGCGGGCCGAAGTTCGTGGGATAGCCGAGGAAGTCCGGCGGCAGGCTGCCGGCGAGCGCGGCGTCCACGGCCTCGCCGTGGGCGGCGGCGTCCTCGGGGCTCAGGAACAGCTGCAGCCGTGGACCCCAGTCGTGGTCGGTGGACCGCTCGGTGTCGTACCCGAGCACCTCCGAACCCGGCCCGAGGAGGGCCGCCGTGTGTGTGAGGCCGCCGAAGCGCCGCGCCAGCAGCGGTGCCACCGCCTCCAGGTAGAACCGCCGCGACAGCTCCAGTCCGCGCACGTGCCCGTCTCCCATGGCCGACATCCTCCGCAGGCTCCGTCGCGCGGGGCAACCGGCTTTTCCCCGGCGTCACCGCGCGTCTGTGCGGGCCCGCAGGTGCCGGTGGAGATGCGGCGGGCGCCGTCACGATCAGGCGTGCCGGGGACGCGGCGGGCGGGGTGTCACGCTCCGTCGAGGACCTCGGCGACGATGGCGGCCGCGATCTTCTCCGCGTCGAGGCCCTGGTAGGTGTCGATCACCTCGCGGATCCTCGCGGTCAGGCGCAGGTCGGCCTGTGCGGCGTCGCCGATGTGGCGCCCGGCCACCGCGACGGCGGCGGCGAGTTCGTAGGCCTCGGCCGGCCCGAGACCCTGCGGATCGACCTCGACGAGGACGCGCGCGCCGTTCTTCGGCGAGACGCGGACCTTCCACCGTCCGGACGGGCCGGAGACCGACAGCGTGTCCTTCCGCAGGGCCGGCGGGAACAGGACGACGGCCATCCGGCCCGCCGCGGCGAGGACCCGCTCGGCGAGCCTGCGTACGTCCTTCTTGGCGACGACGATCCTCCCGGAGCGGTTGATGATGCTCACGGAATCACCGCTGTCGGCCACGGCGATCCGCTCGCCGTCGGCCTGGTCGTAGATGGCGCTCATGGGGGGTCGCTCGCTTAGCTTTGTCGGGGCGGGCTGCGAGACTCCGCCCATGCATGATCTCGTACTTTCGGAGCGCATGATCGTGATTCGCCTTTCCGCCGGTGACGGCCGCGGCGGGCGGGCCGCGTGAGCGCGTCCGAGCGGTTCAGCCTGCGGCCGAGCCCGGAAGAGTGGCGGCGAGACTGGATCGCCCGCGGCGAGCTGCGCGACCAGCGGTTCGAGCTGCCGCCCGGAGTGTCGAGTGTGACCTTCGACAGGGCCCGGCTGGTGAACGTCGACTTCTCCGGAACGCGGTTCACCGACTTCAACTCACATTCCAGCGAGTTCGAGGGATGCGACTTCACCGGCGCGGCCTTCGAGCATCTGTCGATGGGCGCCACCGCCGCCGGAGGGACCTGGGACCGCGTCGGCTGGCCGCAGTCGGTCTTCCGCGACTGCGTGTTCCGGCGTACGCGCTTCGCGCCGCTCACCTCGTTCGGCAACGTGCGGTTCGAGAGGTGCGTGTTCGACCGAGCCCGGCTGAGGCAGCAGACGTTCACGATGCAGGCCGAGTTCCTCGACTGCGTCTTCTCCGGGCGGCTCCGCGAGATCAACTTCTGGGGTCGTCCCATGGACGAGCAGGCCGCGCTGGGCAGGGAGCGCAACGCGTTCACCGGCAACGACTTCACCGCCGCCGAGCTGGACTACGTCGCCTTCAAGCACATCGACCTGCACGCGCAGCGCTGGCCCGGCCCGCCCGGCTGTGCGCTCCTCGACCGCGTGACCGCGCGGGTGCGGGCGGTGCTGCCGCTTGTGGAGTCCTGGCCGGACGAGAAGCACCGGAAGGAGGCCCGCTTCAGCCTGGAGTTCCTCGCCGGAAACGCCGTGGAGCACAACGACGACCACGCGGTGGTGAGCCCGCGGGACATGGGCCGCAGGCTGCCGCCCGCCCTCCGCGAGGAGCTGTTCGAGGCGTTCAGGGGCACATCCAGCAGTACATCCCCTGGTTGAGCCGTACGGCCGCGCGGGCCAGGTCGCGCAGGGCCGTGACCCGCTCGACCTCGAACTCGTCGAGGAGTTCCTCCTCGGCGTACTCGCGCAGCCGCGCGTCGTCCGCGGCGGCGAGCGCCTCGACGGTCTCGGACGCCATGCGCTCCAGGGCCGGCCCCTCGTCGTCCCCCCACGACCGTCTCGGTGTCGCCGAACTCGCTGAGGTCGCGTCCGCTGAGCTCGGCGACCAGCGTGTCGAGCTCGTCGAGCCACCCCTTGCAGTCGACGTACGGCAGGTCGACCGCCCCCGGCCCGGTGGACAGGGCACGCCGGGCGGACCCGTCGGAATCGGCGGTGAAGTAGTCGACCAGGACGCCCATGGCGGATCACCCTACCCGCGGAGCAGGCGGGCGGGAGCGGATGGGCGTCGACGTGACCGATGGGCGCGGCCGAAGCTCACACGAGCGTGTAGCCGGCCTCCTCGACGGCCTTGCGCACGGCGTCGTCGGCGACGTCGCCGGAGACGTCGAGGCGGCCGCTGTCGAGATCCACCTCGACGCCGGTGACGCCGGGGACCTCGCCGACCTCCTCCTTGACCGAGCTCACGCAGTGACCGCAGGTCATGCCCTGCACGGTGTAGGTCTTGACGCTCATGGGGCTCTCCATTCTCGGGAGAAGGGGATTCATGCGGTGCGGCCGACGATCTCGCGGACGGAGCCGTAGCCGTGCCGCCGCAGCCGGCGGGCGAGCTGCCGGTTGATGCGCGACGGCCACAGGGGGCCCTCGTAGATCAGGCCGGTGTATCCCTGCACCAGGGTGGCACCGGCCAGCAGCCGCTCCCAGACGTCGTCGACGTCCTCCACGCCGCCGACGGAGACGAGCGTGAGCCGGTCGCCGGCCTTCTGGCGCAGGCGGCGCAGCACCTCCAGCGAGCGGGCCTTGAGCGGCTGTCCCGACAGGCCTCCCGCCTCGGTGCTCGCGACGCCCTCGCGGCTGATCGTGGTGTTGGTCGCGATGACGCCCGCCAGCCCGAGCTCGGCGGCGAGCTCGGCCACGGCGTCCACGTCCTCGTCCGCCAGGTCCGGCGCGATCTTCACGAGCAGCGGGGTGCGCCCCGCCGCCTCCTTCACCGCCGACAGCAGCGGCCGCAGGCGGTCCACGGCCTGCAGGTCGCGCAGGCCCGGGGTGTTGGGCGAGCTCACGTTGACCACGAGGTAGTCGGCGAGCGGCGCGAGCCTGCGGGCGCTGTCCACGTAGTCGCGCACGGCACCGGACTCCGGCACGGCCTTGGTCTTGCCGATGTTGACGCCGACCACGGCCGGAATGTGGCGCGCCCTGCGCAGCCGCTTGGCGGCGGCCGCCGCCCCGGCGTTGTTGAAGCCCATCCGGTTGATGATCGCCCGGCTCTCGAGCAGGCGGAAAAGCCGCGGCCGGGGGTTGCCGGGCTGGGCGTGCGCGGTGATCGTGCCGACCTCGACGTACCCGAATCCGAGCGCCGACAGCGGCTCGGCGCATCCGGCGTCCTTGTCGAACCCGGCGGCGAGCCCGAACGGCGAGGCGAAGTGGACGCCGAACGCCTGGACGCGCAGCGACTCCGCCCTCGGCGCGAGCAGCCGATACAACAGCCGCACGAGGGGCGGACACATCCCGAGCAGGCGGAGCAGCCTGATCGTGAGGTGGTGGACGGCCTCCGCGTCGAGGCGGCTCAGGACCTGCGTGAACACGAGTCGATACATCACGGCAAGACTATCGCCCGGTCACGGCCCACCTCCGTCCGCCGGCCCCACCGGCCGTACGTCCGGTCAGTTGGGCCGGGGACGGGCCTCGGCCGTGGGCTGAGGCAGCGGCACGTGCGACGCCGTACGGATGGACAGCGCGGAGTCGAAGCCCAGCAGCCGAAGCAGCCGCAGCACCGGCGGGGCGGGGCGGACGAAGGTCACACCGCCGCCCCACTCCCGCACGCGCGCGTCGGCCCACAGGAGGCTCCGCGCGCCCGCGCAGTCGAGGAAGCCGACCCCGGCCAGGTCGACCTCGACGTGCCCGGGCCGGTAGGTCCCCAGCACCTGCCGCAGGCAGGCGTGGAACTCCGGCACCCCCGACACGTCGAGGTCGCCGTTCACGGCCATCCGGATGCCGGCCTCAGACGACGTGGTCTGGATTCGCAACATTCCTCTGGCCCTGCTCGCCCAGCAGCTCCGCCGCGAGCTCGGATACCTTCCGTCTACTGTCCCTGGCCTGCTTGCGCAGCCCGGTGAACGCCTGCGAGGCCGTCAGATCGTGCTTGCCCATGAGATAGCCGATGGCCCGCTCGATCACGACCCGGTAGTCCAGGGCGTACTGGAGCTGGTCGGCGAGCTCCGCCTTCTCGTCCGCCTCCATCGACGCCACGAGGACCTGCTCGATCACGTGGGCGTACGCGTGGAGGGCCTGGGTGTCGCTCTCCTGCCACTCGTGCGGCGCGTCCTGGTAGACGTTGAGGGTGCCCACGGGCACGCCGCCGAGCCGGATCGGCACTCCCGCCACCCCGCGCACCTCGGGGTGCAGCAGTTCACGCAGGGCCGGCCACCGCCGGTCGGCCCGCACGTCGACCGTCGTCACCGCGGTGTCGCCCACGTACGCCGCCACACACGGGCCCTGGCCCGTCACCGCCTGAGCGCGCTCGAGGCTGCGGCCACGCTCGTCGGTGGCGAAGAGGTAGCGAAGTGTGCGGTCCTCCTCGGCGAACATCAGGCCGGCGCCGGAGTATCCGAAAAGCCGGTCGACCACTTGGACGATGCGCTCAAGGTGGTGCACGATCCCGGTCGCCGCCCTGTCCTTCTGCAGACGTCGCAGGCTGGCGACAAGAGCCTCAGGATCGATATGGGTCATTCCGTATCCTCTCGTGAACCTCACCTCGCACCGCCGTGGCCTGGGGGAGAGGCGCCGATTCGGCCATCACAACTGCCCGGAGGGGGCTCGATCAGTCCTGATCTCTGCCAGGACCTGAAGAACGATGACCATCAGCTCGCCGAGACGTGATCCGGCCTCCGCCTCCGTGCGGTCCCAGGCGCGCCCGTCGCGGGCGTAGAAGTCCAGGACGCCGATGAGTTCGCGATCCTCGATGAGCGGTACGGAGAGGACGGCCCGGACCGGCGGGGCGTGGACGGCCACGTGCGGGAACCCCATGGGCCTCGCGGCGTGCAGATCGGGGATCGCGACGAGGCCGCCACTGGCGGCGCTCTCTATGGCGGGACCGTCGCCCACGGACTCCTGGGCGGACTCCAGCAGTACGCCGTCGTCGTCGGTCGCCCCGATCGCGCGGAGGCGGTCCTGGCCGTCGAGCAGCATCAACGCGGCGCCGTCGACCCCGAAGAGGTCGGCCATGCCGGTGAGGATGTTCTCGAGAAGAGACGACGCGTCCGAGGCCATCGCGAGCCCACTTTCAGATGATCAAGCGGCCGCGGACACAGGGCGGAGTGCCCTAAGCCTAGTGGGCTCCGAGCAGTGGTAGCCAGGTGATCCCCAGGGTTGCCGAAAGGGTTGGCCGGCAGAACTGGAGAGGACACGAGAAATCCGCCCTCCTGCGGGGGGAAGGCGGATCGGGAACGGACGGGGAAGCGGGGCCTGCTCTCCCCCGCCGCGACCGCCGACTCCGCTCGAGCGCAGCGTCGGGGACCACGTGCGGGGGCTGGAGTCGCTCCTGGTGCTGCCGTCGCCGGACGAGCGCGAGCAGTTGTCGGCCCTGCTCGCCCGGCTGCCGCACAGCATGGCCCCGCGCTCCGGGACTAACGCTTGGCCTTCTTGCCCTCCGGGGTGACGGCGTACCACTCGCCGCCGAAGTCCTTCAGGCCCTGGCCGAGCACGTCGCCGGCCTTCTGGTCCTTCGCGTAGTAGTAGAGCGGGTGCTTGTTGTAGGTCACCTGCGTGGTGCCGTCCTCCCGGTGGAGCGTCCCGAGCAGGTTCGCGTGCACGCCCGTACCGGCCTGGGGCGCACCGGCGGTGAGCACGGGCGGCCACGCGGCGGCGCACGCCTGGGTGCAGGCGGACGCGCCGCCCTTGTCCTTGGTGAACAGGTACACCGTGCGGCCGTCCACGCCGACCAGCACGCTGCCGAGCGAGGTGGGCGCCGCGTCGATGCGCGCGGGCCCCGTGGGGGACGCCTGGACGGGAGATGTCGGCGACGCCGAGTATCCGGTGGCGGACGGCGTCGTCCCCGAGGGGTACTCGGAGGGCTCGGGCGTCTGCGACTCGTTGAGCTGGTCGTTGGCGACGCGGCTGGCGCCCTCGTCGCCGGCACCGCCGCATCCGGCGGCCAGCAGGCTGATCGCGACCGCGCCGGCATACAGCAGTTTCCTCATGTTCGGCCTCCTGGGAAGTGAGCGAGTCGGCTCCCAGGAGACACGCGGCGACGGCGGCCCCGCCGCCCGGACGCGAAGATCCGGGACAGGCCTTTGCCGTTTCGTGGGTTCCGCCTCACGGACCTCTCGCCGCCCTCGGGGCGAATCAGCGACCAATGCGGATGAACCGCCGGATTCGGGGAAATCGGAGTAAACCGTACGGGCGCGGCGGTGCGCCCCGACACGTGAACCGATCGCGGGGAGGTGCCGAGGTCACCGGCGCGTGCGATGCGATGCTGAGGCTGCGACGCCCGCCGGCGCGGCCGTCCGGCCCCGCGGGGGCGACGTCCCTGGCGAACCGCCCCCTTCGCCCGATCTCGTGTGACAGACAAGGAGCGTCCGGATGGCCGAGCGCACGCAACCGCCCACCGTGGAACCGTCCGAGCTGAGGCGCCGCCTCGGCCGTACGGGAGTGTGGCTGTCCTCTCTGGCGGCGACCCCGGCGGCAGGGGCGAGGAAGGCCGCGGCGGAGATCGAGGAGCTCGGATACCCGGCGCTGTGGATCGGTGAGACCCCGGCCGGACGAGAGGCGTTCACGCACGCCGCGCTGTTGCTGTCGGCCACCGGGCGGCTGCACGTGGCCACGGGCATCGCCAACGTCTACGGCCGCGACCCCGTCGCCGCCGCCAACGGCGCCGCGACCCTCGCGGAGGCGTGGGACCGGCGGTTCGTGCTCGGCCTCGGCGTCAGCCACAAGCCGCTGGTCGCCCCTCGCGGCCACGACTACTCCGCGCCGCTCGAGTACATGCGGGACTATCTCGACGGGATGGACCGGGCGTCGATCGAGCTGCCGCAGGCGGAGACGCCGCCGCGGATGCTCGCGGCGCTCCGGCGCCGGATGCTCGAACTCGCGGCGCGGCGCACCCAGGGCGCCCACACCTACTTCGTGCCACCCGAGCACACCGCCAAGGCCCGCGAGATCCTCGGACCGGACCCGGTCCTCGCCCCGGAGCAGGCCGTGGTGGTCGAGGCGGACGCGGACCGCGCACGGGAGATCGCCCGCGAGTACGCCGCCATGTACCTCTCCCTGCCCAACTACACCAACAACCTGCGCGAACTGGGCTTCTCCGACGACGACCTCGCGGGCGGGGGCAGCGACCGGCTCATCGACGCGATCGTGGTCTGGGGCGAGCCGGAGACGATCGCCGAGCGGGTACGCGCCCACCACGACGCGGGGGCCGACCACGTGTGCGTTCAACCACTGGCCGACTCGGTCGGCACGCAGATCGAGCACCTGCGGCTGCTGGCCCCCGCCCTCCTCGGGTGACGGCGTGACCGCGGCGACTCCCGGGCGGGGGCGCGGAGAACATGGCGGGCAGAGCGGGCAGAGCACGCACGGCGGGCAGGACCCTCTGACCCCGCCGGACCCGACGGGCCTGGAGGCGTGGATACGCCAGGTTCTCGGTCTGGCCGGCGCCCGGGCCTCCGCGTTCGCCCCGCCCCTGCCGTTCGCCCCGCCCCTGCCGCTCACCCCGTCCGCCAACCGGGACCACCCGGGCCACCCGAGCCACCCGGGGGACGCGGACCGTCCGGACCCCGACGGGCAGGCCGAGTAGGCCGGGCAGACGGGTCAGGCCGCCTGACGCACCTGCTCGGCCAGCCGTTCGAGGCTGTCGTCCAGCGCCTGCTCCACCGCCTCGGCCGGGGGCGCGTGCCGCTCGTCGAAGAAGGACAGGTGGACCGTCACGTCGCTGCTGTCGTCGTCGATGCCGGCGACCTGCAGCCATCCGGCGTACCGGTCCACATCGCGTGTGCCCCACTCCATCCGCAGTTGGTCCTGCTCGGCCCGCAGCAGCGCGCGTTCGTCCTGTCCCGTCTCGTCCTCGTGGACGGTGACCGCGGGCGGCTCCTCCGCGTGTACGTGCAGCTCACGGGGCATCCAGAGATCGAGTTTGCCGACGTCGCACGCCTGGCGGAACACCTGGTCGGCCGGCGCGGGCATCCTGCGGGACCGCTCGAACTCGGTCATGGTCCGTCACTCCTCCCTCTGACGACGTAGGGAGCCCCTACCCGCCGCCGTCCGGTCCATCCTCCGTCTCGCCACGCGAGGCCGCGCGGCGCCCCGAGCCGCTCCCACGACATCGACGCCTGGTGGGCACCCCCTCCCCGGACGGATGCGCGCGGCGGCGTAGGGTCCGGTCCATGACCGATCATTACGATGTCGTGGTCCTCGGCGCCGGGCCCGGCGGCTACACCGCCGCGGTCCGTTCGGCCCAGCTCGGGCTCAGCACCGCGGTCGTCGAGGAGCGCTACTGGGGCGGTGTGTGCCTCAACGTCGGCTGCATCCCCTCCAAGGCGCTGCTGCGCAACGCCGAACTCGCCCACATCCTGACGAACGAGACCAAGACGTTCGGCATCCAGGCGGACGGCCCGATCACGCTCGACTACGGTGCGGCCTTCCGCCGCAGCCGCCAGGTGGCGGACGGGCGCGTCAAGGGTGTCCACTACCTGATGAAGAAGAACGGCATCACCGAGTATGACGGCCGCGGCACCTTCACCGGCCCGGACTCCATGGAGGTGCGCGGCGCGGACGGCTCGGTGCGCACGGTGACGTTCGACCACTGCATCATCGCGGCCGGGGCGACGACCCGCCTGCTGCCGGGGACGTCCCTGTCCGAGCGCGTGGTGACGTACGAGGAGCAGATCCTCAGCGAGGCGCTGCCGGAGAGCGTGATCATCGCGGGTGCCGGGGCGATCGGCGTCGAGTTCGCGTACGTCCTGCACAACTACGGCGTGAAGGTCACGATCGTCGAGTTCCTCGACCGGATGGTCCCGCTGGAGGACCAGGAGGTCTCGGCGGAGCTGGCGCGGCGCTACCGCCGGCTCGGCATCGAGGTGCTGACCTCCACCCGGGTCGAGTCGATCGACGACAGCGGCGACAAGGTGCGGGTCACGGTCTCCAGGAACGGCGAGACCTCCGTGCTGGAGGCCGACAAGGTGCTGCAGGCCATCGGCTTCCAGCCGCGCGTCGAGGGATACGGCCTGGAGCACACCGGCGTACGGCTGACCGAGCGGGGCGCGATCGCCGTCGACGGCCGCTGCCGCACGAACGTGCCGCACATCTTCGCCATCGGGGACGTCACCGCGAAGCTCATGCTGGCGCACGCCGCCGAGTCGATGGGCGTCATCGCCGCCGAGACCATCGCGGGCGCGGAGACGATGGAGCTCGACTACGTGATGATCCCCCGGGCGACCTACTGCCAGCCGCAGATCGCGAGCTTCGGCTACACCGAGGCCCAGGCGCGCGAGCAGGGCTTCGACGTGAAGGTGGTCAAGTTCCCGTTCACCGCCAACGGCAAGGCCCACGGCCTGGGCGACCCCAACGGGTTCGTCAAGGTGCTCAGCGACGCGAAGTACGGCGAGATCCTCGGCGCCCACCTCATCGGGCCCGAAGTGACCGAGCTGCTGCCCGAGCTGACCCTGGCCCAGCAGTGGGACCTCACCGTGCACGAGGTGGCGCGCAACGTCCACGCCCACCCGACCCTGGGCGAGGCGGTGAAGGAGGCGATCCACGGCCTGGCCGGCCACATGATCAACATGTGACGGTGGCGGGCGGTCAGCGCCCGGTGGGCGGGCCGTCAGCGCCGGGACCGACGCTCTTCCCGTGGCCGCGACACCGCGCGGCCTCGGATCAGAGGAGCGCGCATGACGACCCCATCGGTTCTGATCTCCGGCGCGAGCATCGCCGGGCCCGCCGTCGCCTACTGGCTGCGCCGGCACGGCTTCGCCCCCACGGTCGTCGAGCGGGCTCCGGCCCTGCGCGAGGGCGGCCAGGCGGTCGACTTCCGGGGGGCGGTCCACATGAACGTGCTGCGGCGGATGGGCGTCCTGGACGAGATCCGCCGCCTGCGCACCGATCCCGGCCCGTGGCGGGTGGTCGACTGGCGCGGCGAGCAGGTCGTCGCGCTGCCCGTCGAGTTCGCCGGCGGCGAGGTGGAGATCCTGCGCGGCGACCTCGCCCGCGTGCTGTACGACCTCACCAGGGACGACGTGGAGTACGTCTTCGGCGACTCCATCGCGTCCATGACCGAGACCCCGGACGGGGTGGAGGTGACCTTCGAGCGTGGAGCTCCCCGGACGTTCGACCTCGTGATCGGCGCGGACGGCCTGCACTCGAACGTCCGGCGGCTGGCCTTCGGCCCCGAATCGCGGTTCGTGCGGCCGTCCGGCCACCACGTCGCGATCTTCAGCGCGCCCGACCACCTGGGGCTCGGCCGCGACACGCTGCTCTACAACGAGCCCGGCCGCGGAGTGGCGGCCGCGGGCGCCAGGGACGGGGCGACCGCCGGGGTGATGTGCGTCTTCCGTGCCCCGGGGCTGGAGTTCGACCACCGCGACGTGGCGCAGCAGAAGAAGATCGTCATGGCCGAGTACGCGGGAGCGGGCTGGGAGGTCCCCAGGCTGATCGAGGCCGTCCCGGACGCGTCGGACTTCTACTTCGACTCGATCAGCCTCGTCCACATGGACCACTACACGAGCGGGCGGATCGCGCTGCTCGGCGACGCCGGCTACGGCGCCACCTGCGGCGGCATGGGGGCCGGCATGGCCGTCGTGGCCGCGTACGTGCTGGCGGGCGAGCTGGCCGCCGCCCGCGGCGACCACCGTGCCGCGTTCCCGGAGTACGAGCGACTGATCAGGGGGTTCGCCAAGGCGTGCCAGCGGGTCGCGGGCAACGCGGGCTCCTTCCTCGCCCCGGCGACGCGGGGCGCGATCCGGCGGCGCGATCTGGCCTACCGGGTGCTCACGACCGGGCCCCTGATGCGCGTGCTCGACAAGATGAGCACCAAGGCGGCCACCTCGATAACGCTCCGGGACTATGCGGCCTGAAATGCGGAAATGCCGATTACCGAACAGGCATTCGGCTTCCGCGGCCATTCACACAGGAAACACTTCCCACGGCGTCGATGAATGGTCGGCTACGCTGGGAATCAGGCCGTGCGCGAAACGCCGTGGCCGCGTACGGGCGAACAATGCGAGGGCGGCCCGATGGCGAGTGACGACGCGAAAAACACCGGCTCCCCGGTCGGCGCGAACACTCTGATGGCCCTCATGCGCGAACTGGTCTTCCCGCCGTGCGTGATCGAACGGTCCTCGGTGGTGCCGCAGGACGTCACCCGGCGCGAGAACGACGCGGAGCACTCCTTCGCCCTGGGCCTGGTCGCGGTCTGCCTCGCCCCGCTGATCGACCCGGCCCTGGACCCGGGCAGGATCGCCAGGTATGCGCTGGTCCACGACCTGCCGGAGGTCCACGCGGGGGACGTCTCGGTCTACGCCGACCCGGCGGAACGGGAGAAGAAGGCCGTACGCGAGGAGGAGGCACGGGAGATCATCACCCGCGACTTCGGCGGGACGTTCCCCTGGCTCGTCGAGGACCTGTACGGCTACAAGGCGCAGCGCGACCCGGAGAGCAGGTTCGTCTACGCGCTGGACAAGCTGCTCCCCCACGTCAACGTGCTGCTGGCCGACCACCACCCGCTGCGGCCGACCTGGGCGGCGTACAAGCACACCGAGATCACGGCCAGGCGGAAGATACGCATGAGCTGCCCGGCACTGCTGCCGTTGTTCGACGAGCTGTGCCGGGAGTTCGCGCGGCGCCCGCACCTGTTCTCCGGTGGGGCGTCACCTGGCGTGGGAGATGACGATGTTCGCGACGGCGAGCAGGGCCGCTCCGCAGACGGCGCACAGCACCCTCACGGGCAGGCCGACGCCCGGCCCGAGCACGGCGGGCAGGGCGACGAGGACGGCCCCGGCCGCGCTGGCCGACACCCGCGTGAGGAGGCGCGACCGCGAGCGGCGCACGACCACAGGAAACCCGGCGCTCGTCGTCAGTGAGTCGCCTCCCGGCATCGGGCCCGCCCGGGTGTCGACCGCCAGCGTGATCCCGACCCGCGCGAGCGCGTCGAAGCCCAGCATCTCGGGCCGCAGCCAGAACTCCACGGTGTCGTATCGCGACGCCACGTCGTAGGAGTCGTCGGACGCGATCTTGAGGAAGGTGCCGTCGGTCGTGCAGACGAGCCGCTTCTCGGTCGGCGTGTAGCCGTCGGAGTAGAAGCTGACCCGCATCTTCACCGAGTCGCCGTCGCTCAGGTGCAGCCGGCCCTCGGCGTCGAGCGTGCCCGTCCTGTCCCTGCCCAGCAGCGGTTCCTCGGTGCGGACGAAGTAAGAGGACCTGTAGGTGGGATGCCGGGCGAGCCGCCGGGCCACCCCGAGCCACGCGACGGGGTCGTCGCCCGGCCGCTCGTGCAGGTGGAGGTCGGGGAAGCGGGTGGTGGCCGGATACCACCGCCCGCCGTTGGCCTCCGCGAGCCTGTCCACGAACCAGCCGCCCTTGGCCCTGATGTCCGCCTCGGCCAGCGGGAACTCCTCCAGGTTCGCGTAGTCGTCCACCCTGAGCCGGAACACGGCCATGTCGGCCACACAGGCGGTCGCCACCACCGTCGCGAAGCGCACGGGCACGACGAAGGGCTCCGTCTCGGGCGACTCCCGATCCGCGAGGAAGGCCACGAGGCACCGCCGGCCGACGGCCGAGCCGTTCGCGATCGCCTGTTGCAGGGCCCCCGCCACGTAGTCGGTCTCGTACCGGAACTGGATGATCGCCCCTCTGGGCAGGGCCAGCGCCCTCAGGACGTCCTCCGCGTACCGCCGCCTACTGTCGGACGACAGCAACAGCACCGTGGGACGGACCCCGGTCATGTCCACGGCCCCCTCCCCCAGAGCTGCTCCAGGTCGCGCAGGCGGTCCTCGAGCGCGAGGAAGCGCGGCCACACCCGGTCCTTCGGCAGTTCGTCGAGGCGCAGGCTCGCCGCGGTCTCGTACCGCAGCCCCCGGTCCGCCAGCGCCCGGTGCTCGCCCAGGATGATCGGCTCGCGTACGCCGTCCGACTGGTCGCCGGTCAGGTCGATGACGAACCGCCGCGGGTCGTGGGCCGGGCCGATCTCGACCCAGCAGTGGTGGCTCACGTCCTCGGCGTCGTCGCGGCCGACCCGCAGCCTTCCGTAGCAGTAGACGGGTTCGAGCAGCAGGTCGGCGCGGAGCCTGCGGGCGAGCCAGACGGACGTGACCCCGCACTGGCCCCGGGGGTCGCCCTCGGGGACCGGCGACTCCTGATAGCGCGGATGGACCGTGCGGTCCGACCAGCAGGACTCCAGCATCCGGCGGTAGCCGAGCAGGCGGTCCGTCCACTGCGGCGAGGTGAAGTCCGCCTTGACGGGCCTCACGTGGTCGCCGCCCGAGTGGGTCCGGCGCGACACCCTGATCAGGCCCTCGATCCCGCCGACGCTCCGCTTCGCGGCCGAGGTGGCGCCGAGGACCATGAGCACGTTGTCCGGGGTGTCAAGGAGTTGCGGCACCGACACCCCGGATATCCGGCGTGTCTGGAAAAGGCCTTTGTCGTCGTAGCGATACGCCACGGGTGACAGGGCGATCGGCCTGAATCCCGACGCGAGGAACGAGGTGCCGCCGAAACCGAGCATGGGATTGTATGCCGTGATGACATAATCCCCGGCGTTTTCCGCCCTGATCTCCCGGACCGCGCGGGCGATGGTCAGGCTCATGAGGTTCGCCGGAATTCCCGCCAGCCCGTGCATTCTTGTCAGGACCATTATCCGGTCGGGATTCACGTCCAGCCCGTGCCCGGTGAGCGCGTCCAGGACGTACTGGCGGTCGCATCGCGAGAAGGCGACGTACGTGATCGGCATCGTCGCGCCCGGCAGGAAGAACCCGAACTGGAGGACGGTGTCGGCCCTCTCACTGTGCAGGTAGTGCAGTCTCGACTGGACCAGATGGCCGATGCCCGGCCTGACCTCGGCGAAGCGCAGGCGGGTGCGGTAGCCGTCGCCGAACGACAGACTCAGGTCCCGGTGCGCCTTGTTCACGTTGAGGAGGACGGAGGCGTGGGCCTGGTACGCGGCGTCCTCCGCGGACTGGCGCACCTGAGCCGCCCGGATGACGGCCTGCAACCGTATCTCCTCGTACACCTTGTCCGGAGACCAGCCGGCGATGGCCGGCCTGCTCAACCGGGGCAGGTGCAGTCTTACCTGGATCTCCAGGGTCCGGAGGTCGACTCCGACCGTCTCGGCGTCCACGCGCATGCGCGTCCCCATCGCGCCGACGAAGGTCTCGACATCCGGATCACGAAGCCCGTCCACTCGCGCGCCCTCGCTTCGCGCTTTCTCCCTTCGCGGCGTACGCGTGGTCTTGGGCACTTCTTCTCCCGCAATCGCGAGAATCTTGTCAGTGACGCCGTCAAGGATAGAACTCGGACCGCACTCTGTCAGGGCGCTCGCCGAGTTGGTATCAGCTTTTATCCGACCCGCCGCAATTGCGAACGCATTTTCATTCGAGCCTCGACGGCGGCGGATAGAGGGCCGCGAGAGCGTGCGCGGCCGCCGCCATCTCGCGCCGCAACTCGGCCGGCTCCAGGACCTCCACCTCGGCCCCGAGCTTGAGGAACTCCGTCCGCGCGTGCGTCACCGACTCGACGGGCACCGTGGCGGTGACCCAGCCCCGCTCGTCCGGCGGGCCCGCCGTCTCGTCCACGGCCCCGGCGACGGCCGAGCTCATGACCTCCGCGAGCCGCTCCCGGCCCCGCGGCGACAGCCGGATCACCGCGTGCCCCCGCAGCAGCCGTGAGCGGAAGCCGGCCAGATGCTCGCGCCAGTGTCCCGCCAGGTCGAAGCCTTCCGGGCGCGCGAACGTCTCACCGGTCACCGTGAGCGCGAGGATCTGGCCGACCCGGTAGGTGCGCAACGCGCCGTCGCACCGCGCCACGAGATACCACTTCCCTCCCTTCAGGACCAGCCCGTACGGCTCCAGCCTCCGCTCGACCTCGCAGGGCTCCGCCCAGCGGCGGTAGCGGACGTGGACGACCCGGGCGTTCCAGACGGCCTCGGCGACCTCCGGCAGGTAGGGCGAACGGTCGCCGTCGTAGTACCAGCCGGGCGCGTCGAGATGGAAGTGCTCCCGCACCCGCCGGGCCTCCTCCCGCAGACCGGCGGGGAGCGCGGCCTCGACCTTCAGCTCCGCCGCGGCCAGCAGGGCGCCGAGGCCGAGGTCGGCGGCCGGTCCCGGCAGCCCGGCCAGGAACAGCGCCCCGGCCTCCCGCTCGGTCAGGCCGGTGAGCCGGGTGCGGAAGCCGTCCATCAGCCGGTAGCCGCCCTCGTGCCCGGCCTCGCCGTACAACGGGATGCCGGCGGCGTGCAGCGACTCGACGTCCCGGTAGATCGTGCGGACACTCACCTCCAGCTCTTCGGCGAGCTGCCGGGCCGTCACCCGGCCGCGCGACTGCAGCAACAGGAGGATCGACAGCAGCCGGGACGCGCGCACGGTGTCAGGATTCCACTGTCACGACTCCACTGCCAGAAGGTGTCAGCGAACCGGTCCTACCGTGCCCGTCATGGCTTTCGCGGAGAAACTGCTTTTCGTGCCGCCCCCGATCGAGGTGAGCGGCTACCACGTCAAGCGCTACCACGTCACCGCCGACCCGGCCGGCATCGACCCCGAGGTCGAGAAGGCGGCGTACGCCGTCCTGCCCGAACTGCTGCCGGAACCGGACGGCACGCCCCCGGCCGCCTTCGTCGTCCTCCACCGGGGCGGGGACGACGGGGCCTACATCAACGCCTACACCTGGGCGTGGGACAACGCCCTGCACTACGGCAACGCGGTGGCCGGTCAGCCCGTGCTGGGCTGCCCCGACCGGGATCCCACCCATTTCATCCGGCTGGAACGCCCGCTCATCGGCTGCGTCTGGGAGCTGCCGCCGATCCTGCACGAACGCGACGCGTGGGTGCGGCACATGCTCGCTCCCGGCCACCCCGACCTCGGCGCCTACCTCTCCGACACGCTGCCCGAGGGCACGACGGGAGGCCGCCGATGAAAGAACCACGAGTGCGACGAGCGCGTTGATCAGGGGTGACGCCCCGGGCACTTGACCAGGAGATCACCGCGGATGATCGTCTGGGCCTGGCTCCACGAACCGGTCCCCCTTCGACACCGGAGTGATTGATGCGCAGAGCCCTGGCCGTTCCGCTCGCCGCGTTCCTTGCCGCCTCCCTGCTCGCGGCGGCGGACCCCGCCCAGAGTCCGCCGCCCGCCCCACCGGGACAGGCCGGAGCCGTCGAGATCACGGTGAACGCCAACGCCGGGCTCGGCACCCTCCACGAGGCGGCGTACGGCGCCAACGCCGCCGTCTGGGACCCGCACATGAACGACCCGGAGGTGGCGCGGCTGTACAAGCGGGCGCACATCGCCGCGGTGCGATATCCCGGCGGGTCGTACGGCGACCTCTACCACTGGGAGACCCACACGGCGCCGGGCGGGACCGTGGCCCCGGGCACGGGGTTCGACCAGTTCATGGGCACGGTAAGGGCGGCAGGCGCGCAGGCCGTGGTGATCGCGAACTACGGCACCGGCACCCCGGAGGAGGCCGCCGGGTGGGTCCGCTACGCCAACAAGACCAAGAAGTACGGCGTGAAGTACTGGGAGGTCGGCAACGAGCTCTACGGCAACGGCCACTACGGCGCCACCTGGGAGACCGACGACCACCCGGACAAGAGCCCCGCGGCGTACGCCCGCACCACGCTCGAGTTCGTCCGGGCGATGAAGGCCGTCGATCCCACGATCAAGGTCGGGGCGGTGCTCACCATCCCCGGGAGCTGGCCGGACAGCGTGGTCGCCGCCGGCGACTCGGCCGGCTGGAACCACACGGTCATCCCGGCCGTGGCGCCCGAGATCGACTTCTTCACCGTGCACTGGTATCCGGGCACGAGCATCCCGGACACGAGTGGCGACGTCCCCGGGATGCTGGCCTCTCCGCCGGGGCTCGCCGAGATGCTGGCCCAGGTGCGGGCCGACGTCACCGCCCTGGGCGGGCGCGACGTGCCGCTCGCGCTGACCGAGGTCGCTTCCAACATCGGGCGCAACGTGCACGCGGCCGCGCTGTTCGCCGCCGACACCTACCTGACCGCCCTGGAGAACGGCGTCTTCACGGTGGACTGGTTCGACACGCACAACGCCCTGGAGAAGGTCGGCACGCTGGACGGCGAGACCGACTACCAGGACATCGGCTTCCTGTCGCTCGGCCAGTGCGCCGACGGCGTCTGCGAGCCCCCGCTCAACACGCCGTTCCCCTCCTACCACGGCATCGAGATCCTCGGCACGGCGGCCCGGCCCGGTGACGGCCTGGTCAGGGCGGCCTCCGACCAGCCGAAGGTGGCCGTGCACGCCGTAAGGCAGGCCGGCGGCGACCTGGCCGTCGTGTTGATCAACAAGGATCCGGCCACCGCCTACCCCGTGCGGCTCCGCTACGCCGGGTTCGCCCCCTCCGGCCGGGCGCCGGTGACGTACACCTTCACGAGGGGGGCAGCCGCGCTCGTCCGGGCCGAGCAGGGCGACGCGTACACCCGGACGCTCCCGCCGTACTCGATCACGACCATGACCGTGCGGGCGGCGAGGGGCCCGAAGCCCGCACCGGCCCCGGGCACGCCGACGGCGCGCGGCACGGCGGACAGTGTCCCCGGCGGTGTCACCGTGAGCTGGCCGCCGGCCGGTCGCACCGCAGACAGGTACGTGGACAGGTACGAGGTCTACCGGCAGACGGGCGCGGACACCGTCCTGCTGGGCACGACCCGGGGCACCTCGCTGACGCTGCGCGACCTGGAGCCCGGCGCCTCCTACACGGTCAACGTGCTGGCCAGGGACCGGGCCGGGCGGCTGTCGCGGCCGTCCGCGCCGGTGACCTTCACCGCCCCCACGCCGCCGGACAGCACCTGCGCGGTCCGCTACCGGGTGACGCAGGGCTGGGGGCGGGGCTTCGTCGCCGAGGTGACGGTCGCCAACCGCGGCGCGGCCGACCTCACGGACTGGGCGCTGACGTTCCGGTTCCCGGTCGCCGGGGAGCGGGTCTCCAGCGGATCGGGCGGCACGTGGACGTCCGAAGGACAGGACGTGCGGGTCGTCCCCAGTGAGCAAGCAGGAGAAGGGACCAGGACGATCCCGGCGGGCGGTTCCGTCACCGTCGGGTTCGTCGGCGCCAACGAGGGGGCCTACCCCTCTCCCACCGTGTTCCGCCTGAACGGCACGGTCTGCTCGACGCTGTGACCGGCGATTTCTTGGAGTGATCATGGAGCCGTCTTGCACCCGGCCGTGAGGGCTGGATGAGAGACTCCTGAGCAAGCGCCTGCCGTGTCAGGTGCGAACCCCGCGGCCCATCGCCAAAAAAAAGCCGCCCGGTGTGGTAACGGCGAAACCGCTGGAAGCCCGCCCTCCTCGCCGCGAAGGCCGAGGAGGGCGGAGCCTATTCGGGGAGCGCGTCAGGAGGGGCCGCCGTCCGGGGGCCCGTATCCCCCGCCGCCGGGTGTCTCGATCTCCAGCACGTCGCCCGGCTCCACCCCGGCCGAGTCGCAGCCCGCCAGGTGGACGACGCTCCCGTCCGCGCGCCGCACCCGGTTGACGCCCAGCGCGCCCGGGGCTCCGCCGGCCATGCCGTACGGCGGCACCCGGCGGTGGCCGGACAGCACGCTGACCGTCATCGGCGCACGGAACCGGATGCGGCGCACGGCCCCGTCCCCGCCGCGCCACCGTCCGGCGCCTCCGCTGCCGCGCCGGACGGCGAACTCCTCCAGCAGCACGGGGAACCGCCATTCGAGCACCTCGGGGTCGGTCAGCCGGGAGTTCGTCATGTGGGTCTGCACCGCCGCCGCCCCGTCGAATCCGTCTCCCGCCCCGGACCCCGAGGCGACGGTCTCGTAGTACTGGCGCCTTTCGTCGCCGAAGCTGACGTTGTTCATCGTCCCCGACCCCTCGGCCTGGACGCCGAGCGCGGCGTAGATCGCGCCGGTGATCGCCTGCGAGGTCTCGACGTTGCCGGCGACCACGGCCGCGGGGTACGCCGGGGCCAGCATCGACCCCTCGGGCACGACGATCCGCAGGGGCCGCAGGCAGCCGTCGTTGAGCGGGATCTCGTCGGCCACCAGGGTGCGGAAGACGTACAGCACGGCGGCGGCGACCACGGCCGACGGCGCGTTGAGGTTGGTGCCGAGCTGGGGCGAGGTGCCGGTGAAGTCGATCGTCGCGGTGCGGCGGGCGCGGTCCACCGAGACGCCCACCGAGATCACGGCGCCGGAGTCCATCTCGTAGCAGTAGCGGCCCTCACTGAGGGCGTCGATCACCGCGCGGACCGCGCTCTCGGCGTTGTCCTGCACGTGCCGCATGTAGGCCCGCACGACGTCGAGGCCGAAGTGGCCGATCATCGCGCCGACCTCCTCGACGCCCTTGGCGTTCGCGGCGATCTGCGCGCGCAGGTCGGCCAGGTTGGTCGCGGGGTCCCTGGACGGGTACGGCCCCTCGGTGAGCAGCCGCCACGTCTCCTTCTCGCGCAGGCCGTCACGGTCCGCCAGCAGCCGGCAGTCGAACAGCACGCCCTCCTCCCGCACGCTCCTGCTGCTCGCGGGCATGGAGCCGGGCGTCAGCCCGCCGATCTCCGCGTGGTGTCCGCGGGAGGCCACGAAGAACAGGATCTCCCGGCCCGCGTCGTCGAAGACGGGGGTGACGACCGTGATGTCCGGCAGGTGGGTGCCGCCGTGGTAGGGGTCGTTGATCGCGTACACGTCTCCGGGCCGCATCCCGCCGCCCCGGCGGCGCACCACCTCCTTGACGCTCGCGCCCATCGACCCGAGGTGCACCGGGATGTGCGGCGCGTTGGCGATGAGGTCGCCGCCGGAGTCGAACAACGCGCAGGAGAAGTCGAGCCGCTCCCTGATGTTCACCGACTGCGCGGTGGCCCCCAGCCGGGCGCCCATCTGCTCGGCGACGGACATGAAAAGGTTGTTGAAGACCTCCAGCATCACGGGGTCGGCTTCGGTGCCCACGCCGGCGGCCCGGGGACGCGCCCGCTCCCGCTGCAGGAGGAGGTGCCCGTACGGCGTCACCCCGGCCCGCCAGCCGTCGTCGACGACGGTGGTCGCGTCGGCCTCGGCCACGATCGCCGGGCCGTCGAGCGCGTCGCCGGGGCGCAGCCGTTCCCGCCGGTAGAGCGGCACCTCGCGCCACACGCCGCCGGTGTACATCCGCACGATGATCGCCGTCCGCGCCCCGGCGGCGGCTGCGGAGGCGAGGTCCGAGAGGTCGGGCTGGTCGGTCAGGCCCACCGCCTCCACGGAGACCGCCTCCGCGACCAGCGGCCGGTCCATGAGGAAGGAGTACGTCCGCAGGTGGGCGGCCTCGAACGCGGTCACCATCGCGTCCGTCCCGGTCAGGTCCACCTGCAGCGACGTGTCGGTGCCGTCGTAGCGCAGCCGCACCCGCCGGGTCACCCGGATCCGCCCGTCCGGCACCCCCTCGTCGGACAGTTCGCGGCGGGCCGCCGCCTCAAGGGTGTCGGCGAGGCCGGCCAGGCGCCGAATCGTGGCGGGCTCCAGCGGGGCCTCGACCGACTGCTCCCGCATCACGGTCGTGTCGGCCAGCCCGATGCCCAGGGCGGACAGCACACCCGCCATCGGCGGCACCAGCACGGTGCGGATGCCGAGCGCGTCGGCCACCGCGCAGGCGTGCTGCCCTCCGGCCCCGCCGAACGTGGTGAGGGCGTACTCGGTGACGTCACGGCCCTTCCGCACGGAGATCTGCTTGATCGCGTTGGCGATGTTCTCGACCGCGACCCGCACGTAGCCCTCGGCGACCTGCTCGGGGTCGCGTTCGTCGCCGGTGCGCCCGCGGATGTCCGCGGCCGTCTCGGCGAACCGCCGCCGCACCTCGTCCGCGTCCAGCGGCAGGTCGCCGTCCGGGCCGAAGACCTCGGGGAAGTGGCCGGGCTGGATGCGGCCGAGCATCACGTTGGCGTCGGTGAGGCACAGCGGGCCGCCGTTGCGGTAGCAGGCCGGGCCGGGGTCGGCCCCCGCGGAGTCCGGGCCGACCCGGTATCGCCCGCCGTCGAAACGCAGGACGGACCCGCCGCCCGCCGCCACCGTGTGGATGGCGATCATCGGCGCCGACAGCCGTACACCGGCCACCTGGGTCTGGACCACCCGCTCGTACGCGCCCGCGTAGTGGGACACGTCGGTCGAGGTGCCGCCCATGTCGAAGCCGATCACCTTGTCGAGACCGGCCAGCCGGGACATGCGCGCCATGCCGACGATGCCGCCGGCCGGGCCGGACAGGATCGCGTCCTTGCCGCGGAAGTGCCCGGCCTCCGCCAGCCCGCCGTTCGACTGCATGAACATCAGCCGTACGCCGGGCAGTTGCCGGGCCACCGCCTCGACGTACCGCCGCAGGACGGGAGAAAGGTAGGCGTCGACCACGGTGGTGTCCCCGCGCGGCACCAGCTTCATCAGCGGGCTGACCTCGCTGGAGCAGGACACCTGCGCGAAGCCCGAGCGCCTGGCCAGGCTCCCGATCGCCCGTTCGTGCGCCGGGTGCAGGTGGCTGTGCAGGCAGACCACCGCGACCGCCCGGACGCCCTCCTCGCGCAGCCGCCGCAACCGCGGCGCGAGCCCTTCGAGGTCGGGCGGCCGGAGCACCGTGCCGTCGGCGGTGATCCGCTCGTCCACCTCGGCCACGCGCTCGTACAGCATCTCCGGCAGCACGATCCGCCGGTCGAAGATGCGCGGGCGGTTCTGGTAGCCGATGCGCAGCGCGTCGCCGAACCCCTTGGTGATCACCAGCGCCGTGCGCTCGCCCCGGCGTTCCAGCAAAGCGTTGGTGGCGACCGTGGTGCCCATCCGCACCGACTCGATCCGCTCGACCGGGATCGGTTCGCCCGCGGGGACGTCCAGCAGGGCGCGGATGCCCGCCACCGCCGCGTCGGGATAGCGGGCGGGGTTCTCCGACAGGAGCTTGCGCGTCACCAGCCGCCCATCCGGGCGCCGGGCGACGACGTCGGTGAACGTCCCGCCGCGGTCCACCCAGAACTGCCACCGGTCTCCAGGCATCGGACCCCCTCCGCACGCCCGTACATCCCTTGTATCAGGGTCGCGCTTCGGCTCTCGAGGGAGAGTCATCGACTCACGCCGGACATATCATCAGGTGTCGTTTTCCGGATCACACCGGACCGGGCGTGACGGAAAGGTGGTTCCGGCAGTGCTGTCCGAGCGGAGCGTGAAGCGCAGCGGGGTCATCGGTGCCCTCGTCACCAGCAACCTGCTCGGCGGCGTCGCGGTCGCCTCCGGCATCGCGGTCGGCGGGCTGCTCCTGGAGCGGCTCGGCGGCACGTCCCTCGCGGGGCTCGGACAGGCCGCGAGCGTGCTCGGCGCGGCGGTCGCCGCGGTGCCGCTGGCCGGCATCGCGGCCCGGCACGGCCGGCGCCGTTCGCTCGCCCTCGGGTACGCGATCGCCGTGCTCGGCGGCGCGTTGATCGTCACGGCCGCCGTCGTCGCACAGCTCGTCGTGCTGCTGGCCGGGCTGGCCTTGTTCGGCGTCGGGCAGGCGGTGAACCTGCAGTCCCGGTACGCCGCCGCGGACGGCGCGGCTCCCGGCGCCCGGGCCAGGGCGATGTCGATCGTCATCTGGGCGACCACGATCGGGTCCGTGGCCGGCCCCAACCTCAGCGAGGTGGCCGACCGGTTCGGCCGGTGGCTCGGGCTGCCCGGCCTCACCGGCCCCTACGTGTTCTCGGTCGTGTCCTTCGCGCTGGCGGGCGCGGTGGTGGCGGTGTTCCTCCGGCCCGCCGCACGGTCGTCCGCGCCGGCCGCCGGCGAGGCGGACAAGAGCACCAGGGCAGTGGGAGCGGTGGCGGCGCTGCGCTGGGCGGCGGCCGACCCGGCGGCGCGCTTCGCGGTCGTGCTCATCGCGGTGGCGCACGCGATGATGGTCATGGTCATGGTGATGACGCCGCTGCACATGCAGCACCACGGCATGTCACTGCAGCTGGTGGGCGTGGTGATCAGCCTGCATGTGCTCGGCATGTACGCCCTCAGCCCGGTCTTCGGCTGGCTGGCCGACCGGCTCGGCGCGGTCCGCATGGCGTGCGCCGGGATGCTGATGCTCGCGACGGCCGTCGTGCTCGGTTTCGTGGCCGCCTCCGCCGCGGAGGGCAGCGCCCTCACCGCGCTCGCGCTGACCGTCCTCGGCGTGGGCTGGTCGGCGTCGGTGATCTCCGCGTCCGCGCTGCTCGCCGGCACCGCCGCCGACCACGTCCGGGTGCCGCTGCAGGGCGCCACCGACGCCGGCATGAACTACGCGGGCGCCGCTGCGGCCGCGCTGGCCGGGCCGATCCTCGCCGCCGGCGGCTTCCGGGCGGTCAACATCGCGGCCGCGGTCATCCTGGTGCCCGCCGTCGCGACGGCGACCGCCGCCCTCCGCCGGGCCGGGGCGACCGCGGACGTGGCCGGGGGACCGCACGAGCGAACCGCCGAGCGCGGCACCCATCCCGCGGACACCGGTTCCGGCTGAACGACAAGTCTGCGCAGATCACCTCGAAAGAGCGGCGCCAAACCCGCTCGTCTTGTTTTTGCATTTCCCTTACGCCAACCGCCCTTCACGTGGCGCGGGCGCTCTGACCTGCCATTGCTATGTTTCGGGTCCATGGTCGCCTGGAAATCGGCGCGGCCGGGCGCGTGCGGGACAGCGTTTCTCGTTACGCGCATTTCACGACGCATCAGCACCTTGTGCGCATCAACGCGCCCGAAATCGCCCGGGCCAGTCAGGAGAACATGTGAGATCCCGTCCCTTTCGCGCGCTGATGGCGGCGTCGGCCGCCGCCGTGCTCACGGCGGCGTTGGCGGCGAGCCAGGGCGCGGCGGCCGGCGTGCCACAGGCCAACGACCCGTCGAACACACCGACCCCGATGGCGAAGCTCAGCGCGAACACCAACACCCTCTACTCGCTGCGCTGGGACGAGATCGGCCCCGACAAGCGGTCGTACCCGTCGCTCACCGCGCAGTTGCGCAAGGACCTCGCCCTGGCCGGCCGGCCCCGCGTGCCCCTCTCCCGGGTGCTGGAGACGCCCAACCACCTCGCCCACAACGACCCGGTCAACTGCCCGGCGAAGAAGGGCACCGGCGCGCTGGTCGGCGTGGACAGCGACCGCTGGCTCTGCTTCAACCGGCCGGATTCCACCAACTCGTCCTGGTCTCCACAGGGGGTAAGCGGCACCTGGGACTCGACCGCGAGCGGCTCCGTCGACGGGGTGCGGGCGTTCGCGGTCGCCTGGTATCACCGCAGGAGCGCGAGCGACAAGACGCCCGACGCCTCCAGGGTCTCGTTCGTGGACGAGGCGCCGGTGGCAGCGTCCACGTACCGGTACCAGAACGTGCTGCTGGGGCTGCCGCGCTTCAGGAACGGCCGGGTCACGTTCGAGTCGGTGCCGACCCACGCGGGAGGTCTCGTCTGGTACCACCAGTACCTCCTGGTCGCGGACGACGCAGGAAGGCCCGACTTCCACGGAATACTCGTCTTCGACATGCACGATCTGCTCGACCTGCGGGCCAGTCCGCGCGTCGCGGACGTGTCGGTGCCCCAATACAGGAAGCGCCCTCTCGGTCTTCACAACGGCTGGTTCTATTCGAAGGGCTATAAGTTCCTCCTGCCGCTGCGCGGCATATGGCGGCCGTCGGTCGGCCCCCTGACCACCCCGGAGAAGTGCCGGGCGGGCGACCTCCACTACCCGCCGTGCTACACGTACGCGGGTCTCGACAGGAGCACCTCGCCGCCGAGCTTCCTCACCGGCGAGTGGTGCACGAGCGCCGCCTGCGGCAAGGGGCGCGTGGCGCGCTTCCCGCTGATGCCGGACAACACCCCCTGCACCAGGGGCTGCATGCGGACCTCCGGCGGCACGGCGAGGCCGACCGAGGTGTTCAGCCAGCCGGTCCGCTACACGCAGGGCGGCGTGTCCTGGAAGGGGACGTACCAGTTCACCACGAGCCACGGAAAAGCCGCCGGGCGCTTCAGGACCCGGCCGGGCTCGACGGCGGTGACCCGTTATCCCGCCGGTACGGGCGTCCAGGACCTCTACTGGAACCGTGCCACGAGCACGCCGATGCTCTGGTCCGTCACCGAGTTCCCGGGAGTGGGCAGGCGTCTTCTGTACGGCGTCCATCCCTGATCTCCAAGCGGGAAGGCCCCTCTCGTCACGCGGCGACGGGAGGGGCCTTCCGCCGTCTCGGCCTCAGGCGAGGACCGCCGGCGCCGGCTCGGCCTCGCTCGCGGCCTCGGGGCCCGCGAGGAGCCTGGCGGCCAGCGGCACGGTGCCCGTGAGCTGGACCAGCGCACCCACCACCGTGACGGCGAGGGAGAACTCTCCGCTGGACAGGACGAAACCCGCCACCAGGAGCGGAGCCGTCCAGCGCGGCAGCGCGCCGGTGCGCAGGATCGCGGCGACCTGCGTGACCAGCCCGACCACGGCCGAGGCCAGCATGGGCAGCATGATCCCGCCGAACCACGCCGAGCCCTGGTATTTCCCGTACGCCGCGACAGCCTCGGCGGCCACGCCGCCCTCGGGCGCCAGGCCCAGCACCACCGGCCGCATGCCGGAAACGATCAGTCCGAGCACCCCGGCCAGGGCGAGCAGCAGCCCGGAGATCGTCCCGGCCAGTGGCGCCCGGTCGCGCAGCACCCGCGCGACCGCCAGACCGCCGGGGATGGAACACCCGACGAAGATCATGTAAAGCAGGGTGCCGAGGGCGTAGCCGTCCCGGTCGGCGGCGACCTGGGCGAGGTAGTCCGCCGCCTCGGTGCGGGGCAGACCGACTGTGTCGACCAGATGCCAGACCACTCCGGCGATCGGGCCGGCGAGGACCGCCGCGGCGAGCAGGTAGGGCTTGTTGGTTCTCATGACGTGTTTCCTTCGTGCGTGGCGGCCCGTCCGCCGCATGCCGAAACACTGACGCGGCCCTGTCCCGGGCCGCCTGAGCCCGCCGCCCCCTTCTGGGATAAGGACGATTTGTCCCATGCGGACGGGACATCAAATAACGGACAATTCACCTCGTGCATGCGCGTACGGTGCTGATCGGGGAGTCGGTCGCGGGAGCCGCCGCGGCGGCGACCCTGGCCGCGTTCGGACTGCGGCTGCGGTCGCCGGCGGGGTTCGCCGACGACTACTGGCTGTGGATCTCGGTGACGGCTCTCGTGTACGGCCCGCCCGGCGCGTTCCTCATCCGGCGCGGCCGGGCCGTCCTGGGCCGGCTCTTCCTCGCGGTGAGCGTGAGCGCCGCGACCGGCGCTCTCACCGCGGAGTACGCCGCCACCGCGGCCGTGCTGCACTGGCCCGGCCACCTGGCCGTGCTGTGGCTGTCGGCCTGGAGCTGGCTGCCCGCCTATGTGATCGTGGCGGCCGTCGTCCCCTACTGGCTGCCGTCCGGGGAACGGCCGTCGCGGGTGTTCCGCCCCCTGATGTACGCCGGTTGCGCGGCCGTGGCGACGGGGTCGGCCGCCTGGGCGCTGCTGCCCTGGGAGCACGGCGACGACCCGGCGCTGGCCGAAAGCGGCCTGGCCAACCCTCTGGGAGTCGCGGGTGCCGAGGCGCTGCTGCCGGTCAGCCTGGCACTGATCGCCGTGGCGTCCCTCGGTGGGCTCGCCTCCCTGGGCGTACGCCTGCGCCGGGCCGAGGGCGACGAGCGCGGCCGGCTGGCCTGGGTCCTCGCGGGAATGGCCGGCACGCTGCTCCTGCTGGCCGCCGCCCAGGCGGTGCCGGCGCGCGGCTCGGGGGTGCTGCTGGCGGCGTCCGCCGTGCCGTTGCCGGTCTCCGTGGTGGCGGCGATCCAGCGCTACCGGCTGTGGGACATGGAGACCGTGCTGCGCCGCGGCCTGGTCTGGGCGCTCATGTCGGCCGAGATCGCCCTCTGCTACACGGTGGTCGTCGCGTTGCTCGGGGACCTGCTGGGCCGTAGCCTCGGCGCTCCCCTCGTCGCCGCGGCCGTGGTGGCCATCAGCGTGGCTCCCGTCCACCGCTTGCTGCAGCGGGGCGTCCGGCGGCTGCTCTACGGCGACGCGGCCGACCCGTACGACGCGCTGGGGCGGCTGGGGGCGACGCTGGAGACGGCGGCGGCCCCCGCCGAGGCACTGAAACGGCTGGCCGGGGACGTCGCCAGGATCCTGCGGGTGCCGGCCGTGTGGGTGCTGGTGCTCGACGGGCCGGAGTCCCGCCACGGGGACGACGTCGGCGCCGACCCGGTGCGGGTGCCGCTGGTGCACGCCGGGGAGGCCGTGGGAGAGCTCGTGCTGACCCGGCCGCGCGCCGGTGAGTTCCGCCCCGCCGAGGCCCGGCTGCTGAACGTGCTGGCCCGGCAGGCGGGCGCGGCGGCGCACGCCGCCCGGCTCGCCGCGGATCTGGACCGGTCACGGCGGGCGTTGGTCACCGCGCGTGCCGAGGAACGCCGCCGGCTGCGCCGCGACCTCCACGACCATCTCGGGCCGAGCCTGTCGGCCGTGCAGCTGCAGCTGGAGACCATCCGCGACCTGGTGGCCGACGACCCGGACGGTGCGGGTGAGCTGGCCGACCGCTGCGCCGTGTGGCTGGCCGGCGCCGTGAGCGACGTCCGCAGGATCGTGGACGGCCTCGGCCCGTCCGCCCTCGACGACCTCGGCCTGGCCGAGGCGCTCCGCGCACAGGCGGGGGCCTTCGACCGCCCCGGACTCGAGGTCCGGCTGAACCTGCCCGCGCATGGCCTGCCCCCGCTTCCTGCCGCCACCGAGGCGGCGGCTCTGCGCATCGTGGGCGAGGCGCTGGCCAACACCGCCCGGCACTCGCGTGCCGGCCGCTGCGACATCGACGTGGCGCTGTCTCCCGGCGCGCTGCACTTCACCGTACGAGACGACGGCGTCGGCATGACCGGCTCCGCCCCGGGCCGGCGCGCAGGGGTCGGCCTGGAGTCGATGGCCGAGGCCGCCGCCCAGCTTGACGGGAAATGCGAGATCCTGGCCCTGGCGGGCGGCGGCACCGAGATCCGCGTGCGGCTGCCGAGAGTCGAGGTGTGAGATGCGCGTGCTGATCGTGGACGACCACCCCATGTACCGCGAGGGGCTGATCGCGGCGCTGTCCGGCCGTCCCGACGTGACGGTCGTGGGCGAGGCGGGAGACGGCGCGGCCGCCGTCGAACTGGCGGTCCGGCTCGCGCCCGACGTCGTCCTGATGGACCTTCACATGCCGGTCATGAACGGCGTGGAGGCCACGGGGCGGTTGCGCGCAGAGCTTCCGGACGTGGCCGTCGTGGTGCTGACGATGCTGGAGTCCGACGAGTCGCTGGCGGCGGCCGTACGCGCGGGCGCGCGCGGTTACCTGCTCAAGGGGGCGGGCCGGGCCGAGATCCTGCGGGCGCTCGAGGCGTGCCGGGACGGCGGCGCCTACTTCGGCCGGAACGCCGCCCGGGCGCTCGCCGGGCTCGTCGGCGCCGAGTCCCGGCGGCCCGTCGCCAACCCCGTCCTGCCCGAGCTCACCGAGCGCGAGGTCGAGATCCTCGACCTGGTGGCGCGCGGGCTGTCGAACGCCGCGATCGCCGCCCGGCTCTACGTCTCGGACAAGACGGTCCGCAACTACGTCAGCTCGGTGTACGGCAAGCTCGGCGTCGGCGACCGGGCCGCCGCGGTGGCCCGGGCCAGGGACGCCGGGCTCGGCGCCGGCCTGCCCGGCGGGCGCTGAGCCGGCGTTCGGCCGGCCCAGCGCTCTATGGAGGGAGCGGGGTGGGTCAGGACTCCCGCTTCGGGATGATCCGCTTGACCGCCACCGCCGCCGAGACCAGCGTGAACAGGCCCAGGGCGATCCAGAGCGCGTTCCAGCCCATGAACGGGGCGGTCAGCGCCGCACCGCCGAAGCCCGCCGCGACGCCCCCGATGGGTGGGTTGTTGTACATGTTCACCATTTCCTTTCCCGACGCCATGCGGCGTCCCAGAATGCTTTCGCCTGCGTGATCTGCAGGAAGACATCGAAGATCATTTCGACGATCAGCAGGGCGGCGACGGCCATCTGCACGCCGCCCCTGCTCCGTACGGTCACGATCCGCTCGACCATGAAGACGCCCGTGACCGCCACCCAGAGCGGATGGAAGTCGAGCGTGCCCGTGACCGCGATCGACCAGGCCGTGGCGCCCAGGTACGCGAAGATCACAATGATCCCGACCAGCGACAGGAGCTGGCGGCCCCAGTAGGGGAACGTGACCCGCGTCCAGCCGTAGTCGGTGAGGTTCTCCAGCGCCCCCCGCTTCCACCGCAGCCGCTGCTTGAACAGGTCCTTCCAGGTCTCCATGACCTCGGTGGTGAGCGTGCACTCCGCAGGACACAGGATGCGGAACCTCAGATGCAGCAGCGCCAGGGTGAGCTCGTTGTCCTCGGTCAGGACGCGCACGTCGTACACCTGGTCGCGGCCGGGGAGACGACCAGTGCGGCGGGCCCTGACGACCTCCTTGAGCGCGAGCGCGCGAAACAGCGTCGCCGTCCCGGTGAGCACCAGCGCCTTTCCGTGCAGTCGCCGCACGTCCCGGGCGTAGCGCGCGTACTCGTTGCGCTGGAACATGCCCACCAGGCCGCCGCCCGGCTTGCCGGTGAAGGTGCCTCCCACCGCGGCCAGTTCGCCGGTGGCCAGCCGGAGGACGGCGTGGTGGATGAAACCGGGATCCAGCGCGGAGTCCGCGTCCATGACCAGTACGGCATGCCGGGACCCCAGCTGGGGCAGCAGAACTTCGAGCACCTGGTTGAGCGCGCCCGCCTTCTTGTGGCGGTTGCCGACCGTCCTGATCACCTCGGCGCCGTGCGCGCGTGCGATGTCCGCGGTCCTGTCGGTGCAGTTGTCCGCGATCACGATGACGCGGTTGGGCCTGCGCCGCTGGCCGTGCAGCGACGTGATCGTCTCGGCGATCTGGTCCTCTTCGTCGTGTGCCGGGACCAGCACGGTGACGTGCATGCGCGAGGGGTCGACCTCCGGGAGGTCACGCTTGCCGTCGGCGCCCTTCACGGCCCGGTGCCGGCCCGTGCGGACCTCCGCGAGGTTTCCCGGGAGGACCGGCCTGGCGGCATGTCCGCGGTGTCCGGCATCGGGCCCGTGACCGCGCCCGGTCTCCGGCGGCCTGGTCAGAATTTCCGACTGAACCACTTAAAACCGTCCAGCTCCCAGCAAACCGCCGCATTGTGGTGACTACTTCCTGAAGGTTACACGCGTGACGGGGGTGACTGGTTGACATCAAAGCGACATAAGATGTGCCTGGAGATTTCAGCGCGGGAACGGTGATGAAATGGGCAGGGCCGCTGTCGCCGCCCTTCTGGGCCTGTCCGCAGCCGCCGTCGCCGTCACGGTCGCCTTCACTGTCGCCGCCGGACGCTCCGGCGACCGTCAGGCGGCGCCGCCCGCACCTCCCGTCAGCGCCTCCGCCCCCCGGGCGCATCCGAAGGCCACCGCGCGCGCCCTGTCGTCGTCACCACCGGTCATGCTGGAGATTCCGAAGATCGGGGTGCGGACCACGCTGATGACGCTGGGCAAGAATCCGGACGGGACGCTGGAGGTCCCGCCTCTCGACAGGGTCGACGAAGCCGGGTGGTATCGCCTCGGCCCGTCACCCGGGTCGCCGGGCCCCGCGGTCATCGCCGGTCACGTCGACTCGAAGAAGGGGCCCGGTGTCTTCTTCCGGCTCGGGGACCTGCGGCCGGGCGACACGGTGAGGATCTCCAGGAAGGACCGCACCCAGGCGATCTTCGAGGTGGATTCCCTGGAGAGCGTGCCGAAGGACCGCTTCCCCACCCGCAAGGTCTACGGAATGGTGAGGTTCCCCGGCCTGCGCCTCATCACCTGTGGCGGAGCCTTCGACACCGCCGGTGGCCACTACCGTGACAATGTCATCGTCTACGCCCACCTCGTCGCCGGCCCTCGCCCCGTTGATCGATCGCGGGGGACGACTGCATCATCGTGAGGGTGTCCGCGGCTCTCGCACGAGCCGCCGGGCCGATCGGGTCGGAGACGAAGAGGGAGTGACGGCGGGCATGCGGTTCGAGACCAGCGTCGACATCGACGCCGCCGCGGAGCGGGTCTGGCGGGTCATGACGGACGTCGCCGGCTGGCCCGAGTTCACCCCCACCATGACCACGGTCGAGCCCCTCGGCGACGGCCCGCTGAGCCTCGGCGGCCGGGTCCGGATCAAGCAGCCGGGGCTTCCCCCGATGGTCTGGCAGGTGACCGAGTTCACCGACGGCGTTTCCTTCGCCTGGCAGGCGACCGGCGGCGGCGTCACCACGGTCGGGACGCACGTGCTCACGCCCCGGGAGAGCGGGGTGTCGGTCCTGCTCGGGATCGACCAGTCCGGACCGCTGGCGCCGCTGATGGGCCTGCTGGTCGGCGGCCGCACCCGCAGGTACGTACGCACGGAGGCGGCAAGCCTCAAACGGCGCTGCGAGTCCGGCGAGGGTGAGTGAGGGGTGGGCCGGAGTCCGGGGACCCCGGCCCACGCGGGTGACTACTGGCCCGGGTAGTCCGCGACGTACTGCGGCGCGCCGACCTTGGTCGTGTCGGCCGCGTCGCCGACGCCGTTGACGACGTGGTCGATCGTCCCGGCGCTGAGGTTGACCGTCATGATGTGGTGCAGCCGCACGCCCGGGGTCTGCGGCACCTCGAAGCCGTTCTCGGTGTGGATCTGCGGGTTGTTCTGGTTGAAGACGTAAACGCCCGCGCCGTAGAGGGTGTGCCTCTTCACGCGGTCGCCGACCTTGTAGCCGGCGTAGCCCTCCACGGATCCGTTCATCCAGTCGGCCTGCGTCGGCGGGTCGTACGGCAGCTCGTTCTGGTAGAGGATCGTCGTGCCGTCCTCGCCGTTCCAGACCGTGTTGTAGCGCTGGAAGTGCTCGACGAACAGGCCGGTCGCCGTCACGTGGTCGCCGTTGACGACGACGCCGTAGCGGCCGATGTTGGTGTTCCAGCGCTGCGTGTCGGTGAAGCCCTCGACACCGTGGTCGGCCCGCCACACCCAGGTGTGGTCGATGAGCACGTTGTCGCTGTCGATCTCGAGAGCGGTCTCGGTCTTGCCGACGTGCGGCCCGCCGACCCGGAAGTACACGTCGGACAGGGTCGTCGGGTTGTCCGCCGAGGTCCGGTGGCCGCCGTGTTCGCCGCCCACCCGCACGCCGTGCTCACTGCCCACCCGCAGCAGGACGGGGGACTTCTGGAGACCCGCGTCGACGGTGACGCCGGCGACGACCACGCCGGGGACGTCGGCGACGTCGATCGGGATCGCGCCGCGTACGGCGGTGAGGGTGGCGTGCCCGAGACCGAGGACCACCGTGTCGGGGCGCTTGACCTCGATGCTCCGCGCGATGTCGTACACGCCGGGCGTGAGCAGCAGGTTCCTGCCGCGCGCGAGCTGGCTGTTGATGACCTGCACCGAGTCGGACGGCTTGGCGACGTAGAAGTCCGACAGCGGCACCGTGCGGCCCGGCGTCATGCCGTTCGCCCACGAGACGCCGCGCGTGTTCTTCCTCGCGGCGGGCACGCGGACGTTGAGCCTGCCCTGCGCGTCGGCGTACAGGTAGGGCTTCTCCCGGCTGACGGGGGTGTTCTCCACCGTGGTGTAGGGCGGGTTCGGGAACCCGGACTCGTCCGGCGCGCCGACGACGCCCGAGAAGACCTGGTTCCACACGCCGTTGGACCACCCGGCGAGCTCGGTGTTGCGGGTCAGCCACTGCTGCTGGGAACCGTTGGTGACGGACGGCAGCCGGGAGTCGGCGATGAAGCCCCCGCTGGCGTACTGCGGGCCGGCGGTGCAGTAGTCCATCAGCGACAGGGTGCCGCCGCTGACGTTGAGGCGGCGCATGGAGACCGCCTGGGAGACGGCCCAGAAGTTCGCCGTCTGACGGCAGCCGTCCTGGCCCGCCGCGTTGATGTTGACCGACAGGTTCGACAGCGTGCGCCAGAAGTTGACGAGCGCGAGGCAGTTGCCGGTGCCGTTGTTCTCCAGGCAGCGGTTGTAGACCTCGACCTTGCCGTTGATGACGACGTCGGTGGGCGAGGCGCCGAGACCGGCGATCTCGGTGTAGTAGCCGACCTTGATCTGGAGCGGGTGCTCGGCGGTGCCGTACGTGCCGGGCTTGAAGAGGTAGGCGTGGCGCTCGGCGCCCATCTCGTTGTCGACCTGCGCCGTGTGGGCCGCGTCCAGGGTCGCCTGGATCTGGTCGACCGGCATGCCGGGGTCGAAGACGGTGACGTTGGGCCCGAGGTCGAGGGCTCCACCGTGGTCGCCGTGGTTCCCGTTGGCCGGTGCGGCGGTGGCGGCCGTCGTCCCCGCCGTCACGACGGCGGTCGTCAGCACGAGACCGAACGTGAACGCCCGGCCGATCAACCGGCGGCCGGAGCGCCGCCTCCTGGGACTCCCAATGCCAGGAGTCTGGGTCGTCATACGGTTCGTCCTTTCCGCTGCGCACGCAGCCGAGAGAGCGCTCTCTCGCGGGCCCGCCTTGTATCAAGCCCTGAAAAAATGTGTGGGATGTTTGTACCGCGCGAACCGGCCCCGGCGCTATCCCTTGATTTTCCGGATACGGCTCCCCCATGGACGCCGAACCGCCCCGGAGCGGGCAGGCTCCGGGGCGGTCCAGGGCTCGGATCAGGCGGTCTCTTCGAGATACCGCGCGTGGGCGGCGGCCAGGCGGCCGCCGACCTCCGCCGTGCTGACGAGCACGGACATGTTCGCCTTGGACGACCGGCCTTCGGTGGCCGCGTCCACGGCGCGCATCAGATACTTGGTGATCGCGTTGCCGCGCACGCCGTCCCGCTCGGCGGCGGCCATCGCGCCGGAGATGGCCGCGTCCACCTCGGACGCGTCGATCGCGTCCTCCTCCCGCACCGGCGTGGTGATCAGGAACGAACTGTTGTTGCCGAGCGCCCAGTGGTTCTCCACCGCCCGCGCGATCACCCGCTCGTCGTCCAGCCGCTGCGGGCTGCGGATGCCGCTGGAGATGCAGTAGAACGCGGGGAAGTCGTCCGACCGGTACGACACCACCGGCACGCAGTGGGTCTCCAGGTACTCCATCGTCAGGTTCAGGTCGAGGATGCTCTTCGCCCCGGCGCAGACGACGGCCACCTTCGACCGGGTGAACTGGATCAGGTCGGAGGAGACGTCCATGGTCTTCTCCGCGCCCCGGTGCACGCCGCCGATGCCGGCCGACGAGAAGAACGGGATGCCGGCCAGCTCGGCCGCCACCACCGAGCTGGCCACCGTCAGCGCGCCGAGCCCGCCCTGGGCCAGGATCACCGGCAGGTCCCGGCTGCTGACCTTGGGGATGCCGGGCGTCGAGGCGAACCGCTCGACGTCCTCGTCCGTCATCCCGACCTTGATCTGGCCGCCCTCGACGCAGATCGTGGCCGGGATCGCGCCGCCCGCCCGGACCGCGTCCTCGACCTTCCGCGCGGTCGCGGCGTTGTCCGGATAGGGCAGGCCGTGGGTGATGACGTTCGACTCCAGCGCCACCACCGGCCGCCTCTCGGCGAGTGCGTCCGCGACCTCCTCGCTGTAAACCAGCGGGACGCGCCCATGCTCCCGGGTCATCGTCGCCTCTCAGTTCGCGGCCGGGCCGTAGTTCGGCAGCTTGTTCAGCTTGTGCTTCTGGTTGAGGATCTCCGGGATGTAGACCTTCTCGTCCCACTGTTCCTTCGCGACCGGCTCCAGGATGATCGACACCGAGCCCTCCTCGCAGCCGAAGGCGCTCGTCATCGCCTTGGTCACCGCGGCGACCAGGTCGGAGTGCTGCTGCTCGGTGAGGGGGACCGGGAAGTGCTTGATGCTGACGTGCGGCATGATGATCTCCTTACGGTGCGTCCCGAGACGATCCCTGATGGCTGCGACCAGCTCGTCGATCTCCGGTTCCTTGAGCAGGCCGTAGTGATCGGCTTCCAGGTCGACGACGACCGGGGCCGTCGCCGAATAGCCGCTGCTGTTCTCCAGGAACGAGTAGTCGTCGCCCCTGGCCTTGAAGATGGTGATCGGTGCGTCGATCCTTCGCTGGGCCAGCTCGCGGAAGGTGTAGCTGAACTCGAAGGTCTCGCCCACCACCCGCATGATCCGGCCTACGAGGTCGATGTCCAGGTCGGGGAAGTGGCGGTGGATGAAGGCCGCGAAGCTCTCCTCGTCCACGGCCTCGGCCAGGCACCGTTCCAGCAGCGGCCCGGTGATCGTGCCGGCGAAGACCGAGAAGAGGATCGTCACGTACGCCTTGTTGCCGAAACCCGCCTCGCGCTCGTGCTCGGACGTGCCCGCCAGATGGACCTTCGGCGAGCCCGGTGCGATCAGGAAGAGGTGCTCCACCCGCTCACCGGCCTGCTCCAGCTGGTAGGCGGCCTCGAACGCGACGCGCGCGCCGAACGAGTATCCCCACAGCGTGTAGGGACCGGACGGCTGCAGCCGCCGGATCGCCTTGACGTCCTCGGCCGCCATCTCGCCGATGGTCGCGTACGGCACCTCCTCGGGGTTGATCCCGTACGCCTGGATTCCGAAGAAGGGCTGGGTGGCGCCCATCCTGGCGGCCAGCGCGCGCAGGTTCATCGTGTAGCCGCCAAGGCCGGGCCAGCAGTAGATGGGCTGGTCGGAGCCCTCCCGCTGCAGCGGCACGAGCCGGGAGCACGCCTCGGACTCGGTTCCGTCGAGCCGCCGGGCGAGCTTCTCGATGGTGGGGCACTCGAACAGCACCTGGAGGGGCAGCGAGCCGCAGAACTCCCGGTTGATCTTGTTGATCAGCCCGACGGCGATGAGCGAGTTGCCACCGGAGGCGAAGAAGTCGTCCTCCACCGAGACGGTCTCCCGCTTCATCGCCTTCTTCCACAGCTCGGCGATCCTGCGCTCGGTCATCGTCCGCGGCGCGACGTACGGCCGGTCGGCGTTGTCCACGTTCGTCGCGTCGGACTCGGCCAGCCCTCTGACGTCGATCTTCCCGTTCGCCGTGAACGGGAGCCGGTCCAGCACGACGACCTTGTTCGGGATCATGTAGTCCGGTAGGAAGTTGATCAGGTCGTCCCTGATCATCTCCGCCGGTCCCTTCATGTGGACCGAGTCCTCCTTCATCCCCTCGCTCAGCCGCTGCTCGTCGCTCACGCGGCCGCCGATGAAGAAGTAGGACGGGCCGGTGGGCCGGCCGTTGGAGCGGAGGATGCCGTCGATCCGGCGCGCGGAGGGCAGGTCGTCGCCGGACTTGGAGCTGTATCCGGACGACATGAACCCGATGTTGACGTCGTTCATCGACAGGTGCTGCAGCGTGCGTCCCAGGTCGATGTAGTGCAGCCAGTCCTCGGCGTTCCTGCTGATCACCGAGATCCCGAGGCTCGACCGGTCGTAGACCTGCTGGTTGATCGCGATGACGTGCTTCTTGAGGATGAGCTCGTCGGAGATCAGCCGCAGCCGCCCGTTCTCGTAGGCGTACTGACCCGCCCGCAGGTCGGCGATCTTCCCGGGATGCGCCTGGACGTAGAGGTCGACCTCGTCCTGGCGCGGCCCCGCGTAGGGGACCAGCTCGAACGTGCCGAGGTAGTAGTCCTCGGCGGCGCAGTCCAGGTGGTCCTTCGTGGCCGGCGCGTACTCCAGGGGCCTGATGTCCAGGCCGTAGTCGGGCAGCACCTCCTCGAACAGGCCGACCATGTGGCCGGTCTCGATCTCCAGGACCTCGCGGATGTTGTTCTTGTAGACGGGCTCTATCGCCCGCTTCTTGCCGACGAAGTGCAGCCTCACCCGAGGCTCAGCTCCCCCGGCGGCCGGCCCGATCAGCACGAGCCGGTGCTCCACCGGGTGGTGGTAGTAGAAGCCCGGCCGGAGGTCGCCGATCCCGTTGATCTCCAGGTAGAGCTGCGTCGCGTACAACGCCCCTGGCGAGGCGTACGCGTACTTCGGCAGCAGGCGTTCCTCGCTGAGGTGCTGGCCGAGGTAGCGCAGGATCTCGCCGAGATCCTCCAGGCCGACGGTGTCGAGGCCGCGGGAGCGCGCGCCGTCGGCCTTCCTGGCCAGCAGCTTCAGGATGTCGCCCCGGCCGACCTCCCCGCCCTCGTAGAACCGGTAGGTCTTACGGGCGAACGCCAGCCCGCGTTGCCGCGCGGTCGCCTGCTTGCCGGGCAGGTCGATCACCGGCCTGCCGTCGAGCTCCGCGGCGTCCCGGACCCCGGCGTTGGACAGCTGCGCCTTGACCTGGAGCCGGCTCGCCTTGGACTGGTGGTGGGCGCCGTGGTTGCCCTGGTCCATCAGCGCCGCTTCCTTGGGATTCAGCTCCACGCAGGCGATCAGGTTCTGGAACCCGGTGCGCGGGTCGTCCTTGACGATGACCGCGGCGTGCTTGACCCACTCGTGGGTCTCGATGGCCAGCTTGATCTCGTCGAGCTCGACCCGGAACCCCCGCAGCTTGACCTGGTTGTCCGCGCGGCCGACGAACTGGACGGTTCCGTCGGCGTTCCAGTACGCGAGGTCGCCGGTCTTGAACAGCCTGCCCTCGCCGACCGGGTTGTCCACGAACCGCTCGGCGGTCAGCTCGGGCTTGTGCAGGTAGCCGCGGGCGACCTGGACGCCTCCGATGAACAGCTCGCCGATCTCGCCGACGGCCACAGGCGCCCCGGCCAGGTCGAGGATGTGGTAGTCGGTGTGGTCGACCGGCGCCCCGATCGAGATCGCGTTCGGGCCCTCGTCGACGGCCGCCGGGTCCACGGTGTACGCCGACGAGTTGATCGTGCACTCGGTGGGGCCGTACAGGTTGACCAGCGCGCACCCGGGCATGGTGTCGAAGAAGCTCGTCGCCAGCACCTTGGACAGGACCTCGCCGCCGGTGAAGACCTGCGTGAGCGAGGTGCAGCTCTGCAGTTCCTCGGTGTCCAGCAGCGCCGTCAGCAGCGTCGGAACGCACTGCAGCGTGGTGACGTCGTGCGTCCTGATGACGTCGATCAGCCGCTCGGCGTCCCGGTAGACCCCGGGCGGGCCCACGACGACCACGGAGCCGCAGACCGGCGCGAGGATCTCCCACTGCGCCGCGTCGAAGCTCATCGGCGTCTTCTGCACGATGACCTTGTCCTGGTCGATCCCGTAGCCGGCGTGCAGCCACCGCATCTGGCTGACGATGCTGCGGTGCTCGATCATCACGCCCTTCGGCTTGCCGGTGCTGCCGGAGGTGTAGATGACGTACGCGAGGTTGCCGGGACGCAGGCCCGGGTGGCGGTCGGAGTGCCGGTCGGAGTGCCGGTCGCCTCCGGGCGAACCCGCGAAGCCTTCCGCGTCCTTCAGGGTGACGATCCGTGTCCCGGCGGGCGCCAGCTCGGTCAGCCTGTCCACGAGCTCGTCCTGGGTGACGACGACCCGCACGCCGGCGTCCTCGATCATGTAGCGGAGGCGCTCTTCCGGGTATTCGGGGGACAGCGGCAGGTAGGCGCCGCCGGCCCGCAGGATCCCCCATACGCCGACCATCAGGTCGATCGACGGCTCTACGAAGAGCCCCACACATTCGTCGAGGTCCACGCCGAGCTCCCGCAGGTGCCCGCCGAGGGCCGCGCCGCCCTCCGCGAGCTCGCGGAAGGTCAGCCGCCGCTCTCCGCAGACGACCGCCGTGGCGTCGGGACGCAACCGGGCCTGAGCGTCGAGCAGATCGGGAAGACAGGTGTCCTCGGGTGATTCCCGCCTCGCTTCAGCGACTGGAGTGGTGATCATTTCCTCCCCCTGCGATGGACGGACAAGGGTTACTGGGAAGCCGTGGCCCTCGGACGCCGTCACCCGTTTCCCGCGCTCACCCGCGGGGGTGACCGGCCTGCGCCGCAGGCCGGTCGGGCCTACCGCCGGGCCGACGGGACGTGAAGCCTGTGGAGGCCACGTGAAACCCTGGGGTGGGTTCGTCCCGGGGCTGTCGCCGGTGGAGCAGGAAGAATCTGACCGGCGACGGTTGGAATCCCCTCCCCTCAGGGAGGGGAGACGTCAACGTGGGACGTCCGTACCGAAGTAGCGGTCGCCGAAGTCGCCGATGCCGGGGATCATGTAGGCGTTCTCGTTCAGCCGTTCCTCGATGGCCGAGGTCACGATCCGCAGGTTCGGGTGACGCGCGTGGACCGCGTCGATGCCCTCCGGCGCCGACAGCAGGGTGACGAAGACGATGTCGTCCTCCGCGACCCCGTGGGCGAGCAGCACCTCGATGGCGGCCAGCGCGGTCCCGCCGGTGGCCAGCATCGGGTCCAGCAGCAGCACGCTGTGCCGGTCGATGTCCGCGGGCAGCGCGGAGTAGTACAGCCGCGGCAGCTTCGTGACCTTGTCCCGCTGGATGAGGATCTTGCCGATCCGCACTCCCGGCGACATCGCACGCAGCTCGTGCTCCATGCTCTCCCCGGCGCGCAGGACGGACACCCCGCAGATCGGCCTGGCCGGCCGCAGGCCGTGGTAGGTGCGCCCCACCGGGGTCTGCACGTCGGACGGCTCGAACGGCAGGAGATCCAGGGCCGTCTCGATGAGCTGGCGGATGATCCGGCCCGACGTGGTGACGAAGCGCTCCAGGTCGGCGTTCCGGTCGCGGATGATCGTGTGCAGCGCCCGCAACTGCCCGGTCTGCGGCAGCAGATGCACGGTGTCGTTCGTGGTGCCGGCCGCCTGCGTCGCCGTGATGGTCATGCCTTCTCACCCGCCTCCAGCTGGGCGAAGGCCCTGCGGGCCTCCTGGACGAACTTGCGCACCTTCATCCGGTCCTTGCGGCGGGTCACCGGGTCCTCCAGGCCGGTGTGCGCGTCGACCGCGGCCGGGCGAACCTCGGCGATGGCGGCGGCGACGTTGTCCGGGTTCAGCCCGCCGGCGAGCATCAGCGGCTTGGGCGAGATCCGGACCAGTTCCGCGCTGATCGACCAGTCGTGCAGCAGTCCGGTGGCGCCCTTGGCACCGGTGGCCGGGTTGAAGGTGTCGGTGATGAACATGTCGACCCACTCGGCCGCCTCGTCCACGATCTTGGCCAGCTCGTCGAGGTTGTCCTGCTTGACCACGAGGCTCTTGAGCACGTACAGGTCGGGGGCGATGCGCCGCAGCTTCCGCAGTTCCTCGCCCGTCACGTCGCCGTGCAGCTGGATCGCGGTGACGCCCAGCTCCTCGCAGAAGGTCTTGATCTCCTCGGCGTCGGTCAGGTAGGTGATCACGACGCCCCTGTGCTCCGGCTGGATCTCCTTGACGATCGCCGCGGCGTCCTCCTCGGACAGGTCCTCGTTCTTCGCCGGCAGCCGCAAGGCGAAGCCGAGCCAGTCCGCGCCTTCCTCGCGGATCAGGTCCGCCTCGGCCTGGTCGATGACACCGGCTACCTGAATCAGTCCCTGCATGTTGACCCGCCTTTCGAACCGGCCTGAGCGGCCTCGGTCGGAAACGAATTGCAATCGGCCACGAACGATGGCATTGAGCAGCCCGCGAAAGTTCGGCCTTTCGAGATGGAATTCGCAACGGCGCGAATACTCCGGCCTGCGAGGCCTATTCAGAATTCGCGGCGGCGGGCTTTTCCCACAACCCCTAGCAGCCCCACAGCATGTCAGGACGATCCGTGACACCTTTGGACTTTTCGGGTGCCCCGGGGCCGAACGCGGAAGAGACGGCCGGCAACCCCTTACAACCCCTATCGTTGAACGGCCCGCCCCGAATCGCGTGCGACTCTCGTTGACCCGGCGGGAAACGCGGAACTAGCCTCCGTTTCGGAGTGCCCCGACGAGCACGCGCGAGAAACGGTGGTGAGAATGCACCACAGGCAAGCGCTTTCCCCGGATCATTCGCCGGCGCGGTTCCCGGGCACCGGGCGCCGCGATCAACGGATCTCGCGCCCGTCCACGCTGCCCGGGTGCCGCCACCGGCCCGCGCACTGCGAACCCGGACGGCCTCCCGTCTGGCCAATCGCTTAGCGCTAAGGTAATGTCTCTTAGTGCTAAGCGAACTTGCCTGCCACTGATCCACGGCCGCCGGGGCCGATCGGCACGACAGCTCGACCCAACCGACGCACGACGTTCGTTCACGCCTGCCCGGACCGGGCCCACGCGCACAGGAGGAACCAGATGACAGTCATCGAGTCCGTCTCCGCCGGGACCGACAGGCCAGATCGCGTCCCCCTCAAGAACTGGATCGCGGTGATCGCCGTCGCGCTGGGGACCTTCCTGGTGGTGACCGTCGAGAACCTGCCCATGGGCCTGCTCACGGCCATCGGCGACGGCCTGCACGTCTCCGACGGCGAGGTCGGCCTGATGGTGACCGTGTCCGGCCTGGTCGCCGCCGTCACCGCGCCGCTGCTCCCCGTGGCGATCCGCGGGCTGGACCGGCGGGTGGTCCTGCTCGGCCTGATCCTGCTGGCGCTGGTGGCCAACGTCGTGTCCGCGGTGACCCCCACGTACGCCGTGCTGATGGTGGCCCGGCTGTTCGTGGGCGTCAGCATCGGCGGCTTCTGGTCGCTCGCCGCGGGCCTCGGTGTCCGGCTGGTCCCCGAGTCGCATGTCGCCAAGGCCACCTCGTTGATCTTCTTCGGCGCCATGGCCGCCAACGTCCTCGGTGTCCCCGCCGGCACGCTCGTCGGCGAGCTCACCGGCTGGCGCATCGCGTTCGGCGCGGTCGCCGCGGTCGCGCTCCTGCTGGTGATCGCGCTGTCCGTGCTGCTGCCGAAGATGCCGGCGACCGAGCCCGTCCGGCTGCGCACGCTGGGCGAGCAGCTGCGCACGCCGGCCGTCCGGATCGGTGTCGTCGCCACCTTCCTGCTGGTGTCCGGGCACTACGGCGCCTTCACGTTCGTCAGCCCGATCCTGCAGGACATCTCCGGGGTCGGCGCGGCGTTCGTCGGCCCGCTGCTGCTGGCGTACGGCGTGGCGGGGATGATCGGCAACCTCATCGCCGGCTCGTGGGCGGGCCGCAACGTCCGCGGCACGATCGTCATGGTCAGCGTCGCGCTCGCGGTCATCCTGGCGGCGTTCCCGTTCCTCGGCGGCAACGCGGTCACCGGGTCGATCCTGCTGATCGCGTGGGGTTTCGCGTTCGGCGGCCTGCCGGTGAGCGTGCAGACCTGGATCATCAAGGCGGCGCCGCAGGGCATCGAGGCCGCCACCGGGCTGAACACCTGCATGTTCAACCTGGCGATCGCGCTGGGAGCGCTGTTCGCCAGCCTCATCGTCGGGGCGGTCGCGGTGACCGGTGTGCTGTGGGTCGCGGCGGGGCTCGTGGTCCTGACGTCACTGGTGGTGTCCGCCGCCAAGCGGGTCTGAGCGGGTCTAGTCGCCCAGCGACATCAGCAGTTGCCTGAGGGTCTCGGCCAGGTTCTCCCGCTGGGCGGGGGTGAGCCCGGCGAGCAGGCGCCGTTCGGTGTCCACGTGGTCGGGCAGCGCCCGGTCGATGAGCTCGCGACCGGCGTCGGTCAGATCGACGTGGACACCACGGCCGTCGACGTCGCTGGGCGTCCGCGTCACCAGGCCCCGCGCCTCCAGCCGGTCGAGGCGCTGGGTGACCGCCCCTGAGGTGATCATGGCGGAGCGCATCAGCTCGGCCGGGGCCTGCCGGCCGCCGCGGCGGAGGGTGGCCAGGACGTCGAACGACGAGGGGTCCAGGTCGTGTTCGGCGAAGGTGCGGCGCAGCTCGTTGTTGACGAGCTGCGTCAGCCTCGACAGCCGGCCGAAGACCGCCATCGGGGACACGTCCAGGTCAGGGCGGGCATCGGCCCACTGCTGCAGGACGCGGTCCACATGATCCGGCACACGGCAAGGGTACCGCCCGCGGCACCCCCCAAATCGAGAGGAAGTAGCGGCATGCGCATCACAGTGTTCGGGGCGACCGGGAACGTGGGCAGGCGCGTCGTCGCCGAGGCCGTGTCCCGCGGACACGAGGTGACCGGCGTGGCCCGCAATCCGGTACGGCTCGCCGGACTGCCCGGCGAGGTACGGACCCGGGTCGGCGACGCGACCGACGTGAACGACGTCGTCGCGCTGACCGCCGGGCAGGACCTGGTGATCACCGCGACCTGCCCGGCGCCCGGCGACGAGGGCCAACTGGTCACGGTCGCCACCACGCTGCTCGCGGCGTGTGCCAAGACCGGCGTACGCCTGCTGCTCGTCGGCGGCGCGGGCAGCCTGACCGTCGAGGGCGGCGGCCGCCTGATGGACCGGGCGGGCTATCCGTCCTTCCTGCTGCCGATCGCGGCGGCGTGCGTCGAGCAGCTGGCGGCCTGCCGGGCCAACACCATCGTGGACTGGGCCTACCTGAGCCCGGCCGACCTGCTCGTCTCCGGCGAGCGGACCGGCGTGTACCGGGTGGGCGGCGACGAGCTGGTGGTCGACGCCGACGGCGAGTCCCGGATCTCGATGGAGGACCTCGCGGTGGCGTTGCTGGACGAAGCCGAACGGCCGCGCCACCACCGGACCCGTTTCACCGTCGCGTACTGACTTCTGGCAGACCACGGCTCAGCCGGGCGTACACGGAATCGATGAGGAGCGAAAAGCCGCCCGCCTTCGAGATCACTTCGTGATTCGAAGGCGGCAGGATTTCCGTCACGTGCCGCGAATCAGGGAGCGATATGAAGCGCCTCAATGTGCTTGCCGTTCTGTTCGGTGTGCTCGCCGCGCTGTTCACCGGCGCCGGCGCCGCTCATGCCGCTTCCTCCACCGACCCGGTCCACGCTCTCCGGCAGCAGTTCGCGGCGGGACGAGGGGTTCTGGTTTCCGAGACCGCCCGGACGAGCATTTTGGAAGACAAGCAGACCTACATCCGCCGGACCACCGGCAGGATCGGGTTCGGAAAGTCCGGAGTAGTCGGCTACGACCTCACCTCCCGGGGGGTGATCAGCCCCGGTCTCCGGGCCGCACTGCCCCCTGAAGAGCTGGAAACGACGCGCACTCCCTTTCGCGCGGTCAACGTGGGCCGCTATACCTACGTCCAGGGTTTCCATTGGGGTCCGATGCCGGAAGGCAAGACCTGGGTCACGTTCGGCAAGGGCAACACGTCCTGGCAGGACTACGGCCAGCGCGGCGACCAGCTCATCGACGTCCTCAGCCCGGCGAGGCTCAAATTCGTGATCTCGAAGGCCTCTTCCCTCCGCTCCGGTGAGTATCGCGGCACCCTGAAGACGCAGAACCTGTACAGCGAGCAGGGTCCTATGAACCCGGACAGGTACACGATCTCGTTCAGGTTATTCGTCGACAAGGCCGGGTTGCCCGTCCGCCTGATCACGCGGTACTCCTCGAAGGAATATGACTACACCCGCGACGGCGAATGGGTCCGGAACATTCACCGGAACGTGGTGGACACCCGATACCGATGGCACGCGAACGTGAAGATCACGGCGCCGCCGGCATCCGCCATCGTGGACTTCAACGACCTGCCGGCGAACCGGCAGCCGAACTTCGGAATCCCACTGGTGATTCACCCGGATGACAGGGTCGCCGCCGAATAGGCCCTCCCGGAGGGGGCCCATGCCGTGGAACGATTCGCGGAGACCCCCATCGTGAAAGGTCGTGGGATGCGGGCTACCACGGATGCCGACGTACGCCGGGTGTTCGACCGGCTGGCGGACCGGTACGACGACCAGATGCTGGCCTGGGAGCGCCGCCTGTTTCCGGGCAGCCGGGAGTGGGCCGTCGGGCAGGCACGCGGTCACGTGGTGGAGTTGGCGGTCGGCACGGGGCTGAACCTCCCGCTGTACGGCGCCGGCACCACGGTCGTCGGGATCGAGCTGTCCGAGCGCATGCTGGAACTGGCGCGGCGGCGGGTGGCGGAGGCCGGCCTCGGCGAGCGGGTCGAGCTGCGGCAGGGCGACGTGCAGCGCCTGGACCTGCCCGACGGCGTCGCCGACACGGTGCTGTCCACGTTCACGATGTGCACCATCCCGGATCCGCTGGCCGCGGCGCGCGAGGCCTATCGCATGCTCAGGCCGGGCGGGCGGTTCGTGCTCGCCGAGCACGGACCGTCGAGCAACCCGGTCATCCGGGCCGGGATGCGGCTGCTGGAACCGCTGTCGGTGCGGTTCGAAGCCGACTACCTCACCCGCGATCCCCGGCCCTACCTGGAGCAGGCCGGTTTCGCGATCGAGTCGGTGACGCGGACGGCCCGCGGGATCAGCTTCCGGGTGCTGGCCGTCCGGCCCTGACCCGATCGAGACCGTCGCGGCCGTCGTCAGCGTCACGGTCCTCCGTGTCGTCCTTCCGCGCGGGCCGGTGGACGGTGAGATCACCGTACGGGCGCAGGAGCGTGGCCAGGTCGCCGGGTTCGTCACGCAGGGTGGCGTCGAGGAAGGCCACGGTGGCCGCCGTGGTGACGGACAGGCCCCCGGTGCGGCCCAGGGAGCCGACGACGGACGGCACCGGCGGCATGTAGAGCGGCGCGTCGGCGAAGGTGAGGTGCGCCGCGCCGGGGACCGTGATCCGGTAGCTCTCCGACGTGCTCAGCGAGAGGATCCGGGTGAGACGAGGGATGTACGACGGGTTGTCGGCCGGGTCGACGGGATGGGTGAGCGCGAGCACCGGCTGATGGTAGGGCCGGGGCGCGGGGTCGTACGGGTAGCCGTCCAGGTTGATCACCGCCGCGAACCGGGAGTCCTGGTGGGCGGCCCGCAGGGCGGCGCCTCCGCCCATCGAGTGCCCGGTCGCCGCCGCCCGCGCGGTGTCGAGCCGTCCGGTCAGCGGGCCGCGGATCTCGCCCCTGTCGAGGCGGCCGAGCTGGGTGAGGACGAAGCTGAGATCGGCGGCCCTGACCGCCGTCCAGCCGGTCGCGAGCCGTCTGTCCTCCTCGTCGTCGCCGGTGGCCACGACCCGCGTGCGGATCGTCCGTCCATCGTCGAGCACGACGGCGGCGGAGTCGTACGGGTGGTCGAGGGCCGCGACGACGTAGCCGCGGCCGGCCAGTTCCTCCGCCCACGCGGTGTTCTGGGTGCGCACGCCTCCCAGCCCGGGAGAGAACAGCACGATCGGAAACCGCCCGGCCGCCGCGGGCGCGTCGTACACGGCGCCGGTGCGGGCACGGACCGCGTCGTCGAGCAGGAAGGCGGGCACGCCGATGTAGTCGGTCAGGCCGTCGGCGACCGTACGCGCCTCCCGCTCGGTGCGGCCGAGATACCGGGCACGGGGACCGGTCGTGCCCTTGGGTGCGGGATACCACAACTGGACCACGACCGTGCGGTGGTCGCCGGGCTCATCGGTGGCGGGCTCCGGGCGGGAGACGTCGGTCCACTGCATCACGACGGTGCCCACCGCGTACGGACCGGACGGCCCGGGGAACGCAGGCACGGGCACCGCCCAGGCGGCGGTCGCGCTCGCACAAACCAGGCCGAGGCAGACCACGACTCCCGGCAGGGCGAGCCACCGTCTCACCCGCCGCGCCGGGCGTCCGGCGAGCACTGGCACGGCGAACGCGAGCGCGACCAGGACGCCAGCGAGCGCGGGCGCCATCTGCCAGCGCAACCCGCGCACGGTCAGCACGATCCCGGACAGGGCGACGACCGCCGCCGCGGCGAGCGCGACCGGCCGCCGGGCTCGGGGCGGGCACCACCGCGACGACAGCAGGCCGACGACGCCCAGCAGGAGCAGGATCTCCAGGGGCGACATGCCGATCCCCCCGATGGTCTCGATCACGCGACCAATCGTTGATCATGCAGGCCGCTCGCGCGTCCACCTGGAGTCCCCGCTTTCGTGCGACCGCGGTCGCATCATCATGGAGACGGTGATCCCGGAGTCTGATCACATCGATCCAGGGGATGGCCGGTAACCGATTCAAGCGGACACGACCTAGTCGAGCCAGAGCACGATGCCGGTCATGCCGTTGAGCACGGCCGCCGCACCCGCCCGGACCGCACGCCCGGCGCGCTCGGGGGTGAAGCTGGCGGGATCGTACGCCGAGGACATGCCGAGCCCCTCGCCGCGGAACGACGCACCGGTCCAGTCGGCGGCGGTGACGTTCTCCGTGGGCTCGGCCAGCTCCGCGCCGACCACGAGGAACTGCTGGTCGAGGTGGTTGGGGGTGACCAGGGCCAGGGGGTCGACGAGGGCGTCGCCGGCGCTGACGATGAGGTCGGGCCTCATGCCGATCGCCCTGCTGATGGTCGGCACGAACTGGTCCGGCCGCGTGGCCGTGAGGGTCCTGAGGCTGACGCGCTCCTCCTCGGCCCACGCCGTCACCGCGCTCACCAGCGTCGTGGTCTGGCGGTCCTCCCCCGCGGTGAGCAGCACCACGCGGTAGCCCTCCGGCGGACGGACCCCGTTCCATGAGCCGGCCCGGGGCGTGATCGTCGCCTCCGGGGCGGGTGACGCGGCCGGGAAGAAGCCCGGGCCGGGGGTGCCGACGGCGGTGGGCTTCGCGTGCGGCCGGGACCAGTCGTCGCCGGAGCCGCATCCGCCGGCCAGCAGGGCGGTCGCGACTGCCGCGGCCAGTGTGCAGGCAGGCAGAAGCCGAGAGCGCATGGGGATCGTCCTTCGGGGGCGGTGGGAAGTGCGCCTATTTCCTACCGCATGATTTGCGGCCTTCGACGCCGAGGCCGTCTCCGCCGGGCGTGGTTCCTCGACGGTTCTCGTACGAGATACCGCTCGTTCATCTCAATCGAGCAGATTTCGTACGCCAAAGCCGAAAAGGAGTCATATGTCCCCCGCCGCTCGGCGTCGTGTCTGTGCTGTCATCGCCGCCGCAGCCGTGGCCGTCCTGTTCAGTGCCCTCTCCGCTCTGCTCGGTGCCCTGCCCGCCCTCGCTCACGGGTTCACCTCGACGGTTTACGTCAACCTCGTCTCACCCCAGGCCGGGCATGTCCGCACCGAGCTCCAGCTGGAGTACGACCTGCTCGTCGTCTCCGCCGCCGACTACGAGAAGGACGACCCGCTCTTCAGAGCGGGCACCGCGGCGTTCGAGGCCGGTGACGCGGGTCAGCAGGCCGCCGCACTCGACGCCCACGCCGGCTCGGTCGTCGCGTACGTCAGCGCACGCTTCGGTGTCACCGCCGGGGGCGAGGCGTGCGCCCCGGTCAGGGACGGCGGCTTCACAATCGGGCGACGCGAGGGCGTCCCGTACGCGCGGCTGACCCTCGACTACCGGTGCCCGAGGTCCGCCGAAGCGCACGAGGTGCGCAGCGCGCTGTTCGCCGGCTCCGAGGGGTACGTGCGCGACAGCAAGACGATCGTCACCTACGACCTCGACCTGAAGTCCGGAAGCACCGCCCTCGACGCTCAGCATCGGTCGTTCTCCACGCACCAGTCCTGGTTCGAGCGGTTCTGGGAGTTCTTCCGGCTGGGAGCCGAGCACCTGCTCGGCGGGCTCGACCACATCCTGTTCCTGCTGGCGCTCATCGCGGGGTCACGCCGCCTGCGCGAGATCGTGCTGGCGGCGACGACCTTCACGCTGGCCCACTCGGTGACCTTCGTCCTCGCCGCCCTCGGCCTCGTGGAGGCGCCCGCGTCGTTCGTCGAGCCCGTCATCGCCCTCTCGATCGCGGTCGTCGCGGGCTGGCATCTGTGGCGTATCTGGCGACGCCGGTCGCACGCCACAGATCTGGAGACGGCCGGTCACGGCCGCCTCGGCCTGGACCGCGCGGGCTGGACGCGGCTCGCGGTGGTCTTCTGCTTCGGCCTCGTGCACGGTCTCGGCTTCGCCGCGGCACTGGGCATCGATCAGGCCTGGTCGTGGACGCTCTTGTGGTCGCTGCTCGTCTTCAACGTGGGCATCGAGGTCGTCCAGCTGACGGTCATCGTCGCCGTCTTCCCACTGCTCGCCCTGCTGCGTCACCGGCGGCCGATCGCGGGGCTGTGGACGACCGGGGCGATCGCGACGGGTGTGTCCGCGATGGGCCTGGTGTGGTTCGTGCAGAGAATTCTCGGAAGCTGAGATCACGCCACAACTTCCGGCAAGCGCAACGGCCCGCCTGCCCCACGTTCATCTCCGCGACATCGAATCCCGAAATCGTGCAAACCGCTCCAATACCCCCAAATGGATGGAAAGCAATGAAGCTCGACAAGGGGACTCAGGGCCCCGGGCTCGTCCTGCGCCGGGTGGCCATGAGCGCCACCGCGGCGGCCCTCAGCGCCGGCGCCGTGTTCGGCGGCGGCCTGGCCACCGCGGCCCACGCCGACAGCGCGACGCTCACCGGCGTCGTCCTCGGCGTGGGCGCCGACGAGACGCAGCGCGTCCTGTCGTGGTACTCCTCGGCCGGCACCGCGCAGGTGGTCCAGGTCGCGCCGGCGTCCAAGGTCGTCGACGGCCGGTTCCCCGCGGACGCCGTCACCTTCCCCGCCACGGTCACCGCGAACGTCGTCAACGGCGGCTACAACGCGCACGCCACGATCGACAGCCTGAAGCAGAACACCGCCTACTCCTACCGGGTCGGCGCCGAGGGCAACTGGTCCTCGACGTACTCCTTCACGACCCAGGACTTCAACGGCAACAACCTCGACTTCCTGTTCTTCGGCGACCCGCAGATCGGCTCGTCCGGCAACGTGGCGAAGGACGGCGCCGGGTGGGAGGACACCCTGAACGTCGCCCTCGCCGCCAACCCGAAGGCCGAGCTGCTGGTCTCCGGCGGCGACCAGGTCGAGTCCGCCAACACCGAGACGCAGTGGAACGCGTTCCTCGCGTCCGACAAGCTGCGCCAGTACCCCTGGGCCGCCACCATCGGCAACCACGACGTCGGCGGCAAGGCGTACGAGCAGCACTTCTGGACGCCGAACACCGACCGCTCCGCGCCGTACTACAACGGCAGCGCGACGACCCGGTCGGGCGGCGACTACTGGTTCACGTACAAGAACATCCTGTTCATCGACATCAACAGCAACGCGTACGCCAGCGGCTCCGACGCCGCGCACATCGCCTACATCACCGATGTCGTCAACAAGCACGGCGCCGGCGCCAAGCACACGGTGCTCATCTACCACCACGCGATCTACTCGCCGGCCAGCCACGCGAACGACGCCGACAACAAGGTGCGCCGCCAGGACTTCCCGACGGCCTTCTCGAAGCTCGGCGTCGACCTGGTCCTGCAGGGTCACGACCACAGCTACTCCCGCAGCTACGTGATCAAGAACGGGCAGAAGGCGAACAAGGACGAGCAGCCCGGCGCCACCGAGGTGTCCAAGGGCCCGGGCGGCGTCATCTACGTGACGGCGAACTCGGCGTCGGGTTCGAAGTACTACGACCTCACCGCTCCGGACACGACCAAGGACCCGAACTACGGTCCCGACCCGCTGAACCCCAAGAGCCACTGGGCCAACTCGGTCGAGAACCAGGAGCACGTCCGTACGTACGTGCGGGTCCAGGTGCGCGGGAACAAGCTCGTCGTCGAGAACATCCGCAGCGGCACCTGCGCCGCCCCCAACGCCGCCGTGGAGCTGGGCCAGGAGTCCTGGTGCGGCCCGGACAGCGGCGCGAGCGCCGCTCAGCCGGTCGGCTCCACCGTCGACAAGGTCGTGATCCACACGAACGAAGGCAAGGCCGGCGAGGACAAGCAGGCCGCGGCCGAGTCCGACTGGCTCCAGTAGACGACCGAGGGCGAGTGGGGCCCTCACGATCAGCCGATCCGGCCCCACTCCCCGAGACCACCCGAGGATCATGCAGATGCACCCGCCGAGACCGCGTACGACAACCGCAGCAGGCTCCCTCGCCCGGGCCGTCGTCGTGGCGCTGCTCGCCGCGTTCGGCCTGTTCAGAGCGGGGACGGGCCCCGCCGCGGCGGCGGACGGCGAGGTCTCCTGGACGGTCGCGACGGCCTCAGGCGACTTCGGGTCCGACCGGCGGAACTACAGCTACACACTGGACCCGGGCGGGCGGATCGAGGACGGTCTCGTGGTCGCCAACCACGGCACGACGCCGCTCCACCTCAGCGTGTACGCGGCGGACGCGTTCACCACCGGGCAGGGCCGGCTCGACCTGCTCGGCCAGGACGCGACGTCGACCGGGGTGGGTGCGTGGGTCCACCCGGACCGGCCCGACGTGACGGTCCGGCCCGGAGAGTCGGCCGAGGTGCCGTTCACGGTCGCCCTTCCGGACGACGCCGCGCCCGGCGAGTACATGGGCGGCATCGTCACCGCGCCGGCTCCGACCGGCGCGGCGGACGGGCGGCGTCTCGGCATCCGGATCCGCCTGCGCGTGGGCGGAGAACTGAAGCCGAGCCTGTCGGTGGAGGACCTGCGGGTGCGCTATTCCGGCACGCCCAATCCGCTCGGCACGGGCGACGCCACCGTCACCTACACGATCCGCAACGGCGGCAACAGCGTTCTCACCGCTCGTCAGGCGGTGTCCCTGTCCGGACCCTTCGGGCACTGGGACGCCCGCGCGGGACACATCGACGACTCGCCCCGGCTGCTCCCCGGCGACATCTGGAAGGTCTCCGTACCGGTGCACGGAGTGACCCCCGCGCTGAGACTGACGGGCACGGTCACGCTCGTCCCGCTGCTCACCGACGCGGCGGGCTCGGTCGCCCCGCTCGCCGTCGTCGAGAGCACCGCGCACGCGTGGACCCTCCCCTGGGCGCCGCTGCTTGTCCTCGTCGTCCTCTGCGGGCTCTTCGTCGCGGCTCTCGCCGCGCGGCGCCGCCGCAAGACCACACTCCGCGAAGGGCCGGCGCGCTCCGGCACACCGCTCACGCAGGAGTGACCCGGCGAGGTGCGAGTGTGGCACGCCGGCTTTCAGAGCGGTTCCGCCGCGGTCTCGCGAAGGGGCATGGCCGTCGTCTTCGGTGACAGGCCGGTGTGTTCGGCGGCGAAGGCCAGGATGTCCGCGGTCAGGGCACGTTCCTTGCTCGCGGGCGAGGCGGCGTGGGCGGTGTCGGGTTCCCGGCGCATGAGGATCGGCCGGTCGCCGGCGGTCGCGTGCTGGAGGGCCGCGCACATCTTGGTGACATGGGCCTCTCCGGTCTGCAGATCGGTCACCGCACCGGTGAAGAGGAAGGCGGGATAGGGGGTTCCGGGCGTGACGTTGTGGTAGGGGGAGCACGTCAGGAGCCATTGGAGTTGTTCGGGCTGGGAGGCGCTGCCGAACTCGTCGGTCCATGTGCATCCCAGGCCGAATCGTTCGTAGCGCACCATGTCACACAGCGGGCCTTCGGCGACGACCGCGGCGTACAGGTCCGGTCGCCGCACGGCGGCGGCCGTGACCAGCAGACCGCCGGCTGATTGGCCGTATATCGCCAGTTGGTCGCGGGTGGTCGCGCCGGTCTCGACGAGCCACGCCGCGGCGTCGTTGAAGTCGCTGATCGCGCGGTGTTTGTGTGGTCCCCGGCCGGCGTCGTGCCAGCGTTGGCCCTCTTCGCCGCCTCCGCGTACGCAGGCGACCGCGTAGGTGCCGCCGGCGCCGACCCATGCGGCCGCCAGGGGGAAGAACCAGGGGCGCATCGGCATGCCGAAGCTGCCGTAGCCGTACAGGAGGGTGGGGCGCGGCCCCTGGTGGTCCTCGTCCGGAGTGAACAGGAACAGCGTGATCTCCGTGCCGTCACCGGCCCGATAGCGGACGGCGCGGCTGCGGATCTCCGGAGTGTGGCCCGCCGTCGCGGCGCCGGCTTCCTGCTCCGTCGTGCCGAGCGCTGCGTCGTAGCGGTAGATGGTGGGAGGTGTGGTCGCGTCGCAGTAGCTGAACCACGCCTGGTGCCCGTGCGGGGCGCTCGTGCGCAGGGAGGACACGACGCCCGCGCCGGGAAGGGGCAGCACGGTGAGCGGCCGGCCGTCGGCCAGGTCGTGCAGTGTCAGGGCGGAGGTGCCATGACGGGCGCGTGCCACCAGCAGGAGAGGCCGCACAAGCGCCGGGCCGTCCAGGACCAGGCACTCGTCCAGGGGAGCCGCAGGATCTTCGGCTATCAGCGTGCGCCAGGCGGCCGGGCCGGCGTCGTACCGGTCCGCCACGCAGACGCGGCCGCACGGAGCCTGGTGGTCGGTGACGAGCAGCAGGGTGCCGTCCGCGAGGAAGCGGGGGAGGACGCGGGCGCCGACGGCCGCCCCGTCCACGACCTTGACGAAGCGCGGAGCTTCCGGATCGACGAGTTCGGCCACGTACACGTCGTTCCGCGCGGCGGGCCCGACCATTGCGGTGACGGCGAGATGACGACCGTCCGCACCGGCCGTGAGCCCGTAATAGTGGTCCGGGGCGTCCTCGCCGCCGAACACCACCGTGTCGGCCTGCCAGGGCGCGCCGATCCGGTGCAGCCGCACCCGCCGGTGCAGCCGCATGTCGCCCGGGGCCAGTTCCTCGTCAGGGACCCGGCTGACGTAGTAGAACGCGTCTCCTCCCGGCAGCCAGGCGAGCGAGGTGTTGCGGGCGCGCGGCAACGGTCCGTCCACCACCTCGCCGGTGCGCACGTCGAGCACCGTGATGTCGCTGCCGGGCTGCTCGGCGACCTCCATCTGGACGGCCACGCGTTCGCCCTCGCGGGACGGCCACCAGGCGTAGATCCCGGTGTGGCCGGACGGATCGACGTCCACCGGATCGACCAGCACCCGCCTGTCGCCCTCGGCGTCGACGACGAGCAGGCGCCGCTGCTCGTCCCCGCGGAGTTGCTCGGCGAGGAACATGAGCGAGCCCCGCACCATCGGGGGCTCCGACACGCCGAAGGAGGACACCTGGTCCACCGAAGACGCCCAGCGTTCCTTCTCACGCCATTGCTCGCGGTGGGCCAGGAAGAGACGATCCTGGGCCGCGGCCCAGTCCCGCACGCGCGCGTCATCGCCGTCTTCCAACCACCGATAAGGATCGGAAACCCGGAATCCGAACAGATCCTCCACCACATCGCTGCGCCAAGCGGCAGGGTAGAACAATCGCGCCATTGAATTCCCCCCGCCTCTATCAGGTCCGATAATGGGTCGAGGCACTGCGGCCCGCATGCGCCGCAGTACCTCGATTCACTCGGCTACGACTCGCCGCGGAGAATGTCCGCCTGCCAGCCGCGTACGCCGCCGATGCGGGCAGCGGGAGTGGAATCGCGATACGGCAGGTATCCAGTCATGTCAGCCTCCTGGATCCGTTCGACTCGCCCGGTTTGGGCGATTACGACGGCAACCGTCCCCGCGCCCGGGATCGATAAACACAGGCGCCGCCTCTCGGGCCTCGACCACGGCGAAGCGACGAGCCGTCAATCATCCTCCCGTTAAATTCGCCGAAAGAAACGACGCCATACGGAAATGTCGGCGGAGATCAATCTCATACGAAGGCAATTCGGAACCTTTCGAGATAGATCCCAGGGCTGACGGCAGCAGGACGCGACCGGATCGACACCACCCGGCGTCACGAACCGCGATCCCCCTGTCGAGGCCCCCGTGCGGGCAGGTGAAAAGCTGTATGGGTCCATCCGCCGGCGGAACGGGGCCATCACCATGGGGCATATCGGTGCGGGGAGCCATCGCGGCGGGACGGAAGACCTCGACCAGGCGGCGGCCACCTTCGAGAGCGTGCGGCCACGCCTGTTCGGAATCGCGTACCGGATCCTGAGCAGTTCCACCGAGGCTGAAGACCTGTTACAGGACGTCTGGCTGCGCTGGCAGGCTTACGACCGCAGCACCGTGGCCGACCCGGGGGCGTTCCTGGCGACGGTGACCACGCGCCTCGCCATCAACGCCCTCCAATCCGCGCGGGTCCGCCGCGAGAGGTACGTCGGCCCGTGGCTTCCCGAACCCGTCGACACCAGTAGCGACCCTCACCTCGGCGCCGAGCGAGGCGAAGCCCTCGGCTTCGCGGTCCTGCTCCTGCTGGAGAAGCTCTCGCCCACCGAACGCGCGGCCTACGTGCTGAGAGAAGCGTTCGACTATCCCTATCGGCAGATCGCCGAGATCATCGAGGCGAGTGAGGTCGCGGTGCGGCAACTCGTCAGCAGGGCACGCAAACGCATCGTCTCCGAGCGCCGAGCACCGGTGAAGCGTGCCGACCAGCGCAGACTGCTCACCGCCTTCGTCGCCGCCGCCCGCTCCGGCGACCTTGCCGCGTTGGAAGAGCTCCTCGCCGCGGACGTCATCAGTTACTCCGACGGCGGCGGTGCCGTACGAGCCTCGCGCATCCCCGTGATCGGCGCGTTCCGGGTCGCGAAGTACATCAGAGCGTTCGCGGACCGGTTCTGGGCCGGGGTCGAGGTGGAATGGGCCGAGGTGAACGGGCAGGCGGCCGCTTTGCTGCGCCACGACGGCGAGCTGTTCACGGTCCTCACCGTCAACGCCTCCGACGAGGGCATCGACCAGGTGCTGTGGATGATGAACCCCGCCAAGATCGCCGCTCTGTCCACCGCGAGCTGACCCGGCGCGCGCCGGGCAGCGGCCGATGGGCATGAAACCGGCTCCTTCTTTCCTCAGGCGGGGAACTCGACCCGGGCCAGTCGCTCGGAGACGGTCCACAGCCGGGCCGCGTCGCGCTCGACCCGGACCGATTTGTAGAGGGGCAACTCCGTCGGCCCACCGGTGAACTGGCCGATGCCGTCGGGGCCGTAGAAACGGCCGCCCTGCGCCTGTGGACTGGTGGCCGCGTACAGGGCCGGCTGCAGCCCGGCGTCGACCGTCTGTACGAACAGGCCCCACCGGAGGAGCCGCTTCATGATCCTCTCGTAGGGCGCGGAGCGGCTGCGGCCCAGGTTCGGGCCGGACGCGTAGAGATTGGTCAGGGTCGTGCCGGGATGCGCGATGTTGCTGACGACGCCCCACCCGCCGGCCTTGCTGCGCCGGTCCAGTTCGAGCCCGAAGAGAAGGTTGGCCAGCTTCGACTGACCGTACGAGCGGATCGGCGAGTACTTCCGTTCACTCTGCAGGTCGTCCCAGTCGACAGCGGCGGAGCGGGCGGCGCTGCTGGACATCGTGGTGACCCGCGCCCCTCTGAGGCGCAGCAGCGGCAGGAGTCGTGCGACCAGGGCCACGTGGCCGACGTGGTTGGTGCCGAACTGCAACTCCAGGCCGTCCACGGTGGTCTGCCGGGTGGCGGGGGCCATCACGCCCGCGTTGTTGATCAGGATGTCGATCGGACGGGCCTCGCGTCGAAGGGTGGCGGCGAGCGCCGCGATCGATTCCAGCGAGGCCAGGTCGAGCTCACGAGTGGAGACGGTGGCCTCCGGCACAGCCTCGTGGATCTTCTGGACGGCGGCGGCGCCCTTGGCGGGATTGCGGACCGGCAGCACGACCTCGGCCCCGGCCCGGGCCAGGCGTATGGCCAAGCCGAGACCGAGCCCGTCGCTGCCGCCCGTCACCACGGCCACCCTGCCGGTCAAATCGGGCACGCTCACGGCATCCACAGCAAACCTCCTGGTCGACAGAGAGTTCCGGTCTGCCGACAAGACAGGACAGGGTCCCCATCTGTGACACGCGCGAGCTGCGGCGGTGACGCCGGCTCGCCGCCGGCGTCCCGTTCCACGCCTCGACGAGCACGCCGTACTCGGAACGGGAGATGAGGCCGTCCCCGTCGAGGTCGACGGCCTCGAACATCGCGTCGGCGGTGGCGTGACCATACACAGCAGGTGACTAATCCGTTACAGCAATGGCGCCCGCGGCCGAAGCCGACGGGCGCCATGCGTTCCGCGGTCACCGCAGAGGCTGGGGCCTCTCCGGCCGGTACGTCACGGAGTGACGGTCACCTGGACCGCCGGGGCCGTGCCGATCTGGACGTCCAGGACGACCGGCTTGCCGGCGAGGAGAGCGGCGCGGGCCTCGTCACGGAGGTTGAGCTTCAGGTCCCTGGTCGTGCCGGGCTGCAGCGTGACCTTCTTGGTGTCGAGAGGGTGGCCGTCGTGGGAGACGGCGACCTGTTCCCGGCACTTGTCCGCACCCGCGCAGACCAGGGTGATCGTCGCCTGGGCGGGGGCGTCCCCCTTCACCTTGACCGTGGCGGTGACGGTGTCGTGGAGCACCCGCATCGCCGGGGTTTCCGGCGCCCGCGGGAGGAGCGAGGCGACTTGGCGTGCCGTGTCGCCTGAGGTGTTCAGCGCGAGGGTCGTCCCCTCCGGCTGGTTCACGAGCACGGTCAGCGTCGCGTTGCCCTGCTCGTCGAGGGGTACCTCTCCGAGGTAGGCGATGTCGTCCTCGGCCGGAGCCGACGTCGAGGCGCCGGCCTTCAGTAGGAGGAACGACAACCGCTTGGCCCCCGCGACGGTCCCGGCGGACACCGTCACGGTGACGGTGCCGTCGTCGTTCACGACCGTCTCGTGGCGGATGCCGCCGGTTTCGGTGGCTCCGGCCGCCGGCGGGACCGCGGTGGTGAACGCGACGGGCCGCGCCCCGGCCTCGGTGACGGCCTCGCCCACGGCCGCGGTCGCCTGAGCCTCGGGTACGGGTGTCTCGGTCGCCTCGGTGGCGGGTGCCGCCGCGCCGCGCAGAACCGGTCGCCCGAGCCCGGCGTCCCACTGCCACACCGACTCGAAGTCGAAGCCGAGCTTGCCGGCCCAGAAGGCCTGTCCGGCGACCTCGTCCCGGGTCGCGGTGGCGCCGTTGAGCGTGGCCGGGCCGGTCGCGGTCTCGGTCTGGGATTTCGCCTCGACCGTCTCGACCGCCCAGTTGTCGCTCAGCGTGGCGACGTTGTTCGCCAGCACCCGGCCCAGGAAGCGGTGCGCCCAGGACGGCGCGGTGACCGTCGGGTTGAGCGCGATCGAGTCGCGGATGGTGGTGCCGGTGTAGCCGTAGCCCGCCACACCGCCGTCGTTGCGGCTGTCCGCGGTGACGGCGCCCGTGGAGAAGACCCGCTCCGTGGTGGAACCGGCCAGGGCCACGCCGATCACGCCGCCCGCCTCGGTGGTGCGCACGTGCACGTTCGCCGTGGAGTAGGCGTCGCGCACGACGCCCTGCGAGTCGCCGACGAGACCACCCGCGCGCGAGCCCGCGGTCACGGATCCGGAGACCCACACGCGCTCGATGGTGCCGGTGCTGCTGTTGGCCAGGATGCCGGCGCGAGCGGTGGTGGTGTCCACTGTGGCGTCGAGGACCGCGAGGTCGTGGACGTGCCCGGAGATCTGGGCGAACAGGCCACCGGTGGTGGAGGTCAGGCCCTTGACGGTGTGGCCGGCGCCGTCCAGCTCGCCGGTGAACGGCCCCGGCAGGCTGGTGAACGGCCTGCCGGTCAGGTCGAGGTCGGCGGCGAGCACGTAGTCGTAGGACGGGTGCCGCCCCATCAGGGCCAGGTCCTCGACGCTGTCGACGACGTAGAAGCCGCGCTCGTCCGCCGGCAGCCCGGGCGCCGGGACCGGCTCGAGCGTCTCCGGCGCCATCCGCAGGGTCGGGCGCCTGGCGACGTCGTTCCACTGCCAGACGGCCGCGAAGTCCCAGCCGCGGTCCTCGTAGAAGGCCTGCTTCTGGATCTCCGAGGGCGCGACCACGTTGCCCTTCTGGTTGTCGGCCGCGGGCGGGTCGGTCAGCGACTGCCCGCTGATCGGCACGGAACGGCTGACGTGGTTGTCCTCGAGCGTGGCGGTCTGCCCGGTGTAGACGCGACCGACGATGGCGTGCGCGTAGCTCGATGCGGAGATGTTCGCGTTCAGCGCGACCGTGTGGCGCACCTGGGTGTCGGTGTAGCCGTAGGCGGCCACGCCGCCCGCGGACGCGCTGTTCGCGACGACCGCACCGGTGGCCAGGACGTTCTCGGTGACCGACCCGCCGACGGAGACGCCGACGACGCCCCCGGCGTACTGGGTCGTGGCGTGCACGTCCACCGTGGAAACACTGTCGCGGACCGTGCCGAAGTGGTGGCCGGTGATGCCGCCGACGTAGCTGTTCGCGGTCAGCGACCCGTCGACGCGGACCCGCTGGATCGTGCCGTGGTTGGCGTCGGCGACCAGTCCGGCGGTGGAACGGTCGGTGGTGACGTCACCCTGGACCACCAGGTCCTCGATCGTGCCGTGGTTGTCGGCGAACAGGCCCGGCCCCTGGTCGGCCAGGGCGGCCAGCCCGGAGACGGTGTGCCCGTCGCCGTCGAAGACGCCCGTGAAGGTGGTCGTCCGGCCGATCTGGGCGCGGGCGAGCCCGGTCAGGTTCAGGTCGGCGGTCAGCCGGTAGTGACCTGCCGGGTCGTTGTCGACCTTGGCCAGGTCGTCGGGCGAGTCGATCAGATAGGGGGACTGCTCGGTGCCCTCACCGGCCAGGCCCTCGCGCAGGGTCACGGCCGGCTGCAACGGCTTTCCGGACGCCAGGGAGTCCCAGGTGAACAGCTTCACCGTCGAGCTCGGCGCCACCGGCAGCGGCGTGTCGAACCGGACGTACTGCTCGCGACCGCGGTGGTCGAGCGTGACGTCGACGGTGCGCACGTCGATCATCCGCTGCTGCGCGTTGTCGTACGTCGCGGCCATGACGGTGAGCCTGTCCAGGCTGCCCGGGGAGGACAGGAGGCCCACGCCCTTCAGCTCACGGTCCTTGATCTCGGCTGAGGAGACCTTCCAGGAACCGTGTGGTTTGGCGACCGTCACCTCGTCGACCAGGCGCCCGTCGATCGTGTACGTCGACAGCCGCAGGCCGGCGTCGGTCACCTTCAGGACGCCGCCCATCTGGACGTTCTCGTCGAAGACCTTGTCGTCCCACCAGAACTTCTGGTTGTCGTAGAACTTCGGGCCGGACGACCCCATGGTCACGAACGTGGTGCCCGCGACCTCCTCCTCGGGGGTCGTGGCCAGGCGCCCGTCGTAGATCGTGGACCGCTTGTAGACGTGGTCGTGCCCGCCGACGTACAGGTCGACGCCGAGCCGGTCGAGCACGCGCGTGACCTTGTCCCGGTCGATGTCCATGCCGCCGTCGTCGGCGTGCTGGCCGCCGTAGTAGGAGAAGTGCCCCACGACGACGTTCCACGTCGCGTCCGAGGCGCGCACGTCGTCGACCAGCCAGTCCAGCTGCTCGTCCAGGCGCGCGTTGGAGTTCAGGACGGAGAAGTGGATGTCGCCGCGGTCGAAGGAGTAGTTGCTCTCGCCGATCACGCCGTTGCCCGGCAGCGCGAACATGTTGGTGAAGATCGCACTCGGCTGCCCGCCGACCGCGTCGTAGTCGAGGTCCTCGTAGGTCTCGTGGTTGCCGACCAGGCCCGCGTACTGCAGATCGAGTTTCGACAGGAAGGAGCCGTGGATCTTGGCCCACTTCTCCCCCCGGCCGCCGCGGTCGACGAGGTCGCCGACCTGGATCACGGTGCCGCCGCCCGGCGTCCGGCTCTTCAGCTGGTCGAGCACCCGCCCCGGCAGGGTGAGCTCGTCGGCGTCGCCGTCGGGCACCTGCACGTCGCCCAGGATGTAGACCGGCTCCCCCTTGGCGCCGCCCGCGAGAAACCTGCCGCGTACGCCGGTCCAGGCCGGTCCGTCGGTGGCGGCGGGGGCGCGGCCGTCGCGGGCCACGCCGAACCGGAACCGGTAGGTCGTGCCGACCTTCAGCCCGGTCAGCCGGAACTCGTGGGAGCGCAGCGTCTGACCCGTGATGGAGTGCTGGTAGACGGGCTCACCGTTGCCGACCGTGTCGACCTCGTACGGACGGTCGTTCGCCGAGGTCAGCACCTCGGCCGTGGACCAGTCGTCAGAGCCCTCGGGCAGGACCTGCGCGTAGACCCGCTCGACGTCGCGGTCGGTGGTGACGGCGATACCGGCGGAGCCGGGCTCCTCGCCCACGGCCGTGTTGCCGCCGAAGCGGAAGACGTCCGCCGGATCCGGCGCCTTCTGGGATACCTGGACCCGGAGCAGCTCGGCGTCGGTGTTGCCGAGGTTGTCGGTCGCCTTCACGACCACGAACGCGTCGTCGTACGAGCGGATCCGGAAGGCGCCGCCGGAGACCGGCATCTCGCCCGCGGAGTCGAACACCTCGTACGTGACCGCCGGCTGGGTGCCGGAGTCGTCGGTGGCCGTCGCCCGCGGCAGCGTGATCGTGTCGCCGTACTGCGCCGTGGTGGGGAAGTCGCCCGGGACGGTGATCCTCGGGGCGTAGTTCGCGCCGCGGGTGGTCTTCCCGATCCAGATCGGGGCGGAGACCAGGAAGTTGCCGTCGGCCTGGTCCGCGCGCACGTAGTAGAAGTCGCCGTCCCGGACGTCCAGCGTGGTCTTCAGCGTCAGGTCGTTGCCGCTGACCTTGCCGAAGTCGTGGGCGACGGCGCCGCCGTTGGTGAGGAGGCGCGCGGAGGTGAAGGAGTCCTTGGCGTCCGGGTCGGTGAGGCGGAGCTCGACGTCCAGGGTGGCGGTGTCGCCCGGCAGGATCGAGCCCATGAGCGCACCGTTGCCGCCGAACGCGAGGACCGCGTTGGTGTCGGCCGTCGAGTAGAGGCTGCGGTCCCGCATCGCCGCGTACAGGGCGTCCAGGGAGTGCCCCTTGGCCCACACACCGGTGATCGACGGGTTCCCGGACACCCAGGTCGCGGAGTGCTCGTCGCCGTTCCACGTCGGGGCCAGGTGCCAGCCGGCGTCTAGCGCCTTCTGGAACTCGCCCACCGCGTCGGCGGACTTGACCTCGATGAGGTCCATCCGGTCGTCGGCGACCGGGTCAAGGCCCTTGAAGCCGAAGAAGTCGCCCTTGTCCTTCGTGGACGGGTGGTTGAACTGGCCGATCGCGTCCGGGTCCTGCTTCAGGCGGGCCAGGAACGTGAAGTAGTCGTACTTCATGTCGCCGGTGCCGAACGCGTTGCCGTACCCGTCGACGCTGCCCTTCTCGGTCGCCCGCGCCGTCACGTGCCAGTCGGTGTCGAACACGTTGATGTGGCCGGTTCCGTCGTACCAGGTGTTCTCGATCGCCGGAACCGCGACCAGGTCTTTCTGGCCGGCGTTGAACTTCGCCGCGCTCTCGTGCAGGTAGCGCCACTCGGCCGAGTCGGCGTCGCGCCAGTTCTCCACGAAGTCGTCGCCGTTGCGGATGTCCCACATGACGTCGTGCTCGGTCACCGCGAAGAAGTCGGCGTCGGTCTCGTCATGGACATGTTCGTAGGCGTCCGGCGGCAGTTCGGCGCCGTCGCTCACGGAGGTGTGCGCGTGGAACTCGCCGGTGTACAGGGATTTGCCGAGGTAGGTCGGGCGATCCTCGCCCGCTGCCGCGGCCGGGGAGGCCGGTCCGGAGACCAGTGCGCCGGCTGCGAGCGCGATCGCCGAGATCGCACCGGGCCAGGTGAGTGTTCGTGGTGCGCTGCTGCGCGTCATTTTTCTGCCGTTTCACGTGGTTCTAGCGTGCCGATCACAGAAATCACGGCAGGCGAAACGATCAGCGTCGCTCGCGTGGAGCGAAGGTGAACCGACAAAGAAACCTGACAAATCTCACATTTCGGATGCTCAGGACAAAGTGCTGAGCGCCGGACACGAATTCGTCTCGGCCGTTCAGTCGGAGGCCGGCTGCGTACGGCCGGCCAGGCGGCGCGCTCAGCAGAACGGCGAGGCGCCGGCCGATTTGGACCCCGAACGGGAGGCTGTGATCCTCTTCACCCAAGACGCGCCGTACCGCAGCCGCTCGGCTCAGGAGATGCCCGCCATGGCGATGGTGCCGCGGCGTTCCTGGAGATGGGCCCATCCCATGAGGCCGAGCAGAACGGCGAGGAGGACGGCGGAGGAGCCGGCGGTTCCGAGGTCGAGGCCCCCCTTGGTGGTCGGCTTGGTGAGGAGATCACCTGCGGTGGCGCCGAAGGGGCGGGTCAGGACGAAGGCGAGCCAGAACAGCAGCACGTTGGGCACGGCAGGGACGTACTTCAGGACGAGGAGCAGCGCGAGCAGGGCGGTGATGAGCACCACGCCTCCGCCGTAGCCGAGACCCGAGCTATCCGAGAGGAAGTCGCCCAGGGAGGTGCCGAGCGTGTTGGAGACGAGGATCGCCGACCAGAAGAGGGCTTCGCCACGGAAGGTGTCGATGTCGCGGATCGCGAAGGTCAGTCCGGTGGACTTCCAGATGACGAAGATGGCGACGAGGATCGAGATCAGGATCGCGGCGCCAGCGGGGTAGCCCAGGCCGAGGCCCTGCGGCCCCCACCCCAGCGACGTCGCTCCTTTGGGCAGGTATTCGGCGCTGGCGTCGCGGTTCATGAAGTCCGACATCGTCGTGCCGGCCATGCTGGTGGACAGGATGACCGTCCAGTAGAAGAAGGGGTTGTACCGCTTGGAGGCCAGCTGGATCACCAAGGTGGCGAGGAAGACCAGGAACAGCGCGACCGTGGTGAGGAAGTAGCCGATCTTCAACGTCTGGGCGAACAAGTCGCCGGCGGTCTCGCCGAGTGTGGTGGCGGCGACCTTCATGATCCAGAAGGCCAGCGTGACCTCGGGCAGTTTCTTCATCACATATGTGCCGGCACGCTGCATCCCGTGCGCGTCCATACAGGGCGCCTGGTCGTCGTTTCGCACGGCCCGGTCCTCTCACTTCCCGCGACTGATGCCCTGTGGGGATGCGGTACGACGTTCCCGAGCACCCGACTCCGCATTGACACTGCGGCACTATCGGTAATCATCGCATCACGCAAGGCTACCGGCGCAGGTCCGGCAGCGCGGGAGGATCGGGTAAGCCGCGGCACAACTCCGCCCCAAGCGCGGTAGGACGCCATTAGCCATGCGCCGGTGAAGCCGGTGCGTCAGGCGATTCCTGAAGGTTTCCCGCATACCGCACATAACATCCTTCTCTTGGATAAATACGCAGAGTGCCTATTCATATACGAGGAGTTGTGATGACATAGTGCCCGATCCGCCTAGCCCTGTGCCAGGCGCGCTAGGTGGACCCTGGCCGAGACAGCAAGCCGACCGGCGAAGTGCCGGGTCGTGGTGGACCTGAGCAGGAAGGGCGACATGAGCGCGGACGACCCGACAGCAGAGCAGGCATGGCCGGAGCACGCGGCGGCGGTGGTGGGCGTGGGGTGCCGTCTGCCCGGCGGAATCGTGAACCTGGACGGGCTGTGGCAGGCGTTACGGCAGGGCGACGATCTGGTCGGCCAGATCCCGCCGAGCAGGTTCGAGGCCGATCGGTTCGTCGACGACACCATGCCGAGGCCGAACAGGAGCTACACCCGGGCCGGGGGCTTCCTCGACGAGGACATCACCGCCTTCGACGCCGCCTACTTCGGCATCTCCCCCAAAGAGGCCGCCTCGATGGACCCGCAGCAGCGGTTGCTCCTGGAGATGGCGGTCGAGGCCCTGGACGACGCGGGCATCGATCCGGCGGTGCTGGCAGGCACGGACACCGGAGTGTTCATCGGCATCTCAGATCCCGCCTACGGCACGATGCAGGCGTTGGAGCCGGGTGCCATGGGCCCGTACTCGATGTCGGGGGCGACCCTGTCCATCGCGGCCAACCGGCTGTCGCACTTCTTCGACCTGCGCGGGCCGAGCATGAGCATCGACACCGCGTGCTCCTCGTCGTTGACGGCCGTGGAGCGGGCCTGGCGGTCCCTCGCGGAGGGATCCAGCCGGGTGGTGCTGGCCGGCGGGGTCAACCTGCTGCTCAGCCCGGGCCCCTTCATCGGTTTCAGCCAGGCGTCGATGTTGTCGCCGACCGGCCGGTGCCGCGCGTTCTCGGCCGACGCCGACGGGTTCGTACGCTCGGAGGGCGGCGGTGTGGTGGTGCTCAAGCGCCTGGCCGACGCGATCGCCGACGGGGACCGTATCCACGGCGTCATCGTCGGCGCCGCCGCCAACAACGACGGCCACACCATGGGGCTGGCGTTGCCGAACGCCGAAGCGCAGGAGGCCCTGTTACGGCAGGTGTACACCACGGCGGGCATCAGCCCCGACGAGATCGTGTACGTGGAGGCGCATGGCACCGGCACCCAGGCCGGTGATCCGGCCGAATGCCAGGCGCTGGGGCGGGCGCTGGGCAGCCGGCGCACGCGCGGAGTCCTGCCCATCGGCTCGGTGAAGTCCAACCTGGGGCACCTGGAGCCCGCCTCCGGCATGCCGGGGCTGTTCAAGGCCCTGCTGGTACTCCGGCACCGGATGATCCCGCCCTCGTTGCACGCCACCACGCTCAACCCCCGTATCGACTTCGACGCCCTGGGGCTGAGCGTCACCGTCGAGCCGCGACCGCTGGACGAAGCAGGTGAGCGGCCCGTGATCGGCATCAACTCTTTCGGGTTCGGGGGCGCCAACGCCCACGTGGCACTGGCCGCACCGCCCGCCCCCCGGGAAGCACCGGCACCCCCCGCAGGAGCGCTGCCCGTCGTCGTGTCCGCGCGCAGCCGGTCCGCGCTGCGGGAAGCGGTGGAACGGACCGCCGCGCACCTGACGTCACTCGATGAACGGGATTTCTACGATGTGGCCTACACCGCGACTCGGCGGCGCGGCGGCCACCGGCATCGCGCCGTGGTGCTGGCCGATACCGCCGCGGCGGCGGCGCGGGCGCTGGCGAGCCTGGCGGACGCCCCGGAGCCGACCGGCCCCGCAGGTGAGTCCGGTGCGGGCAGGCGGCTCGGAGCCGGGGACGCGGCGGTGGCGGAGTCGGAGACGGTGGAGCACGGGCGGGTGGCGTTCGTGTTCTCCGGCAACGGTTCGCAATGGGCCGGGATGGGCGCCGATCTGCTGTCCGACGAGACCTTCCGCTCGGCCGTGGAAGCGGTCGACGACGAACTGTCCGATCGGCTCGGCTGGTCGGTGCTCAAGGAGCTGTCCCTGCCGGCCGACCGGTCACGGCTGTCGGCGACCGAAGTGGCGCAGCCGTTGCTGTTCGCCGTCCAGGTCGGTCTGGTGGAGATGCTCAAGGCGGCGGGCGTACGGCCGGGAGCGGTGCTCGGCCACAGCGTGGGCGAGGTCGCCGCCGCCTACACCGCCGGCGCCCTGTCACTGGCCCAGGCGGCGCAGGTGATCTCCGAGCGCGGCATGGCGCAGTCGGTCACCCGGGGGCAAGGCCGGATGGCCGCACTCGGGCTGCCCGAGACCGCGGCCAGGCAGATCCTGGCCGGCTACCCGCAACTGGAGGTCGCGGCGGTCAACTCCGACCGCGACGTCACGATCGCCGGACCGGACGGATCGCTGAAGTCACTGGGTGAGGACCTCTCCTCGCGCGAGATCTTCTTCCGCGAGCTGGACCTGGACTACGCCTTCCACAGTGGCGCCATGGATGCGGTGCGGCAGCCCCTGGCCGAGGGACTCGCCGGGCTGCGGCCCTGCCCGGCGCATATCCCTCTGATATCCACGGTGACAGGCGGCCTGGTCCGGGGGACGGAGCTGGACGCGGCGTACTGGTGGCGGAACGTCCGAGAGCCGGTGCGGTTCGCAGCGGCGGTCGAGCGGGTGCTCGGCGACGGCTTCGACGTGCTGCTGGAGATCGGCCCGCATCCGGTGCTGCGCTCGTACCTGCGCCGCATAAGCGGCACCGCGCGGGTACGCACGGCCGTCGTGACCACCTTGCGCCGGGACGAGCCGGGCCCGGCGCGCGTCCGCCGCGCGGTCGCCGAGCTCGTCGCGGCCGGTGCGCGGCTCGACTGGGATCGGTACTTCCCCCGCCCCGGCGCGGTGCGATCGCTGCCGGCCTACCCCTGGCAGCGCGAACGGCACTGGATCGGCGGCCCGCACACCTGGGTGCAGACCAACATCGACACGACGATCCAGCATCCGCTGCTCGGACAGCGGATGCCGGTGCTGGACCCCACCTGGCAGGGAGAGATCGACCGGGTACGGGTGCCCTGGGTGGCCGATCACCGGGCGGGCGGTGCCGCCGTCATGCCGGCCACCGGATACGTGGAGATGGCCGTCGCCGCCGCCCGGCTGGCCATACCGGACGCCGCCGAGGCGGTGGAGGTGGACAGGGTCGACATCAGCCGGGCCATGGTGGTGCCGTCACAGGCCGGCGCCGATCCGTTGTACGCGCAGACGTCACTGTGCGCCGAGACCGGGCGGATCACCGTTGCCAGTGCCGACCGGCAGGCGGATCAGCCCCGCGAGCACTTCCGGGCCCGGGTGCGGCCGCTGCTGCGCCAGATTCCGCCGCCGCTGGACGTGGCCGCGCTGCGCGCTCGCATCGGCACGCCCGTGGACGTGCCCGGCTACTACGCGCGGGCCGCCGAAGGCCACATGGTGTGGGGGCCGCGGTTCCAGGTCCTGACCGAGCTGTGGATGGGCGAGCGGGAGGTGCTGGGCGCCTACTCGTGCCCGGAGCAGGGGCAGGGGCGCTATCAGATGCACCCGGTGGTGCTGGACAGCGCGCTGCAGGCCGGCGTGCTGTGGCTGGTGGACTCGCTACGGTCGGGCCGCGGCTACATGCCCGCCGCGATCGGCTCCGTCCGCCTGTGGGGAACGCCCTCGGCACAGGGACTGGTGTACGTACGGGAACGTTCCCGCAGCGCCGAGGAGGTCTGCTGGGACATCGTGGTGGCCGACGACGACGGCCGGGTCGCCGCCGAAGTGGAGGGCTGCCGGCTACGCCGGATGCCCGGCGTCCACATCACCCCGGTCACCCGTTACGAGACGGCGCTGCGGGCCGCGCCCCGGGCCGGCGCGCCCGCCGAGCCGTGGCCGGCCCCCGGTCCCGGGCGGATCCTGTCCGGCGCGGCCGAGCAGATCGACCGGCTGCGCTCGGCGTGGCACGAGCTTGACTACCCGGCGTACGCGGCACGGCTCGAAGAGGTGTTCGCGCACACACTGGCCGCTGCGCTCGGGGAGCCGACCGGCGGGCGGCCGATCGACGTCGAGACACTGCTCGAGGCATGCCCGGGGGCGCACCATCGGCGGATGCTCCACGCGGCCCTGCCATTGCTGGAACGGCACGGACTGCTCGAACGGCCGGTCGAGGGCGGCCCTCGCCTGGTGCCGACGGATACGGACCCGCGCGACCTCCACCGTGACCTCCTCACCGGGGGAGCCGCCTTCGCCGCCCAGAGCGCCCTGTCCGTACGCGTCGGCCGGTGCCTGCCCGACCTGCTTGCAGGCCGGCGCGCCGGCTCCGACGTCCTGACCTCCGGCGGCGGTCATGAGCTGATGGAGCAGTTCCACGACATCGGGCCGGTCAACCTGTTCACCAACCGGATCGCCCGGGCGCTCGTCGAGCAGATCGTCCGCCTATGGCCGGCCGACCGGCCGCTGCGTGTCCTGGAAGCCGGTGCGGGAACGGGCGGCACCACCGCCATGCTGCTGCCCGTCCTGCCCGCCGACCGCACCCGCTACCTGGTCACCGACCTCGCCGAGGCGGCGTTGACCCGGCTACGGCAGCGCTTCGCCGGCTTCGACTTCGTCGACTACGCCGTCCTCGACCTCGACGACGACCCGGTGGAGCAGGGGCTGGCCGCGGGCGGATTCGATCTCGTGGTCGCGGCGAACAGCCTGCACCTGGCCCGTGACCTGCCCGCCGCGCTGCACCACCTGTCCGCCCTCCTGGTTCCCGGCGGTCAGTTGCTCCTCGCCGAACCGCACCGGGTGGAGACCCTGTTGCCGTTCCTCGGCATGCAGGAGGAGTCCTGGGACTTCACCGACCGGCACCCGCGCCCGCGCTCGCCGCTGCTGTCCCGGGAAGAATGGCCGGAGGTGCTGGCGGAGGCCGGCTACCGCGAGGTCGTCCAGACCGGCGACGACGACGAACTCGCGGCCGGCGACTTCTCGGTGATGCTGGCCACCGCTCCGGCCGCCACCGGGGGCGTTCCGGCCACCGCGCACCCCGTACCGGACGCCGCCGGCACGTGGATCCTCGCCGGTGAGGACGGCACCGACGCTCTGACCGCCGAGTTGCGGGCTCTGCTGCGAACCCGTGGCGGCGACGTGCTCCACTCGCCGCTCAGCGACGATCCCGACCACTGGACCGATCACTTCCCGCCCACCGCCCAGACGGTCGCCATCGCGGTCGTCCTGGGCGGAGCGGACGACAGCGAGCTGCGCGGAGCCGACAACACCGATCCGAAGGCGACCGTCGAGCAGATCACCCGGCGGGCCGCGGCGCTGCGGGCCATCGCACTGGCCTGCGAGCAACTGCCCGAGCACGTCGCGACCACGGTGTGGCTGGTGGCCCGCCCCTGCGCCGCGCTGCCGGAACCCCGCCTCACCGACGTCCGGCTCCACCCCGAGGACGCGGCGACCTGGGGGACGATGCGCTCGCTGAGCAACGAGCAGCCGCGTCTGGCGATACGCAGGCTCTGCCTGCATCCCAGCGGTGACGCCGCGCAGGACGCCGGTCGCCTGGCGGCGGAACTGCTCGCCCCTGGTGAGGAGGACGAGATCCTGCTCACCCGTCGAGGACGTTTCGTACCGCGGCTGCTGGAGTCAGGCGAGCACGCCCGCAGCCTGCCCGTCGGCTCGGGCGGCTCCTACCGGCTCAAGGTGTGCGATCCGGGGCTGTCTTACACGCTGGCCTGGGAGGAGATCCCGATGCCGCAGCCCGCTCCTGACGAGGTCGTGGTCGAGGTGCGGGCGATCGGGCTGAACTACCGCGATGTGATGCGCGCGGTGAACCTGCTGCCCACCGAGGCCGTCGAAGCGGTCTTCGGCGGGCACGAACTGGGCCTGGAATGCGCCGGGATCGTCACCGCCGTCGGTGCCGCCGTCACCGGAACGCGGCCCGGTGACCGGGTGATGGCCGCGGGACCCGTTGGATTCGCCAGTTACGCGAAGGTCAAGGCGTGGGCGGCCGTCACCCTTCCCGAGGGGATGACCTTCACCGAAGCCGCCACCATGCCGATGGCGTTCTCCACCGCGCATCATTCGCTGGGGTACTGCGCACGTGTCAAGGCGGGTGAGACGGTCCTGATCCACGGCGGCGCCGGTGGAGTCGGCCTGGCCGCGCTGCAGTACGCCCGGCACCACGGAGCCCGCGTGATCGCGACCGCCGGCACCGCCGCCAAACGCGACCTGCTGCTCGCGATGGGAGCCGACCACGTCCTGGACTCGCGCAGCCTGCGTTTCGCCGAGCAGGTCAAGGAACTGACCGGGGACCGGGGAGTGGACATCGTGCTCAACTCGCTGGCCGGTGAGGCCATCAACCGGGGCGTGGAATGCCTGCGGCACGGCGGCCGGTTCATCGAGCTCGGCAAACGGGACATCTACCAGAACAGATCCCTGCTGCTGCGCCCGTTCTCCGACAACATCGCGTTCTACGGCGTGGACGTCGGCACTCTCATGTGGAAGGCGCCCGAGCTGATGGCCGACAGCACGGCGCAGGCCGCCCCCCTCTACCACTCCGGGCGGTTCCGGCCGCTGCCGCACACGGTGTATCCGGCCGCCCGCGTCGCCGACGCCTTCGCCATGATGCGCCACTCCCGGCACATCGGAAAAGTCGTGGTGTCCTTCGACCCGCGCGACGAACCGGTCACCGTCCAGCCCCAGCAGACGGCGCCGCGCCTGGAACCGGAGGGGACCTACCTGGTCACGGGCGGCCTGGGCGGGTTCGGCGCGGCGACGGCTCGTCGCCTCGCCCGGCGGGGTGCCCGCCACCTGGCCCTGGTCGGCCGCCGGGGCGCCGAGGCGCCCGAAGCTCCCGCTCTGCTGGAGGAACTGGAGAGATCGGGGGTGAAGGTCCGCGCATACGCGGCCGACGTGGCCGACCGCGACGCCATGCGGCGGATCCTGCACGACCTGGACGACGGCGGCCACCCGCTGCGCGGCGTCGTGCACGCGGCCATGCACCTCGACGACGGCCCGCTCGCCGACCTCGGCGACGACCGGATCCGAGCCGTCCTGCACCCCAAGGTCGCCGGCGCGATGGTCCTGGACGAACTGACCCGGGATCGTCCCCTCGACCTGTTCGTCATGTACTCCTCCCTCACCACCATCGGCAACATCGGCCAGACGTCGTACGTCGCCGCGAACCTGTTCCTGGAGGCGCTGGCCCGGCAGCGGAGCCGGCAGGGCCTGCCCGGACTGACGGCCTGCCTGGGCGCACTCGCGGAAACCGGGGTGCTGACCCGAGGCAGGCAGGGAGAGGCACTGGCCAAGGCCGGGATCCCGCCGATGTCTCCCGCCCGGGCGCTGGACGCCGTGGAGGCCATGCTCGGCGAGCACGCCGACGTCGCCATGGTGGGCCGCTGTGACTGGGGCCGGTTGCGGCAGGTCCTGCCCAGCCTGCAGCGCCCGTGGCTGTCCCTGGTGCTGCCGCCCGGTACGGAGCAGCAGGGGCCCGACCTGCTGTCGCTGCTGGCGGAGATGAGCTACGAGCAGCAGTACGCGTACATCACCGACCAGGTCACCCGGTTGTTGTCCACCGTCCTGCTCGTCCCGGCCGACCAGATCGCCGAAGACCGGCGGCTGGACGAGTACGGACTGGACTCCCTGATGGCCACCGAACTGCTGACCTCCATCCGCGGCCGGTTCGGCATCGACATCCCGCCCATGGAGCTGATGCGCGGCGGCGGCACCGTCGCCGACATCACTCACAGCATGCTCATCCGCCTCGGGCTGCGCGGCGAACAGCAGCCCGCCGGTGCGAGCCGACAGAAGTGAGGACTCCAGTGACCCACCTGCACACCCGGATGGCAGGGGTGGCCGCCCACCTGCCGGAGACCACACTGAGCACGGCTGAGCTGGAAGACCGGCTCGCCGACCGCAATCCCACCCTGGACCTGCCCCGAGGGCTGATCCACGACCACAGCGGAGTCCGGCGCCGGCACATCGCACTCCCTCACGAGAAACCGTCCGACCTGGCGGCGCACGCCGCCCGCCGGGTCCTGGAGGACAACGGCCTACAGGCCGCCGACCTCGATCTGCTCATCTACGCGGGGGTGTCGTCCGACGCCGTGGAGCCGGCCACCGGACACGTCGTCGCCGCCAAGATCGGGGCCTGCTGCCCGGTGTTCGACGTACGCAACGCCTGCAACAGCGTGCTGAACGCCATCCAGGTGGCCGACGCGCTGATCTCCGGCGGCCGTCATCGGCGGGTCCTCGTCTGCTGCGGAGAACTGCCCACCGCCGGCACACCGTGGACCCTGGCCGACGCCGAGGAGTACGTCACCGTCGCCGCGTCCTACACCGTCTCCGACGCCGGCGCCGCACTGCTCCTGGAGGCCGGCACCGAACCGGGGGTCCTCGCCCACCGGTTCTCCGCATACTCCGCCGGATGGCAGGCAGCGGTCTCCGCGGTGGACAACCTCACCACCGACCCGTGGGCGGGCCGGCCCACCATCGGGCCGCTCATCGTCGACTCCGCCCAGTTGGTGCGCGGCATCGAGAACATCGATTACGCCGTCTTCCACAAGCCCCTCGCCGATCTCGGGCTGCACTGGGACGACTTCGCGGCCATCTGCGTGCACCAGGCAACGCTGCCGACGCTGTGGTGGTTCTGCGACCAGGTGCGCATACCGCAGGGCAAGGTCGTCGTCACCATCGCCCAGCACGGCAACCTCGTCGCGGCGACGCTGCTCGTACAACTGGCGCGGGTGGTCGCCTCGGGACGGGTACGACGCGGTGACCTGGTCGCCCTGGTCGGCCTGGCCAGCGGGGCCAGTGCCGGAATCGTGGTCGTGCGGTGGTGATCCGGTGACCACACAGGCGACCCCTCCCAGCGAATCCGGGCCGAGCGGCTCCGGCCCGGCCGAGCCGGCCGGCGAGCTGATCGTCCGCGCCGAGCGCTGGTTTCGGGAGCAGCCCGACGTGATCGCCTGCCAGGTCGGTGGCCGCACCCCGGTGGCCACCACCTACGGGCAGATGTCGCGGTCGGTGGACCGCACCGTCGCCGCCCTCGCCAGGGCCGGGATCCGGCCGGGCATGCGTACCGGCCTGCTGGTGCCGCCGGGTCCGGAACTGGGCGCGCTGGCCGTCGCCCTGGTGCGGCTCCGCGCGGTACCGGTGCTGGTCGATCCCGGACTGCCGCTCGACGCGATCAAACGCTGTCTGCGCCAGGCCGCGCCCGAGGCGTTCATCGCGATCCCCGCCGTGCAGCTGGCCAGGAGGCTGCTGCGCTGGACCCCTGACGTCCGCGTGTCCATCACGGTCCCCGCGCGGCGCCCCCGTAGCTCGGCGTGCCCGTCAGACGCAGGGCCGTTGGACGGGCCCGGACGTGGCCCTCGGCCCGGCGAGCCGGGAGGGTGGCCCCCCGCCGGCCCCGACGACCTGGCGCTGATCGCCTACACCTCCGGATCCACCGGCCCGCCCAAGGGCGTGCCGCTGCGTCACCGGCACCTGGCCGCGCAGCTCGACCTGCTGGGTGCCCTGGGCCCGGTGGAACCGGGAACGCCGGTGTTGTCGACGTTCGCACCGTTCGCCCTGGGAGCGGCGGCGTTCGGGGCGACCGTGGTCATCCCGGACATGGACCCGCGGCATCCTGTACGGGCCGACCCGGCCGCCCTGGTCGCCGACATCCAGCGGTATCGCGTGGCCGGGATGTTCGCCGCTCCCGCGCTGCTGGACCGGCTCGCGCGTCACTGCGCCGCCCATGGTCTGGTGCTGGACACGCTTGGCGACGTGGTGTCCGCCGGGGCGCCGCTGCCGGTGCCGGTGATGGACCGCCTGCGCGGCTGCCTGCGCGACGACGCGCGGGTGCTGTCGGTGTACGGCGCCACCGAATGCATGCCGGTGGCCGCGATCGAGAGCCGCCTGCTCGCCGAGCACACCGCGGCCACCGCCGCAGGGGCGGGCACCTGCCTGGGTTCGCCACTCCCGGGCACCGAGGTACGCGTCATCGCCGTCAGCGACGATCCGATCGAACGGTGGAGTGAGGATCTGGTCGTGCCGCCCGGCACCATCGGGGAGATCGCTGTGGCCGCCCCCACCGTCAGCGACCCCTATCTGGACGATCCGGAGGCGACCGCGCTGGCCCGGATCGGCGACGGGGACCGCGTCTGGCACCGGATGGGTGACGTCGGCCGGCTCGACGAGCAGGGAAGGCTCTGGTTCGCCGGACGCAAATCGGAACGGGTCCGCACCGCCGGCGGCGACCTCTACACCGACCAGGTCGAACCCGTCTTCGCCGCCGTGCCGGGAGCCGGCCGCACCGCACTGGTCGGCGTCGGCCCCGCCGGCGCCCAGCGTGCGGTCCTGGTCGTGGAGTGCGAACCCGAATCCCGGAGCGACGCTCGCGCGAAGGCTCGCATGAAGGCCGGCATCTTGGACCTGGCGGCCCGCCATCCGCACACCGCCGAGCTTCGGGAGGTGCTGTTCCATCCCGGGTTCCCGGTCGACGCCCGGCACAACAGCAAGATCCGCAGGCACGAGCTCGCCCTGTGGGCCTCGCGACGCGTCCGGGCAGGCAGACGATGAGGGTCCTGGTGACCGGGGGCGGCGGCTTCCTGGGAGAAGCCGTCTGCCGGCGGCTGGCCGCCCGCGGCGACACCGTCCACGCTCTCCAACGGCACCACAGCCCCGCGCTGGCGGCACTCGGGGTCACCCAGCACCTGGCCGACGTCCGCGACCGCGCGGCGGTGCTGGCCGCCGTCGCCGCATGCGAGGCGGTCGTGCACTGCGCCGCGAAGGCCGGCGTACATGGCCGGGACCGGGACTACGAGGAGATCAACGTGACAGGGACGCGGAACGTGCTGGACGCCTGCGCGCGTCACGGAGCGTGCCTGGTCCACACGTCCTCGCCGAGTGTCGTCCACGACGGACGGGACCTGGAAGGGGTGGACGAGTCCGTGCCCTACGCCCACCGTTTCCCCGCCGCCTATCCACGCACCAAGGCCGAAGCCGAACGGCTCGTCCTCGACCGCGCCGCCGCCGGGCGGGTGACAGCGGTCGCGTTGCGTCCGCATCTCATCTGGGGGCCAGGTGATCCGCACTTCCTTCCCAGGCTGGTGGCACACCGCCGCCTGCTGTGGCTGCTCGGCGAGACCGACAAGACCATCGACACGGTTTACATCGACAACGCCGCCGACGCCCACCTGCTCGCTCTCGACCGGCTGCGTCCCGGCTCACCGCAGACCGGCCGGGCCTACTTCATCACCCAGGGCGAGCCCTGTGGTTTCGGGGAATGGCTCAACCTGCTGCTGCGCGCCGCCGGGTTGCGCCCAGTGACACGCCGGGCACCGGCCGGGCCGGTCCTGCGGGCGGCCCGGCTGCTGGAGCGGGCTCGCCGGCTGCCGTGGGCGCGGCGCCTGCCGCCGCTGCTGTTCCTCGTGGAGCAGGCCTCGACGGCGCACTGGTTCGACATCTCCGCGGCCCGTCGCGAACTCGGCTACCAGCCCCGGGTGAGCATGGCGGAAGGACTGGCCCGGCTCACCGCCCACCTGTCCGCGCAGAACACGGCGGAGATCACCCGGTGACCGGATTCCCGGACTACCCGTTCACGTCCCGGTGGTTCGCCGACCCGCGCCGTGACGGCCTGCGCCAGCACTACCTGGACGAAGGGGCGGGACAGCCGATTCTGTTCCTGCACGGGAACCCATCCTGGAGCTACCTGTGGCGGCGGCCGATCCTCGCGCTGCGCGAGGAGTTCCGTTGCATCGCCCCCGACCACATCGGCATGGGCCTGTCGGACAAGCCGGGAACCGACCGTTACCCCTACGACCTGGCCGCCCGCGTGGACGACCTGGACGCCCTGACCGGACACCTCATCAGCGGCGGCGCCCCCGAACACGGGTGGACACTCGTCCTGCACGACTGGGGCGGGCCGATCGGCATGACCTGGGCCTGCCGCCACCCCGGCCGGGTCGCCCGCCTGGTCCTGCTGAACACCGCAGCCTTCCCCAACCCGCACGGCGAACGCGTACGCCCTCTGCTGCGGCTGCCGTTCTGGGTTCTGCGCGACACCCGGCTGGGAACCCGCCTGTTCCTACGCCACAACCTCTTCGCCCGCGGCGCCACCTGGCGTCCACTGGGAGTCCGGCGCCGGATGCCCGCTCCGGTGCGCTCGGCGTTCCTGGCCCCCTACGACCGGCCCGAGCACCGCGTGGCCGTCCAACGCTTCGTCCAGGACATCCCGTTGCGCCCCGGTGACCCTTCCTGGCCCGTTCTGCAGGCCACCGGCACGTCGCTGGCGCAGTTCGCCGACCGGCCCATGCTGATCGCATGGGGACTGAGCGACCCGGTCTTCGACCGCGCCGTGCTGAGCGAATGGCGACGGCGTTTTCCCGCCGCCCGGACTCGCCTGTATCACGGCGCCGGCCACTACCTGCTGGAGGACGCCCACGCCGACCTCGTCCCCGCTATCCGCTCATTCCTGCGCACCCCGCCTCGTACCGACGGCTGACACGAGGTTCGTCGATGAAAGCATCAACATGGGGTCGAACGGTGCTGGACGCTGCCCGACATCGCCCCGCCCGGATCACCCCCGACGGCCGGCGGCGTACTCCCACACGTCGACGGCGACGACCACCACGACCAACAGGCACAGCGCGCCCAGAGCGGGGACGAGACGGGCGACCGGCAGCAGCGCCGGCCGAGCCCGGCGGCCAGGATCCCGAAACGGTCGAACGCGTTGTCGACGTCGCGGGTGTTCGTGTGGACCGACGTGCTCACCCAGACCCAGTAGACCGGGACGAAGAGCACCAGTGCCCGGCCCAGCCCGGCCAGGGAGTGGTCCGCGTGCAGCGAGGCGGACAGCTGCGTGACGGCGAAGACGAAGACGAGGTCGAAGAACAGCTCCGCCCAGGTGACCCGCTTGCCCGCCGGCGTTCGCGCCGCGTGATCGGCCGCCGGGGCGTCCGCGGTCACGAGGCGGAACCCGTCCGAAGCGAGCGGACATATCTCATGATCAGCAAACATAGCCGTCATCGCCCGCGGTTCATGGTCACCGTCACCAGCGTCCGCGGTCAGTACGTCTAGCCCTTCCCGCCCGGCGCCGGGGAGGCCGGTGACTGTTCGTTTGGCAGCAGATACCGCCAGGAGAGCACGAAGGTCGTCCCCGAGCTGGTCGTGAAGAGCGACCGGCCGTACTTCTGCTCGGCGGGAACCGCCTTGGTGATCGCACTCACCGCCGCACCCTCGACGTCCTTCTGCCAGACCGGGTCCACCACGCCGGAAGGCTCCGGAACGCCCTCGGGCCAGGGCGCCGGCTTGCCCTCCGCCGACTCGGCCCCTTCGGCGACCACCCGGACGCGGGTGGCGACATAGTCGGCGCCCTCCGCGGCGGCCCGGGTCGCCAGGCCCTCCATCAGCTTCTTCGCGTCCACCAGCTGCTTCGGGTAGAAGTCCGCGAGCTGTTCCAGGGCCGGGACCCGGACCTCCAGCATCTTCCCGTCCTTCCCCCGTACGCCGAGGACGGTGTCCGGCACGTCCGTCACCGACGGAGCGCCCGGCTTCGGCTCCGCGGTCGGCGGCTGCCCCGTCAGGTATTCCTCCATCCGCGCGACCACCTCGCCCACCTCGGCATCGGTGAGCGTCATCTGCTTGCTCGCGTCGGCGATCACCAGGCCGTCGCCGTACAACACCACCCTCGGCGGACGCAGCGCGTTCATGGTCGCGGTCACGAAGCCGCCTTCCGCGCCCCACAAGGCGACCGGCTTCGCCGGACCGGCCGCGGCCGCCGACGTGTCCGGTTCCACTCCTCCGCAGGCCGCGGTCAGCGCCGTCACCGCCATGAGCAGGATCATTCGCAGTCTCATGCCTCCACCACGTAAGCACCCTCACCCTGGTTCATCCGACCGTCAACGGGAACTCCACGCCCGCCCGGGTCTCCACCTTCCTGTCCGACCAGGGCGGAAACCCCGATGGCCCGGCGGTTGCAGACGCTTCGTTGAACGGAATGATGTCGGCGCATGCCAAGGGGAACCTCAGAAGTCAGTGAGCCGATGTACTTCGCGCTCACCGCCCTACGCGCCGGCCCGCTGCACGGCCACGCGATCAGCAAGTCGATCACGGAGCTGTCCGGAGGCCGGGTCCAGCCGTCGGTCGGCACCCTCTACGGCATTCTGGAGCGCCTGAACGAGCGAGGCGTGATCACGGTGGACAGAGAGGAGACGGTCAACGGCCGCAACCGGCGCTACTTCCAGGTCACCGAGGGCGCTGGTGGAGGCCGAGGCCAGGCGCATGCACGAGGCCGCCCAGCTCGTGCTGCGCCCCACCACATGACCATGACAGCGGACAGGAACCGCACGAGCACCGCCTGATCCCCGATCTCGGCACGAAGCGCTTCGTGCGTTGCGTTCGATCGCCGGTCGGCAGAGTGGTCCGGTCAGCAGAGTGGTCCGGTCAGCAGAGTGGTCCGGTCAGCAGAGTGGTCCGGTCGGCAGGGTGGTCCGGTCAGCCTTCCGCGTTGGTGAACTCTTGAACAGTTCACGATCGAGCTGTTACCGTCACCAACCAACTCTAAAGGCTTGATTCGGGGCGATTTCGGGCTTTCGGAATCGGGGCCAGCCAGACCGCGGCAATGGTGCCGCGGTCTCACCGTTCTAGGAGCAACGCATGCAGCATGCCCTGCCCAAGCGACGCCTCGCGGCCACCGCCGTGGCGTTCGCCATGGTGGGTGCCGCCTTCCTCGGAGGCGCTACCGACTCGGCCAGCGCGGCCACCACCGACGAGCCGACGTCGACACCGGTCAACGTGGACATCCCCGACGGGATGCTCATGAGCTACGTCGTCAACGCCCGGATCGCCAACCCCGGCCAAACTCGTCTCGTCGAGCGCGCAGTCGAGGCCGCCGGAGGTGTCGTCGTCCAGTCCTGGCCCGAGATCGGCGTGGTCGTCGCCCACTCCGACCGCGCGGCCTTCCGCGTGAACGTCACCGCCAAGGGTGGCAACGCGGTCGCCTCCGTCGGCGCCACCCGCACGGCCGGGGTCTCCGAGGGGACGCCGGCCGACCTGGCCCCGCCGTGGGGCCCCGGCGCCAACGGGTACAAGAAGGGTGCCAAGAAGCCGGTCAACGGCGACATCCCGTCCGACCCGCAGCCTGGCGAGAGCCTCGACCCCAACGAGGGCGTCCAGTGGGACATGCAAATGATCAAGGCCCCGCAGGCGCAGGCGATCTCCGACGGCAACCGCAACGTCCTCGTCGGGGTGCTCGACAGCGGCATCTCGCCGACACACCCGGACCTCAAGGCCAACATCGACGTCGCGAACTCGGTCAACTGCAGTGACGTCGGCCGTCCGGACCAGACGCCGTTGGCTTGGCGCCCGACGACGAGCGACCACGGCACGCACGTCGCCGGCACCATCGCCGCCGCCCGCAACAACATCGGCATCGTCGGTGTCGCGCCGAACGTGCGCCTGGCGTCCGTCAAGGTCGTCAACGACGACGGCTACATCTACCCGGAGTACGCCGTCTGTGGCTTCATGTGGGCGGGCCTGAAGCACATGGACGTCACGAACAACTCCTACTACGTCGACCCGTTCGAGTTCTGGTGTGACGACCAGCCCGACCAGGCCGCCAGCAAGGAGGCCGTCCGGCGCGCCGTGGAGTGGGCCACCACGCAGGGCGTCGTCAACGTCGCCGCGGCGGGCAACTCCAACTACGACATGGCCAACAAGACCGTGGACACGGGCAGCCCCAACGACGCGCCGAAGCCGACCGTGCGTACGATCAACAGCGGCTGCAGCGACATCCCGGCCGAGCTCGACGGTGTCGTGACGGTCGCGTCCCTGCAGCGCGTGGGCACCACGCTGGACAGCGTCCGGTCGTCCTTCTCCAACTACGGCCTCGGCAAGATCGACGTCGCGGCTCCCGGCTCGTCGATCTACTCGACGACGTGGAATACCCGGACGGGGACCGACGGCTACGGCACCAAGAGCGGCACGTCGATGGCGAGCCCGCACGTCGCCGGCGTCATGGCGCAGATGAAGTCGGCGCACCCGTCCTGGTCGCCGGCCACGATGCTCAGCGAGCTCAAGGCGCGGGCCGTATCCAAGCCGTGCCCGCAGAACACCGCGGCCTGCACCGGCACGGACGACGACAACAGCTTCTTCGGCGCCGGCGTCGTCGACGCCCTCGCAGTCGTCAAGTGAACTGACCCTGGTGTCACCTGAGTGACACCACCGCTCTGGGCCTGCACCGTCATGACGGTGCAGGCCCATCGCCATACTGCGCCAGGAGTCGGACCGGTGTCCTCCCCCACGCCCGTGGGGGTGAGCCCTGCGCAGGACTGCTGTGGCCCGGGGTCAGCCCCGCTCGGGGCCGCTCGGGCGCCGTTGGCACGCCACAGGCCCTCGGCAAGCCCCGACCCTTCCCGCGAGGAGCGGGCCCCGGGCCGGTGACGGGCATGGGTCTTCGGGGGACGCGTGCGGGTTTTGCGAGAGAGTGGCGCGGGAACGGCGTTGCGGCGTGTAGTGTCGGAGCAGAGGTTGTGTCGAAGTCCCAGTATGCGTTAAAGCGCTTGCTGAGTTTATGACAGCGGGCGTTACCGTATGGAGCCGAGGCTTTCCCAAGGCGGTCGGTCGCAGCAGCCCGAGGATCACATCCGTGGCCCTCGAGATCGTCTCATCAAGGAGAAAGCATCATGGCTCAGGGAACCGTCAAGTGGTTCAACGCCGAAAAGGGCTTCGGCTTCATCGCCCCCGACGACGGCACTCCGGACGTCTTCGTCCACTACTCGGCCATCGACGCCGGCGGCTACCGCTCGCTGGAGGAGAACCAGCGGGTCGAGTACACCGCGGGCCAGGGCGCCAAGGGCCCGCAGGCCGAGCAGGTTCGCCCGCTCTAAGCAACACTTCACCGGCGATGCCGGGCGCACTGAGACGTGGCCCGTCATCTGACGGCATCCGGCCCCGGGCTCCTCACGGAGTCCGGGGCCTCGTCATGCGGACGCACGATCTTCCGCGGCCGAGATCCGCTGGGGACGACCCGCCGCAACACCGCCCGGCCCACCCGGCGAACATTCATGGTCACCCCACCAGCCGGCCGTGAGCACAACCAGGATTTCAACCCGGTGGGCGGCGACATCACACCGATGAACCGGGGCCTTACCGGCTATGCGGCACCAGGTCGTGCTGTCGTCCGTCGGCTCAGCGGTTGGTCCACAGGTGCCAGAACCAGTCGCCCTCGGAGCAGGTGTAGTGCTCCCAGTGGCCTCGGTCGATCCCTCCCTGGCCGGCTGCCACACACTTGGAGTGGCTCGTGAACCAGTCGCGGTACACATCGTCTCCGGCGGGCCGCTGGGCAGCGCCGCCGTCCTGGAGCGCGGCTACGCCCGGCGGCAGTTGCGCCGGCAGGGTGGCCGCCGTGGCGGGCAGGGCGACGGTGCCGACTGCGAAGACCAGGGCGGTGGCGCCAGCCAGGCGGCGGGCGAGAGCGGGAACGCTGGACAGCGTCAAGAAAGCCTCCTCGGCAGTTGTGGTGTCACCCCCAGATCTTCATACAACTCTCTGTTATTGAACAACTACCCAAAGTGACATAATCGGCTGTCGGCTGGACGGCTTCTGTTCACCCAGGCCGGGCCGGGATCCGGCCCACGCGAGCCACGAGACGTCGTCCATCCCGTGATCAGCCACTGTCCGTGCTCGCTGCGGCGGTGCTCGCCTTCCGCGCCTCCCCGACCACCGCCTGTGGAACGGTGATCACTGGTGCGCGCCGTGAGTGTCAGCGGCCCGGATCGTGATCAGTGTTGGCTGTTCGGTGATCCGCAGGATACGCGGGGCGGGCATGGAGCGTCCGTCCAAGAATCGGATGGTGTCGGCACCGCGATCGGCCGGCATTGAGGCTGGTGCGGAATGGGATCACATGGTTTCCGCCGGGCTTGCCGGCATCTACGAGCCGATCAGGGAGGAGTGCCGGCCGACGACAAGGCGGCCGGGCCGGTAGCGGACGAAGGCGGCCCCGCCGAGGTTCAGGGACAGAGCGGAGCGCTGCAGGACGGCGGGTTCGGCGACGTCGCCCCAGCGGCCGGTCGTGACCCGCCTGTCGATCGCCCGCACGCCCGCGACGATCTCCGCGGTGGTGAAGGCGCAGTGGCCCTGGCGCGCGACGTACGCCTGCCGGAGCAGCCGTTCGTCGCCGGCCGCCCGGACCCGTTCGGCGAACGCCGCCTCCTGCTGCACCGGGACGAGCTGGTCGGCGATGGTGTGCAGGTTGAGCAGCGGCACCGCGAGGCTCTGACCGGCGGTGGAGGACGCCTCCAGCCTGCGCCGCGCCCCGGGGTCGGCGTGCAGGTCGGCGCCGCGGGTCAGGGTGGCCAGGTCGGCGCGCAGGTCGAGGCCGGCCTTGCGATACAGCGCCCGCACCTGGCCGGCGTGCTCGGAGTCGCGCAGCAGCGCCGCGTAGTCGAGCCCGGCGTTCCAGGACGTGTTACCCCCGGCGGACTGCTCGATGGACCAGCGGCCGTTCTCGATGAACCCGAGCACCCCTTGGGAAAGCCAGGCGAACTGCTGGGCCTCCTGCCCCTCTGGATCGCCGGCCGCCGGCGGGTTCTGGCCGGGCGCCCAGTCGCTCTGGTTGAGATAGGCGGCGGCGAGCGCGATCCTGGCCCGTCCCTGCGGGGTGGCCTGCGCGGCGGTCACGGCGTCGGTCAGCCGCTGCGCCGTCGCGGCGGCGTCCGCGGCGTCGGCGAACCCGGTGAGCCGCACGTCCTGGCCGGGCATCAGCAGCGAGGCGATCGTGTACTCGGCGTCGTACTGGTAGTCGTCCAGGTCGACGCCCCCTGCGACGAGGCTGCACAGCCCGAGGGCCCCGTCGACGCGGCCGGCTCCGTCGCGGGCGATCTGGGCGTTGACCAGGCCGCCCATGGACAGCCCGACCGACAGGGTGCGGGACGGTCGGCCGACCGTACGGCCGAAGGCGTCGAGGGTGGCGAACTGGTCGCGTTCGGCGCTGTTCAGCGCCCACCACGAGCCCTGCGGGTCGAACGAGGAACCGGCGACCGCGTAACCCTCCGAGAGAAGGGCCGTGCGAGCCTCGTCGGAAGGTGCATTCTGCGCGACAGCCGGACCATAGCCGTGGCTGAACAGCAGGAGCGTGCCGTTCCACTCGGCGGGCACGTCGGCGATCCAGGTGGCGCCGTCGGCGAGGGTGCCGGACAGGTGTGAGGGGGTGGTGGCCGCAGCGGTGGTGCCGGTCCGAGTGTCCGTCGCGGCCCCGGCCGTTCCGGTCAGGGTGGCCGCGGCGAGGGCGAGAGAGCCGGCGACGGCGGCGGGAATGCGAAGGAGGCGTCGAGGCACGAAAGCGCTCCGTTCCCGGGAGAGGGGGATGTCCTGTGAACGCGGAACACCTCGAAGCTATGGCAGTATTTTTACCGCCGTCAAGACAATGCCGAATGTCCGTTGCCCCCACGAGCGGACCGGGCGAGCGTCGATCAGGAGTCGGGAACCAGGACGGCGACGGCATCCGATGACCTCCCGCGCACGCTACGGGAAGCGCCCATCGCCGCCAGAGTCACCGTCGAATCAGCGGTGAGCGCGCACACCGTCCGGGAAGTGAACCGCGCCGGGTCTGGTTGGAGGCTGATGACCACCGGCCTCCCACTTCGGCTCTAGAGGGCGGCCCCATCTCCGGTTCGAAAATGGGATCACACGGTTTCCGCCGGGCTTGTCGGCATCTGCGAGCCGATCAGAGGGGTACCTCAGAGCAGTCGGCGGCCCACCTTCTAGGCCGACAGCCTGCTCCGGGAGACCTTTCAGATCACCTCGACACCACGGCCGCGTCGTGGTCCTGAAAGATGGAAAGGATGACGTCGTAATACGTGGAGGGCTCGTCCGCCCCCTCAACAGGAGTCGCCAGCGACTCCCGAGCAATCTGGGAATCGCGCCAGATCAACGTGAACGGCGTCCGCGCCCCGAACCCCCCGCGCAGGCAGTCGTCCAGCGCGTCGAGGTTGCAGCCGAAGTAACCACCCGGCCCGTTGATCGCCTCTCCGACCGCAAGGTAGAAGCCTGCCTTATCAGTGACGTGTGATCCATTGAGATCATACGTACGGCCTGGCAGACGATCAGGCTGTCTTGTCCGCCACCGGTTCTGAAGACGGACGATGGTCAGCCATTCCTCTCTGTCCGCTCCTGTGTAGCCAGCCCAGAGATCGGCTCTGTCCGGCCTGGCGGTAAGCCAGTGCTCCCACACATGACGTGAACTGGCGAGTGGACTGTCCCACCCCCAGCCGGCGACCACGTCTACCCGCTGAGGATCGATCGCCGAGGGGCGCCAGTCAAAGAGCTCGCCCACCCAGAAATCTGCGAGCGGCTCCCCAGCGAGGTCGAGCATCCGCAGCCCTCCCACATCCAACGGGTTCCGCTGGCGATAGCGCTTGGAGCCGGTCAGGTAGTCGCGCATCCGCTGCGACGGAAGGCACCCCAGAAGTTCGATCGTCACGGACTCGTCCTCGTCGGTCGCCTCCACGAAGAGGCCCTCGGCATCAAGACACTGCCCGAGGATCCGATCGTCCTCGTCGATCAGAAGAAACTTCGGCCGGAGAGATTCCACAGGCATCGCACTGTCTCAATGGTCGGCGACGTTGCTGTAAGCGTTGCTGTCACTGGAGATTGAAAAACGCCCCGGCCGTGATCGGCTCGGGGCGTTTGGGCTGTTCATTGAAGGTGGTCAGGGGCAGGGTCGAACTGCCGACCTTCCGCTTTTCAGGCGGACGCTCGTACCAACTGAGCTACCTGACCTCGGCGGCTGCCGCCGTACGCGGTCCTGACGGGACTTGAACCCGCGACCTCCACCTTGACAGGGTGGCGAGCACTCCAAACTGCTCTACAGGACCTTTATGTCCGGGGGGCTTTCGCTTCCCCGTGTTGTTCGGCTCGCCTAGCTTACCAGCTTCCGGGAGGTCTTCGACCTTCCGTCATCCGGTGCGCTCGACGCGCTCCACGTGCCCCCAACGGGATTCGAACCCGTGCCGCCGCCTTGAAAGGGCGGTGTCCTAGGCCGCTAGACGATGGGGGCTCAAGGCTTTCGCCCTGTTCCGTGACGCCTTCCGTCGGAGACCTCTGAAGCATAGGGGACGTTTGCCCCTGATGCCAAAGCGGCCGGCGACGGCGAGCCGCTGCCGGTTGCCGTCGGCGACGGCGCCTGCGGCGACTCGGGAAAAATTGTACGACCAGGGTCCGGCTCGATATGACGCTCACACTGAATCCACTGCTCGCCGAGGCCGCCGACGGTGATGTCGTCCCAGGCCTCCAGGCGGTGGCTGCTCTTGCCGAAGTAGAGCACCGAGGCGGTCAGCGGGGTCGGCTCGTCGTGTTCCAGGCCGCGCAGTCCCGCGCCGCCGGTGGACCCCTGGATCATCAGGCGGGTGCCCGAGGGCAGCAGCTCGGTGGACCGCGCGTGGACGTGCCCGCTCAGCACGAGCGGCACATACCCGGACAGGCCCCGGCCCACGGTCGGGTCGTGGACGGCCACGATGTCGGCAACGATCTTGTCCGGGGCCGAGGTGGAGGCGGACCTGGGCCGCTCGCGCGGCGCCAGCTTGGCCGCGTTGGCCCGGCCGAGGTCGAGGAGGCTCTTGCTCTCGTCGCCCGCCGCCTGCACGGACTTGTCGGGGGTGAACCTCGGGTCGCCGATGCCGTAGATGCTCAGCCCCTTGACGGTGGCGGCGGCGCCGTCCAGCACGACCGCGTTCTTCTGCTTCTCGACCGCCCGCTGGGTCGTCATGGAGTCGTGGTTGCCGCGCACGTAGACGTACGGCACATCGAGCGAGCCGATCTCCTTGACGAACTCGTTCTCGGCCTTGGTCCCATGGTCGCTGATGTCGCCGGTGTCGATGATGAGGTCGACCTTGAACTGGTCCTTCAGCGACTTGATCACATTCCAGGCCAGCGGATTGATGTGCAGGTCGGAGACGTGCAGCACGCGGATGGTCCCCGGATCCGGGTCGAAGATCGGCAGATTCGACCCCGCCTCGTACAGCTGGGACACGTTGGTCACCAGCTTGGCGAGCTGGCCGCGATATTCGGTGAACTTGGTCACGATCGACTGGGCGCTGCCGACCAGGGACGGCACGCCCGTGAGCAGCCCGGTGTACCGGGGCTCGGCGATCGAACGGGGGTTGAACGTCAGCGCGGAGACGCCGCCGAGGATGACGACCATCGCCAGCGAGCCCGCCGCGGTCCAGGCCGCCCGCGACAGCCGCCGGAAGGCGACCAGGCCGGTGAGGAACCCGGCGGCGACGGCGAACAGCACCGCGCGCACGACGAGGCTCCGCAGCCCGGAGATGACGTCGTCCTCGATGGTCGTCGGCAGCCGATCGGCCCACCTGGGGTTCTTGAGAATCTCCTCCGCCACCTCCGGATGAACCGCCTCGATCGACAGGTCGAGCCGCAGCGGGCCGTTGTGGCTGTCGAAGCTGAGCGTCCCGAGGGGCCGTACGTCGATGACGGTCTCCCCGCGCCAGGACGGCGCCAGGGACATCCCGATGTCGGCGGGCCCGACCGGTGTGTCCACCTTGGCGCCGAACGCCATCCCGAGCCATCCGCCGATCACCGCCGCCAGCACGACCGTGAGCACACGGGCGGACACACGGGCGAGCCGACTGCCGACCGTCCTATGGGCGAACGCCCTCAACCTCGAGTTCTCCATCCCTTCCTGACTACCCGAAGATGCGACCTTTTTGGTTACCGGAACACGGTGTTCCGGTTACCGACCGTCGGGCTGGGCCTCCAGACGTGCCCGCATTCCGGACAAAATCAGCGCTATACCGTGCTCGAAGGACGCGTCCGTCTGCGGGCCTTTGGTCTCGGCCATGACCGCGCGCACGTTCGGGTACGGCGCGAGGCTCTCCAGCGCCTCCTCGAACAGGGCCGGGTCGCTCGTTCCCCGTTCCTGGTCGGACTGCTCCTCGAGGACGAACCCGCCGAGGAAGCTCGCGAGCGTGCCGAGACCCCACATCGCGTCCGTACGGGTGAATCCGGACCGCAGCAGCGATTCCAGGATGGTCTCGACGGTCTGCAGCGTGGCCGTGCCGGGGTGGGTGCCGGCGGTGAGGCGCGCGGTGTCGCGGTGCGACTTGAACGCGCGGCGCTGGCCCCTGCACCACTCCGCCAGCCACTCCTCCCACGACTCTCCCTCGGCGAGCGGCCGCAACGGCTCCTGCGCGGAGATCGCCTCGGCCATCTCGTCCAGCAGTTCCTGCTTGTTCCTGAAGTGCCAATAGAGGGCGGGGGCCTGCACGCCCAGCTCGGTCGCGAGTCTGCGCAGGGTCAGCTTCTCCAGCCCCACCTCGTCCAGGAGTCGGATGGCGGTCCTGACGATCGTGTCGCGTTCGAGTGCCACGGTTGACAGCTTAACGGCGTTCAATGCATCCTTAACGTTGTTAAATTTAACCGCGTTAAGGAGATGCCGTGATCCATGCGGAAGGAGTGCGCAAGCGGTTCGGCACGACCGAGGCGCTGCGGGGCGTCGATCTCGACGTGCCGCGCGGCTCGGTGTGCGGCCTGCTCGGGCCCAACGGCGCCGGCAAGACGACGATGGTGCGCGTCCTGACGACGCTGCTGCGCCCCGACGCCGGCTCGGCCCGGGTGGCCGGCTGCGACGTGGTCAGGGACGCAGAACGGCTCCGCTACCGCATCGGCCTCGCCGGCCAGCACGCGGCACTGGACGAGCTGCTGACCGGACGCCGCAACCTGGAGCTGTTCGGCCGGCTCTACCACCTGCCCCGTCGTACGGCCCGCCGCAGGGCCGAGGAACTGCTGGAGCGGTTCGGGCTGACGCAGGCGGCGAACCGTCCCGTGCGGACGTATTCGGGTGGCATGCGCCGCAGGCTCGACCTGGCCGCCAGCCTGATCGTCTCCCCGCCGGTGCTGTTCATGGACGAGCCGACCACCGGCCTCGACCCTCGCAGCCGCCTCGCGCTGTGGGACGTGCTGCGCCGGCTCGTCGCCGAGGGGACGACCCTGCTGCTCACCACGCAGTACCTCGACGAGGCCGACCACCTGGCCGACCGGATCGCCGTCATGGACGCCGGGCGGGTGGTCGCGGCCGGGTCGCCGTCCGCACTCAAGGCGAAGGTGGGCGGCGACCGCGTGAGCGTCGCCTTCCGCGACGCCGCGGACGTGGCGCCCGGCGTCGAGGCCGTGCGCGGGGTGCTCCCGGGCGAGCCCGAGATCGACGCCGCCGAACGGCGGCTCGTCGTGCCCGTCTCGGACGGTGCCGCCTCCCTGGTCAGGGTCGCCGCGGCCCTCGACGCCGCCGGGGTCGGCGTGGAGGACCTGGGGCTGCGCCGGCCGACGCTGGACGAGGTGTTCCTGGCGCTCACGGACGCGCCCGCCAAAGAGAAGGAGGCCGCGTGATCACCCTGGAACCCCCCGCGACGAGGGCGCAACGGCTGCGCTGGGCCCTGAGCGACACGTTCGTCATCGCGGGCCGCAGCTACTCCCAACTGCGCACCCAGCCCGGCCAGATCGCCGCCGAGCTGGTCGCCCCGGTCATCATGACCATCCTGTTCGGGTACGTCTTCGGCAGCGCGATCAGCCTGCCCGGCGGGGGCGACTACCGGAACTACCTGATGCCCGGAATCTTCATGCAGGTCATGGCGCTGTCCGCGGTCGCCTCCGCCACGTCGGTCGCCGAGGACATGGCGCGCGGCATCATCGACCGCTTCCGCGCCCAGCCCATCGCGCGCGCCGCCGTACTGGCCGGGCGGAGCCTCGCGGACATGTCCAAGGACTGGCTGTCGCTCGCCACCATGAGCGTGTGCGGCCTGCTGATCGCGGGATGGCGTCCGCACAGCACCCCTCTGGAGACGCTCGCCGGCTTCGCGCTGCTCGCCCTGTTCGGGTACGCGATGATCTGGCTGGGCACGTACATCGGGCTGTTCGTGAAGAACGGCGCGCAGGCGGACGCCGCGACGTTCGGCTGGCTGTTCCCGATGACCTTCCTGGCCAACGCGTTCGTGCCGCTGGAGGGGCTGCCCGGGTGGCTGCGGCCGATCGCGGACTGGAACCCGATGAGCGCCGTCGTCTCGGCCGCCCGGGAGCTGTTCGGCAACCCCGGCTCGGCCGCCGCCTCCTGGCCTCTCCAGCACCCGGTGACGGCGTCCCTGTGCTGGTCGCTGCTGATCATCGCGGTGTTCGCACCGCTCGCCGTACGGCGCTACCGCACGGCCGCCTCGCGGTGACACGATGAGACGGTGATCGACGTCCCGCTGAAGAGGTTCGAGGAGCTCGTGGCCGAGGCGCTCGACACGATCCCTCCCGATCTGGCCAAGGTCATGGACAACGTCGTGGTCGTGGTGGTGGACGACCCGCCCGAGCCCGGCCTGCTGGGGCTCTACACGGGCATTCCGCTGACCGAGCGGGGCGACTGGTATTCGGGGGTCCTCCCGGACCGCATCGAGATCTACCGGAACCCGACGCTGGAGATCTGCGAGACCGAGGACGACGTGGTCGAGGAGGTCCGCGTCACCGTCGTCCACGAGATCGCCCACCACTTCGGCATCGACGACGAACGGCTGCACGAGCTCGGCTGGTGACTGCCCTTTTCCCGGCGTCTCCCTCGTCAGGGTTTCCCCTCGTCAAGGCGGCGATCGGTGTTCGCGGGCCGCGAAATGGGACCGTCAGCGGGTTGCAAAAGTCCCATCCGACGGGCACTGTAAGTAACATGTTGACCACGGACTGTCAGATCCAGTCGCCGGGGCGGACACCGGCGGAAACGGCCGGCGGAGCGACCTCTGCGGAGTGAGATGGCGGCCACCAAGCCCGGCAGGCTGTCCGGCCGGCACCGCCGTCCCCCCGAGGTGCGGACCACCTATCGGGAGGTCGCCGCGATCCCCGAGTTCCGGGCCCTGTGGCTCGGACAGGGCATGTCGCTGCTCGGCGACCAGCTCGCCCAGGTGGCGCTCGCGGTGCTGGTCTACAGCCGGACCGCGTCGCCTCTGGCCACGGCCGCCGTCTACGCGCTGACCTACCTGCCGCCCATCCTCGGCGGGCCCCTGCTGGCCGGGCTCGCCGACCGATACCCGCGCAGGCGGGTCATGCTCTGGTGCGACGTGCTGCGCGCCCTGATGCTCGCCGCGATGGCCCTGCCCGCCACGCCGTTTCCCGTGCTGTGCGCGCTGGTCTTCTGCGTGGTGCTGCTCGGCGCGCCGTTCTCGGCCGCCCGCGCGGCGCTGCTGCCCGAGGTCCTTGAGGCCGACCGGTACGTCGTGGGGTCGGCCCTGCAGAACGTGACCAACCAGGCCGTGCAGATGCTCGGGTTCGCCGCCGGGGGCGCGGCGATCGCGGTGCTCGGGCCCTATCGGGCGCTGGCGCTGGACTGTGCGACGTTCCTCGGATCGGCCCTGGTGATCGTCGCGGGGGTGCGGCACCGCCCTGCGCCGCTGCGGGAGGACGGCGAGCGGCCGTCCGTGTGGCGGATGACTCTGTCCGGCGCGCGCCTGGTGTTCGGCGAGCGGCGGCTTCGCACGCTCGTGCTGTTCGCCTGGCTGTGCGGGTTCTACGTGATTCCCGAGGGCATCGCGGCGCCGTACGCCGCGGCGCTCGCCGACGGGAGGCTGCCCGTCCCGGTGATCACGGGTCTGCTGATGGCGGCGATGCCGACGGGCACGGTCGTCGGCGCGTTCTTCTTCGGGCGGTTCGTCACGCCGTCCGGACGGCTGCGGAGCATGGGCTGGCTGGCCATGATGACCTGCGCGCCGCTCGTGCTGTGCGTGATCCGGCCACCGCTGGAGGGCGTGCTCGCCCTGTGGGTGCTGTCCGGCGTCGGCGGGGCCTATCAGCTCGCGGCCAACGCGGCCTTCGTCCAGTGCGTCCCGGCGTCGGGACGTGCCGCGGCGTTCGGGCTGGTGCAGTCGGGCCTGCTGGCCGCCCAGGGGGTCGGCATCCTCGTCGGAGGCGCCGCCGCCCAGCGGCTCGGCCCAGAGGCTGTCGTGACGCTGGCGGGCGTGGCCGGGCTGTGTGCCGCGGCCGTGCTCGCCATGCTCTGGACCGAGTCGCGCAGGGAGATCATCGCCAAGGTCCGGGCCGCCGCTACCTGAGTCAGGCCTGCGGACCCTGGTTCTGGGAGTCGCCGTCGGAGGGCCGGCCGTACGGGTGCTGCTCGTAGCTCGGGGCCTGCGGGGGGTACGGGGTGTGGGTGGAGCGGCCCTGGTTCCAGCCCTGCTGGACGTTGTCCCACTTGGCCTTGGCGTCCTGCCAGGCGCGGCCGTCCTTGTTCTTGTCGATGAGGTCCTGGACGATGGAGGAGTTCTTGCCCTCCTCGGGGAGGAGGAGCCAGGCGACGGCGTAGACGCCGACGCCGAGGCCGCCGAAGAAGCTCGCGACGGCGAGCCCGAGGCGCAGGATGTTGGCGTCGATGCCGGTGTACTCGGAGACGCCCGAGCACACCCCGGCGACGATCCTGCCGTTCCGAGTGCGGTGGAGCTGCTTGACCGAACCGTTGGTGTTCATCTCGTTCATACCTCCACAGTGCCTCTCAGGGGGGTGGGCGCACATCGGGATTCCCCCTGGCCCTACCCCGAGGAGGCCCGGATACCCTGACGCCATGGACGACCTCCTCGAACTCGACGACCAGCTCGACCCCGAGCACCGCATGATCAGGGACTCCGTAAGGGAACTCGTCTCCGGCGAGGTCCTCCCCCACGTCGGCGAGTGGTTCGAGCAGGGCACGTTCCCCGCCCGCGAACTCGCCCCGGCCCTGGGCTCGCTCGGCCTCCTCGGCATGCACCTGGAGGGGTACGGCTGCGCCGGGCTCGACGCCGTCTCGTACGGCGTGGCCTGCCGGGAGCTTGAGGCGGGCGACTCGGGGCTGCGGTCGTTCGTGTCCGTGCAGGGGTCGCTGGCGATGTTCCCGATCTGGAAGTACGGCTCGGACGAGCAGAAGCAGGAGTGGCTGCCCCGGCTGGCGTCAGGGGAGGCCATCGGCTGCTTCGGCCTGACCGAGCCCGACCACGGATCCGACCCCGCCGGCATGCGCACCACCGCCAAGCAGGACCCGTCCGGCGACTGGATCCTGAACGGCGCCAAGATGTGGATCACCAACGGCTCGATCGCCGACGTCGCCGTCGTGTGGGCGCAGACCGACGAGGGCATCCGCGGTTTCGTCGTCCCCACCTCGACCCCCGGCTTCTCGTCCGCCGAGATCCACCGCAAGCTGTCGCTGCGGGCCTCGGTCACGGCCTCCCTGTACTTCGACGACGTACGGCTGCCCGCCTCCGCGGTGCTGCCTGGCGTCGCAGGGCTGAAGGGCCCGCTGTCGTGTCTCACGGAGGCGCGGTACGGCATCCTGTGGGGCGTGGTCGGGGCAGGCCGGGCATGCCTGGAGGCGGCCGTGGACTACGCCACCACGCGGGTGCAGTTCGGCAAGCCGATCGGCGCCTTCCAGCTCACGCAGGAGAAGCTGGCCTGGATGGCGGTCGCGCTCGGCCAGGCCGGGCTCACCGCCCTTCACCTCGGCCGGCTCAAGGACGCCGGGAAGCTGAAGCCCACCCAGGTCAGCTTCGGCAAGCTGGCCAACGTCCGGGCCGCGCTCGACATCGCCCGCGAGGCGCGTACGGTGCTCGGGGCCAACGGGGTCACGCTGGAGTATCCGGTCATCAGGCACATGACCAACCTGGAGTCCGTGCTCACGTACGAGGGCACTCAGGAAGTGCATCTGCTGACTCTGGGCAAGGCGCTCACGGGCCTTGACGCCTTCCGCTGACGACCTGCGTCATGGCCCCTCGCCGGGGCCTGCCGAGACCGATGGCGGGGCGATCAGGGACAATGGCGTCGCCGAAGACGCGGTACTCTCTGTACCCTGCATCTTGGGGAGTGTTCCACGGATCACACCGCGACGCGGGCGGGCTTCGCGGGGCACGACCAAGGGGTGCTAGCTCAATGGCAGAGCTGCGGACTTTTAATCCGTCGGTTCAGGGTTCGAGTCCCTGGCGCCCCACCACCTCTGACCTGGGCGTTCTCCGCAACGGGAGATCACCCGATCATGGCCTGGGACACGGATGGGTCACACCTGGGTCATCCAGCCGCATCGCCCCCTGAGCACCTTCCGAGCGGTCCCGCGCGCTGCCGACAGCACCAGCCGCGCCGTCGCCCCGGCCGCCCGATGATGCAGCTCCGGCAGCACCGAGGTGTAGGTGTCGGCGGTCAACACGATGCTGGCGTGGCCGACCTGGTCCTGAACCACCGACAGATCCACGTGCGCGGCCAGCGCCAGCGTGACCGCACCATGCCGCAGGTCGTGCAACCGCACCGGCGGCAGCCCGCTCCTGCGCACCAGCTTATGGAACCGGTAGGTCAGGTAGTCCGGCGCCACCGGAGCGCCGTCGGTACGGGTGAAGACGTGCGCCGTGTCGTCCCAGGCCTCCCCGCGATGGATCTTCTCCGCCCGCCGGTCGCGTTCATGACGGCGTAGCAACCGCACCGTCTCCGAATCCAGCGCGACCGTGCGCCTGCTGGCCGCGCTCTTCGGCGGGAACGGGACCAGCTTCCCGCCAACGTGCACCAACTGCTGGACCACGGCGAGCTCGGCCCTCTCCAGGCTGAGATCCACCCAGCGCAGGCCGGCCAGTTCGCCCCGGCGAAGCCCGCGCAGCGCGGCCAGCCACCACAGCGGGAACAGAGGATCTTCGCGGACATCGTCCAGGAAGGCCACCAGCTGCGGAATCGTCCAGACCGCCACCGTGGGTCTCTCCCCGGTGGCCTTCCACGCCGCCACCCAACGGTCGGTCCATACCTGCGCTCTCGGACGTGGCGCGGCGGGCAACCTCAGAGCACGGGCGGGATTACTGTCGATCAGACCTTCCCGGACGGCCTCGTTCAGGGCGGCCCGCAGCGTGGCACGGATCCGCTCCAGTGTCGCGGTCGCCAGTGGTCTGCCGTACCGGTTCCGGCGCCCGGCCAACGCAGTGAACATCCGCCGTACATCGCAATGAGACAGTTCCGACAGCATGATCCGCCCCAGCGCCGGGACCAGGTGCAGCCGGACGTGATCCGCATACCCCTGCCGAGTTCTCGGCCGGATCCCCTGATCGGTCGCCAGCCAGTAGCGCAGCCACTGGGCCACCGTGCACCCCGTCCCGATCGGGCCGCCCTGCTCGGCTGCGATCAGCTGCCGCCCGGCTTGTTCGGCTTCGCCCGCGCTGGCATAGCCTCCTCGCCGGGCACGCTCCCGGCACCCCGACAGGCCCCGGATCTGCACCGCGAAGTACCAGGAGCCGTGCCCGTCCTCGAGCAGCCGCGGGCACCGCCCGCTCCGTTCGGTGCATCCGCACCGCTTGTAGACCACTGCATGGCTCTCACGCATCGCCATCACCTTCCTCCCAGAGAGAGGAACGACAATCCGTCGAGCGCCGAGCGTTGATCCGCCCTCCGGTGCGGGCGCCGGTCAGGTCGTGCGCCGAGCTCGACGTACGCGACGAGGTCGACGGAGTATTGACCCGCTGTGCCGGCAATCAATCGTGGTAAACGGTTGATCGAAGGGTAGGGAGCCTACGCGGCGGGATGGTTCGTGGGGAGTATCTGATGGGCAGATCAATTCTGAGCGAGCGGCTGGAGCGCGCAAGTCCAGGGAGGGACACCAGTTCTCACAAACGGTGGTGGAATCTCGCCATGGTGCTGGCCGCCGCGGTTGCGGGCCAGGTGCTTGTCCGCCGACTGCTGCGACGCGTGCGTTCTATCTCCGGTGACCTCGCCGAGATCAACGTCAGCGATGAACGCGCCCAAATCGCTCAGCAGCATGGCCCGCAGGAGGTGACGCAGCTGGTCGACAACATCAACGTGAGCTTGGACATGCTGGACCGTGAGCGGGAGTTCACCACCAACATCGCCCACGAGATCCGCTCCCCGTTGGCCGGGATACGCGTCACGGTGGAAGAAGCGACTACTCGTCCCGGCGAAGCCGACTACCCCCGCGTGCTGGAGGTGGTACTACGTGGAGTGGATCGACTGGATGCGCTGGCTACCGCACTTCTTATGATCGCCCGTTCCCGCGCCGCCCAAGCCGACTGGGAACGGATCGACCTGTGCGAACTGGTCAGGCAGGAGGTCGCGGACCGGAACGACCCCATCTCGATCGAAGTCATCTGCACTCCCGGTGTCGAGGTCACAGCCATGCGCACGCGGATCTGCCAAATCATCACCAATCTGCTGGACAACGCTCAGCACCACGCCACCCACCAGGTGCAGGTCCACGTCGGCCGCAGCGACGGCAATGCCCGACTGGCGGTGTCCGACGATGGCCCCGGCGTGCCGGAGAAGGACAGGGAACGCATCTTCGACCGGATGTACCAGCTCAAAGCCATTTCCCAGCGGGGCGGCCCCGGCACCGGCCTCGGCTTGGCCATCACCCGGGATATAGCGAAAGCCCACTACGGAGCCGTCTGGGTCGAGCCCTCCCCGCTCGGCGGCGCCTGCTTCATCCTCCAATTGCCCATCGCCGCCCCCTGAACCACCACGGGCGTACAGGGCAATGGCATCCAAACTGGAAACTGTTGTGATTTATCGACCTCGGACCGAACGTCTGATGTCACGGCTACACGAGAGGTTGAGACTCAGCCTGAAAATCGTTGGCCGCTGAAACCATGAGCGGTCACAGGCAGGCGGGGTGCCGGCCAGCGCGCCGGGCAGTCTCGGCCAGTTCGTTCAGGGGCCGCCGTCCAGGCGGGACAGCGGCGGGCAGGGTAGAGATCGCGAGTCCAGTCGCCTCAGGCGGCCGATAAGGGTGAGGGATGCGACGTCGCGCCCGGCGACGAATCTCACCCGTTAGTGAGGCCGCTCCGGCGAGTGGCCTAATCCACATAGAATTCCGGACGCGACAACGGTCCCCGACCCACGCACCCGCTCCTGCGTGTCCCTGAAAATAGGGGACATTTTACTTCCGGAACGGCGCCATTCCAGAAAACCAGGAGGTAGTGTTTAGGAACCGAGGATTTTTCGTGCGTTGGCACTCAGGTCGGCGTCGCCCGCGGCGATATATCAGGACGCGGTTCTTTCGAGGACCAAGACAGGCCAGGCGATCATGACACCGACGCTGCTCTCTCGTTTCACACCGCCCAGCGCCCCAGCCGGCACAGCCCCCGTCATCGGCTCTGCGGTTCGACTACGGTTGGCTCCCGTCCCTGGCCCGCGGGGCACCGTGGACGGGGCGTGTTGGCCGCATTCCCGTGACGCCACGGTGGAACTACCGGGTCTCATCGCCGCCGTCGACCAGCGACTAGGCCTGACGACACTGCGCGTCGGCGTGCACGTCGACGCATGGGACCACATCCCCCACCGTGTCCAGGCCGGCGGACGCCAGGTCAAAGTGGGCTGGTTCCACAGTGCCGATCCTCGCCTCGTCACCCTGACATTCGCGGAGGCTGAGCCTGTCATCCTGCTGGTCGTCCCGCCATACACCGCGGACGGTCCTGCCGGGGCGGCGCTCATGCTCGCCAGTCAGGGCAGGTTCGGCCCGCTCCCGGTCGACCTCCTCACCACCGCAGCCCACCACGCCATCGGTACACGGGATGCGGACGGGGAGAACGAGGGGGTGCACATCACTACGCTGCCGACGGACCTGCTCCACGGGTGCCGACACCGCCGATCGGACGCCCACCTGCCAAGCCTGCCGCCAGAGGCCCCGTCTCGTTGCCAGCCGGAGCATTCCGTCTCCATCCGCGACCCCGCGCCACTTGGCAGAGCCGACCGGTCGGCCCCGACGACCATCCGGCTGTCCGGTGAAATCGACATTTTCACCAGTCCCGACCTGCGCGAGGATCTGCTCGACGTCCTGCGTTACAGCAGAAGCCTGCTCATTCTCGACCTTTCGGGTGTGGCGGCATGCGACGCCTGCGGGTTGGGAGTCCTGGTCGGCATCCAGCGCCGCGCCAAGACGATGGGGATCACCCTCTCCCTGACCGCAGCCCGCCCGTACATGTATCGGTTACTGCGTGTAACCGGCCTGGACCGCACCATACCGATGCTGACGTAGCCGAAGGCCCGGACCCGCGACGCAGGCGGCAAGCCCCCGCCGTAGGAGAGGCGGGGCCGCGAACGAGCCCAGCCGGGGTGGGCCCGGAAGACGAAGGAAGCGTCGTCGTAGCCGCACGGGTGCCCTACGCGAGGGTTCAGAAGCTGCTGATCCGTGTCCTCGCGTAGGGAGCGAAGCGGGCTGCCACCACGTGCCTGAAGTTGACCACGTAGGTGAATGTGCCCGGCTCTCCCTCATGGGAGACCTGAAGGGACACGACGGCGCCCTGCTCCATCCAGCTGACGAGTCTCTCGGCTGCGGGCATCGTGCCGTGCACGCGGAGAATCAGTTCCTTTTCCTTGCCAACACTCAGCAAGTAGAGCAGCCCGGTGGGAGCGTCCATGGTCATACGCTGCTCCTCATCGAAGGATTGACCGGGTCCACGTGGGTATCCCCGCAAAGCCCCCCGCGTAGCATGCGCGTCGCCGCTTCGGCGGGCCACCTCTTCCCGTAGCCGTGCTGTCACGGGCCTGCCGCCTACCACTCCGTTACCGGTCCTGGGTCGCTTGCTGTGCCCTTCGTGGCTCCGGCCTGCGGGTGCCGGACGCGGGCACCGGGTACATGTCCGCACGGATGGCCTGTCCGTCGACTGGATCCTCGACTGCCTCGGGAAGGCTCCGTGATCCTTACACGCGCGTCCGCATCCCCTGCGACTCTCCTGTGGCGGCTGGCGACAGCCGCGCACTGGCTGACGTCACCGCTGCTTCCCGAGGACTACCTCGCGTTAATCAATCCCCTCTGGGCGGCAGGGGAGTTGTGCGGCCGGGTCGAGTCGGTTCGTGCGGAAACGGCCGATGCGGTGACCCTGGTGATCCGCCCGGGGCGAGGCTGGCTCACTCACCGTCCCGGTCAGTGGGTGCGGATCGGCGCCGATATCGGCGGGCGGCGACACTGGCGCATCTTCTCCCTGTCGTCGGCTCCGGGTAGGTCCGGTGGTTGCGTCACCGTCACGGTCAAGGCCGTGCGCGGCGGGCTCGTCTCCGACCACCTCGTGCGGAGCACGGCGCCCGGGGCGGTGCTCAGGCTGGGCCGGCCCGAGGGGACGTTCGTCCTCCCGGAGCCACCGCCCCCTCGCCTGCTGTTCGTGACCGCCGGGAGCGGAATCACCCCCGTGATGGCCATGCTGGACAGCCTCCTGGACGGTGTTCCGGCCGTGACGGGGCCGGACGTCGTGCTGGTCCATTCGGCGCCGTCACCCGGCGACGTCATCTTCGGCGGGCGGCTCCGGAGCCTGGCCGAACGGTGTCCGCGGCTACGACTGCACGAACGGCACACACGCTCTGAGGGACGGCTGCGGCCCGCGGAGCTGGCCCGGCTCTGCCCGGACTGGACCGAGCGGTCCGTCTGGGCGTGCGGGCCACCGGCGATGCTCGACGACCTCGCGGCGTACTGGACCGGGCCCGCGGACGGGCTCCATGTCGAGCGCTTCAGTCTGGTGCCGGCAGCGGCAGCGGGTTCGGGGGGACGCGTCCGCTTCACCAGGAGCGGCCGAGAAGCCGAGGCCGACGGCGAGACGACGTTGCTGGCTGTCGGCGAGAGCGCGGGGGTGCTCATGCCGAGCGGCTGTCGCATGGGCATCTGCTACGGATGCGTCGCGCGCCTTCGCTCCGGTCAGGTACGTGACATACGGACCGGCCAGGTGCACGGAGACGCAGGGGAGATGATCCAGCCCTGCGTGTCGGTGGCGGCCGGCCCGGTCGAGATCGAGCTGTGAAAGGAACAGACATGTCTGCCACATTCGATCCGGCCTCTGTCGACGCCGAAAGGTTCGGCCGCGAGCTGGACAAGATCCGCGACGAGGTGCTCGCGAGCCTCGGTGAGCGGGACGCGGCTTACATCCGGGGTCTCATCGCCGTCCAGCGCAAGCTGGAGCTGGGCGGCAGGGCGCTGCTGTTCGCCTCCTGGTTGCCTCCCGCATGGATCGCCGGAACGGCGGCACTGGCGGTCGCGAAGATCCTGGAAAACATGGAGATCGGTCACAACGTCCTGCACGGGCAGTGGGACTGGATGCGGGACCCGAAAATCCATTCGACCACATGGGAATGGGACACCGCCTCCCCCGCCGACCAGTGGAAACACTCCCACAACTTCGTCCACCACACCTGGACGAACGTGCTCGGCAAGGACCGCGACATCGGCTATTCGGTGGTGCGGATCAGCCCGGAGCAGCGATGGCATCCGATCTATCTCGCCCAGCCGCTTTACAACGCGCTGCTGGCCCTCTTCTTCGAGTACGGCATAGCGATCTACGACCTCGAACTGGAACGCATCCCGTCGGGACGAAAGGATCCGAAAGAGGCGCTGGCCCAACTTCGCGCCGTGGCGGCCAAGATACGACGCCAGATCATCAAGGACTACCTCGCGTTCCCGCTGCTCGCCGGCCCGGCCTTCCTGCCCGTCCTGCTCGGCAACCTGACCGCGAACATGGCACGCAACGTCTGGGCACACACCATCATCTTCTGCGGCCACTTCCCTGAGGGCGCCGAGGTCTTCACCGAGGACCGACTCGAGAACGAGACCCGCGGCGAGTGGTACGTACGCCAACTGCTCGGTTCGTGCAACATCGACGGCGGACGCCTCTTCCACATCATGAGTGGCAACCTCAGCCACCAGATCGAGCATCACCTGTTCCCCGACCTGCCCAGCAACCGGTACGCCGAGATCGCACCGCGGGTCCGCGCCCTGTGCCAACGGTTCGGCCTCCCCTACGCGTCCGGCTCACTGGTCCGGCAGGCCGGCTCGGTCTGGAAGCGTGTCCTGCGGATGGCCCTGCCGGGGCCGGGTCGGCCATCGGCGGCCGAACCGCCGGCGAGTGCGCTCAAGGCCGCGGCATGAGCACGGGCGGGTCAACCTGTGGCATGAGAGAGCCCCGGGCCCGGCGAGAGTCCGGGGCCGCATGGCCGTCGGATACCGGGAACAAGCCGTAGGCCGGGCGCGTACACAATCAGGCGCCGGTGCCGCACGCGGGAAGGCGTAACGCGAGAAGAGCGACGTCGTCGGTGGTCCCGTGGGGTATGCGTCGCACGATCTCGTCGCACAGGCCCTCCAGCGGGAGGTGAGCCATGGCCGCGGCCTGCGCCCGCAGCCGGGCCAGGCCGGTGTCCAGGTCGCTGCCGGGACTTTCGACGAGGCCGTCGGTGTAGAGCACGAGGGTGCTCCCAGCCGGCATCGGCTCGACGGCGTCTCGCCTGGTCGACTCGATACCCAGGCGGAGCCCGAGCAGCAGATCCTGTCTTTGTTCCAGATAGCGGGCATGCCCGTCAGGGGTGACCAATAGGGGCGGCGGATGCCCGGCGTTGCTCCAGCGCAACCGCCAGGGACCATCTCCGGAGCCTTCCACACGCGCCAAGATCATCGTCGCCATGGGCACGTCCGTGACGGCGGACATCGCCTGGTCTACCCGGTTGACGACCAGGCTGGGCGACACGCAGCGGTCCCACGCCAGCGTGCGCACCATGCTGCGCAGCTGGGCCATCTCAGCGGCGGCCCTGATGTCATGGCCGACCACGTCACCGATGACCAGGGCGGTGACGCCGTCGGGCAGCAGGAAGGCGTCGTACCAATCACCCCCGACCTGAGACCCCACCGAGGCCGGAAGGTAGCGCGCAGCCATCTCAAGGTGGCCCACCTGCGGCAGCGGAGCCAACAGGTGACGTTGCATCATTTCGGCCACCTCGCGTTGCCGGCCGAACAGGCGCGCATTACCCACCGCCAACCCCGCGCGACGCCCGATGTCGGTGACCAGCGTCACATCGGTGGCGTCGAAGGGGCGGGCCGGGTCGGTACGCGCCACGGTGAGAGCCCCCAGCACCTGCCGCTGGGTGCGTAGCGGCGTGATGATCGCCGACACCGCTCCCCGGGCCGCGAACAGCTCACGCTGTGCGGCGGCCATGCCGGAGTCAGGTTTGCGGGCTATGTCGCCCGGCCCCAGCAAGACGGTCTCACCTCGATCCAGCACCCGCGCCAGCAGGGAGCCGGGAGGCTCGGGCAGCGGGGACCCCGCCGCCTGATCAGCAGGAGGGATCACCACCACCCGCTCCACCTCGTCGTGCTCGACACGCAGATCCACCATCGCCCAGTCGGCCAACCGGGGGACGATCAGCCTGCCCAGCCGTTGCAAGGCCTCGTCTACTTCCAGCGTCTGGGTCAGCACGGACGTGATCTCGGTGAGCAGCGTCAGGCGGGCGTTGAAGTCCTCCAAGATGGCAAGATGGCCGGCCTGCTGACGAGAGAGGTTCAGCCGCTCGGTGATGTCGGTGAAGACGACGATCACCCCGAGTACCTGCCCGCCCTCCTGCACTATCGGAGCGGCCGACAAGGAGACCGGCAGCAGGCTGCCGTCACCCCGCAGGAAGGTCGACTCGTCGCCACGCGCCGGACGACCGTGCTCCAGCACTCCCATCAGCCGACAGGTGGAGCGAGGAGTCAGCCCGTCGTCAGCGCCCCTGTGCAGCAGATCGTGGGCATCGGCGCCTAGCATCTCCGCCACGGGACGGCGCAGCAACGCCCCGGCCTGCAGGTTCGCCATAGTGATAAGGCCAGCAAGATCAGTCAGATAGATACCCGCCCCCGCGCTGTCGAAGGCCGCCTGCAGCAACCTCTGGTCGGGCAGGCCGGCATGGCCATGCGCGCTGGGCAGATGCCGCCTCATCGCCGCCCTGCCTTCTTCCGGTCCATCACTGCCTACGCCCTACCCGCCGACACGCCGAGCACGCGGGGCAAAACCCGCGGCCATGTCGAGCCAGCCGGCTCCCCTGAAGAAGCCTGAGGATCCCATCTCGACGAGGCGTGGGCAATACTCGTCGAGGAGGCTGGCCCATAGTGGGTCATCCCGGCGAAACGCCGCGCGGAGCGCCTGCACCACGCTTTCGACGCGACCTACGCGCCGACTGTAATGACGGCACCAGTGTCGGCGAGTGCGCAGGGTCGTCGACGAATTCAATGGTGAAGGACGCATGGTTGCTCGGTGGTCGCTCGCGTGTACGGGTACGGCGCGGCACCCAGCGTGATTGGGCGGCAGACTCCCGGGGGCAACAGCGGACGAAATGGTAGAAGGCGGCACTAGGCGGCATTGATCAAGGGCGCTTTTAATCCGTCGGTTCAGGGTTCGAGTCCCTGGCACCCCACCACCTCATACCCCACCTGACCTGCGATTTCTCGATCGAGATGGGCCTTGCGGCGAAAAGTCGATCTCGTTTGGCCTGCTCGACCCATCCAGGACAGGGTGGGGTGTTCAGGAGTATGGCTGGCCTGGGATGTAGAGGGGTTGAGAAGATCGCTTCCCGAATCCCCGATGATGGTTTCCCGGAAAATGTGAGTGATCTGTGCGGTGACCAGGTCGGCGAGCGACCACCAGCGCGCTCCGCGTCCGCGCCCGGGATGGTGGTCCGCATCGGGCCGTACGGGCCGCGTGAAGGCGCCCGGGGACAAGAGGTTCGCACGGCGCCGGGCACCGCCTTGATCATATGTCGGCGGGCACGAATAGACTGTGGGCCGCCACCGTCGCGGAACGCCGATGACCCGCCGCCGCCCCACGGGAGCGGCCGTCAGCGGGCGGGGAGGTCAGCATGGATTTCCGGCTCCTCGGCCCCGTCGAGGTATGGGACGTCGACGGACAGGTGGCACTCGGGCGGCGGGCGGAGCGGTGCCTGCTCGGGCTGCTGCTGCTCGACACCGGGCGGGTCATCCCCGTCGGGCGGTTACTGGACCTCCTGTGGGAGGGCGAGCCGCCGGGCAACGCGCGCGGCGTACTGCAAAGCCACGTCGCGCGACTGCGCGGCACACTGGACCCGGACCGCACCGGCGGACGCGGGTTCCGGCTGCTCCGCCGAGGCGACGGCTACCTGGCCGAGACCGACCCCGGCGCGGTGGACGTCCACCGGTTCCGGGAGGGCGTCGGACGGGGGCAACGGACGTCCGACCCAGGGGAGCGGGCCCGGCTGCTCCGGGAGGCTCTGTCCTACTGGCGCGGTCCGCTGCTCGCCGACGTGGCGAACGAGCGGATGCGTGATCGGGTCGGCGTCGGGCTCGAGGAGCTGCGGCTGTCCGCGCTGGAATCCTGCCTGGAGGCCGAGCTGGACTGCGGCCGGCACCGGGAGTTGCTGCCCGAGCTCGCCGACCTGGTGCTGCGGCACCCCGACAGGGAGAGGCCGATCCGGGCCTACATGGTGGCGCTCTACCGCGACGGCCGTCCGCCCGAGGCGCTGGCGGTGTACCGCAGGGCGCGTGCCCACTTCAGCCGCGAGCTGGGCCTGGAACCCACCGCGGAGCTGCGCCGGCTCCACCAGATGATCCTCGCCGGAGACGCCTCGCTGCATGCCCGGACGCCGGACCCGGCCCCTACGGCCGTGGTGCGGCTCCGCCCTCCGGTGCCGGCGCAGCTCCCGCCGGACCTCCCCCACTTCGTCGGGCGGACGGCCGAGGTCGCCCGGCTCGACGCCGTCCTCGCCGGGGCCGCGTCGATGACCGTCTGCTGCCTGTCGGGGACCGCCGGGGTGGGCAAGACGACGCTGGCCGTCCACTGGGCCCACCGCGTGCGGGACCGGTTCCCGGACGGGCAACTCTATGTGAACCTGCGCGGCTTCGATCCGGACGCCGCGCCGGTGGATCCGTTCGACGCGCTGCGCCGCTTCCTGGGCGCGTTGAACACCCCGCCCGAGCGGATCCCCCAGGACTCGGACGCGCTGGTCGGGCTGTACCGCAGTCTTCTGGCCGGACGGCGCGTGCTCGTGGTGCTCGACAACGCGCGCGACGCCGAGCAGGTCCGTCCCCTGCTACCCGGCGGGGCGGGGTGCCTGGTCCTGGTGACCAGCCGCGATCCTCTCACCGGGCTGGTCGCGGCGGAGGGCGCGCAGCCGCTCACGATCGGCCTGCTGTCGCCCGGGGAGGCCCGGGAGCTGCTGGCCGCCCGCCTCGGCGCGCCGCGGCTCGCGGCCGAGGGCGAGGCGGCCGACGATCTGGTCGCGCTGTGCGAGCGCCTGCCCCTCGCCCTCGCCGTCCTGGCGGCACGCGCGGCCACCGAGCCGGACCTGCCGCTGGCGGACCTGGTGGCGCGGGTGCGCGGCGCGGGCGCCGCGCTCGACCCGTTCGGCGGCGAGGACCGGGCGACGGACGTGCGGGGGGTCTTCTCCTGGTCGTACCGCACGCTCGGCGCGCCGGCCGCGCGCCTGTTCCGCCTGCTGGCGCTGCACCCGGGGCCGGACGTCTCCACGCGGGCCGCCGCCGCCCTGGCCGGGCTTCCGCACGGGCGGGCGCGCGACCTGCTCACGGAACTGGCCCGCGCCCATCTGGTCACCGAGCACCTCCCCGGGCGGTTCGCCCTGCACGACCTGCTGCGCGCCTACGCCAGGGAGCTCGCTGACCGCGACAGCGCCGACGAGAGCCGTGCCGCGCCGCTGCGGCTGCTCGACCACTACCTGCACACCGCGCACGTGGCCACGATGGTCATCAATCCGCGCCCGGACCCACTCGGTCTCGCGCCCCCCGCCCCGGGGGCGGCCCCCCAGGAGCACCCGGACTACGACCACGCCATGACCTGGTTCGCCGAGGAACGTCCGGTGTTGCAGGCGATGGTCCCGTGGTCGGTGGCGAAGGGCTTCCCGGCGCACGCCTGGCGGCTCGCCTGGACCATGGTCGACTTTCTCGACCGGCGCGGCTTCTGGGACGAGTGGGCCAAGGCCGAGACCGTCGCGCTCGACGCGGCCCGCCGGACCGGGGACCTCGCCGGTCAGGCCCTGTGCCACCGCGACCTCGCCTCCGCGTACACGCAGATGCAGATGTTCGAGGCGGCGGAGGCGGACCTGCGCGCCGCGCTCGCGCTGTTCACCGAGCTCCAGGATGTGCGCGGCCAGGCGGGCTGCTACAACAACCTCGGCTGGCTCTACGGGGTCCAGGACCGTTACCAGGAGGCGCTGGAGAACGCCGAACAGGCGCTGCACCTGGTGAGGCTGATCGACGACACGGTGGAGGAGGCCCGGGCGCTCAACTCGGTCGGTCAGAGCCACGCCCTGCTCGACCATCCCGAGCACGCCATCCTCTACTGCCGGGAGGCGCTGACACTTTTCGAGCGTGCCGGCGACCTGCACGGGCAGGCCGCCGCTCTCGACGGGCTCGGGCTGGCGTACCAGAAGCTGCCCGACCCCGCCGAGGCGGCCTCGTGCTACGAACGCGCGGCGGGCCTGTTCAGGAGGGTCGGCGAACGCTACTTCGAGGCGGACACGCTGTCGAAGCTCGGCGACGTGCTGCGCGCGGCCGGCGACGACTGCGGCGCCCGTCTGATCTGGCATCAGGCCCTCGACATCCTCAGCGAGCTGGACCACCCTGACCTGGCGCTGGTCCACGAGCGGCTGGCCGGCACGGGCACGTGACGGCGCAGCCGGCGCGACCGCGATGTGATGCGGACTTCGCGCATCTGGAATCCTCCTCGTCGGCGATCCACACGATCGGCCATCGGGAGCATCCGGCTCTCGGCTTGACATGCCCTTGACGCGCCCGCCCGCGACGACCCCTCGTCCCGCCCCCACGCCGCCGCGAGTGGCAAGCCTGTGTCAAGCCGCCCTGGCGATGCTCTCCGGGACACGAAAGAAACGGAGACATCATGAAGACCACCCGAATGCTCGCCGCCGCGGCGACCACGGCCGCCCTGAGCCTCAGCGTCCTCACCGCCTCGCCCGCCGAGGCCGGCGTCACCCGCAGCTTCAGCGAGTCGGCCTCCGATGGCAGCGCCAGCTGGGGCACGATCACCTTCAGCAACTACTCGTGGAGCGTGGACGCGTACATCTACCGCGACTCGAACGCCACGATCACGCTGGAGGTTTGCGGCCATCAGACCCTGAACAACGGCAGCTGGGGCCTGCTGACCTGCAAGTCGGCCAGCAACGGCGGCTCTATCGGCTCGACCCGGCACGTCACCACCCTCAGCGGATCCGCGGACTGGGCCAAGGTCGGCATGGTGACCACCTATCTCTACGTCAACGGCGTGTACGCCGACGGGGACTGGAACTACGCGTTCTGACCTGGCCGGACGAACGGCGACCCGGGCCGCTCCCAGCGGCCCGGGTCGCCGGCAGCGCCTCCCAAGGGCCAGGGATGGTGAGGCGGGGCGCCTCCGGACGAGGTGCCCCGCCTCACTGTCTCTGATGTGTCTACCAGCCTGTGTAGTTCACCTCGGAGCTACGGAGGTGGTTGCCGAGCACGGTGGCGAACTCCGTCGCCCCTCTCTTGGTGGGGTGCATGGAGCTGCGGCTCGCGCAGCGCACTCCGTCGGTGATGCAGCCGTCGAAAAGGTCACCGAAGTCGCCCGGGCCGGTCTTGGTGAACATGACGGGGTTGATCCATCTGTCGCTGTCGCACATCCCGTGCCCGGTGAACGCCGGCATGGAGTCGGCGAAGGACACCTCGAGCCCGGCATCCCTCAGGATCCGGATGGTGTCCTTCGTCTCGTTGACCAGGTACTCGGCGACCCCGTGCAGGGTCGCCCGCTCGTAGGTGTCGAAGTGCGCGCAGTCCGGCGCGGTGCCGAACACGTCCGGATAGCCCATGAGCACGATCTTCGCGTCCTTCCCGCGGGCCGCGTCGCCGTTCTTCGTCTGGGTCTCGATCTGCTGGAGGACGTTCGCGACATTCGCCGGTTCTCCCGACAGCGTCCGGTAGTTGAGCACGGCGGGGATGTCGGCCTCGAAGTGACCGTCGTCGTCGTTGCAGTTGAGGACGTAGCACTCCAGGATGACGTCGGACCACCTCGCGTCGTTGGCGCCGATCGACAGGGCGACCAGCGTCGTGTTCTTGTTCAGGAAGCCGCTGTTGAGCTGGGCAGCCTCCCGGAACCTGCCGTCCGCGTGCCCGCGGTAGTCCGACCAGGATCCGATCGGCTCATCCATCCACCAGTACTGCTCTTTGGTCATGTCCAGCGTCCAGGCGCCGGAGCAGGCCACGAACGCGAAGTCCAGCTTCGGGTCGAAGGAGTCGGCGAGCTGGCCGATGGTCTGGGTCTCACCCGGCAGGACCGTCTGCCTGATCCAGGCGTCCTTGCTGCGCCGGCAGGCGTTCCACCTGGGGGTCTTGTACTCGAAGTCGGTCTCGGGGTAGTAGTTGCCGACTCCTTCGCCTGAGGTGATGGAGTCACCCATGGCGACGACGAAATGCTTGGGTCGCTTCGCGAGCACCTGGAAGGCGATCGCGTCCCAGGAGATGGCCGACGTGCCGTCGCCTTCCAGGTTCAGGTTGGTGAGCGACACCTTCGGGGTTCCAGCGAACTGGAAGACGCCCAGGTTGTACCACTGGTTCTGCTCCCGGCTCTGGTTGAGGTAGCGGGTCTCCGTGTCGCCGTTGCCCAGGTCGACGGTGTAGGGGGCCTGCTGGGTCTCCGCGCGCCGTTTGGGGATGTGGACGAGGACACGGGCCCATCCGTTGATGGCCTGGTCCGGCTGCCAGGTGCCGGTCACCTGCATCACGCCGCCGTTCCTGGACCTGGTCCGCGTGTACCCGAACCACTCATGGCCGCCGAACCCGTTGCCGAGCTGCTGGAAGTCGGCCCTGGCGGGCACCCTGCCGGCGGAGTCCTGGGCGAACTCGAAGGTCAGCGTGCCGTGGTTGGTCCACCCGGAGTTGTCGCAGCCGCCGCGGATCGCCGGGACGGTGACGTCGTCGACGATCAGGACCTTCGTCGTGTCCCCGGTGACCGGTGGGAGTCCCGGCGTCAGGCACGGCGTCCACTGGTCGGTGGGCTCGACGCGTTCCGTTCCGGCCCAGGTCGAGTCGTACCGCAGTGACGCCTCGTTGCCGCACGCCGACGGGCAGGTCTTCCACGTCTTGGGCAGGTGCCACCAGCACTTGGAGTCCGCCCGCTGGCACGTGCCTGGCCTGTTGTTCGAGGGCGGCTGGCATTCGTTGTTGTCGGGTCCCGCGGAAGCCGGCACGCAGAAGGCGTTGACGTCCACGAACGACGTGTTGAGGACGGTGGGCACGACCTTGGTGCGGTCGCTGACGGCGGTCCACCAGGCGTAGTTGTACCCGCCCTCCGTGACGAGCTTGTTCGTGGCGGGGTCCAGGTAGGTCTTGGTGATCGGCCACGCCGCCCAGCCCAGCACCTTCTCCTGGTAGGGCCAGTCCTGCGGGTGCGCGGCGTCGGCGTAGCTGTTTCCGTCCAGGAACGGGTGCCGGTCCTGCCGGTACGCGGGGTTGGCGGGGTTGTTCAGCCAGCCCACACCCCATGCGCCGTTGTTCGGCTGGTTGTTGTCGTCCCGTCCCCACGCGTCGGCCTTGGCGTGCCAGCCCGAGTTGTACGCCCAGACGGCGAGATACCAGTTCTCGATCTTCGACGGGTCACCGTCGTTGATCTTCGCCATCCCGTCGGTGTCGGTCCAGATCTGGTTCCACTTGCTCGCCAGGGTGGACATCCCCGCGGCGATGTTGGTGACGTAGTCGAGGGCCACCCGCTTCTGCTTGTTGGCGTCCCACCTGGGGTCACCCGTTCTCATGTTGTCGGTCTGCTGGGAGATGCCGTACCCGCAGTCGGCCTTGGAGAAGTCGACCGCCCAGTCGTTGGTGGGGTCGCTGTCGTAGATGTTCACGCCGTAGTAGTTGCCGACGAGCGGGTTGCCGGTCTCGCCCTCCTGCACACTCCGCTGGGCCTGCCAGAGGTTGGACTCCTGCGCGAGGATACCGAACATGATCGACACAGGGATGCGGCCGCCTCCCTGCAGGTCCGGGGCGGGGAACTCGGTCTGCGGGTTCCAGCCGGGCAGCCCCGAGCCCTTCCAGTTGTTCGGGCGCGTCACCTGCAGCCGGTTCTTGAAGACGAGCTGGTCCACCGCCCACTCCACCTGGCGCCAGTGCGGCTGGTACACCTGGATCGCCGGGTCGTTGCGCGGGACGGCGCAGGTGTAGCCCTGGTCGACGGTCCCGGTGACGGCCGCGGTCACGGCGGCGCCCGCCGTCTTGGAGGTCAGCGCCAGCCGGGGGTTGGCCACACGTCCCGAGGAGGCGTCGGGGGCGAGGTCCGCGCCGGGCTGCACCTCGAAGCCGACGTCCGCCTTCGTCGCGACGACCCGCGCGGTGATGTCGACGGGCTCCCCGTCCGGCATGTCAGGGCTGACGCCGCGCTTGTCGTCGCCCTGGGAGGCGGCGGGGTCCGGCCGCCCGGCGGGTGGGGCGCCGGGTCCGGCGCGCAGACCTCGCCGCGCCGCCGCCGTGATCGCCAGACCGCCCTCCGAGGACACGTCGGCCGTCGCCGGCGCGTCCAGCACCGACACGGCCTGGGGCAGGGCGCCGCGCCGCTCGGTCTTGCCCACGAGGAAGACGCGGCCGTTCGTGCCGGCGTGCACCGCCAGCTCGCCCAGGGGACCCGACGCCAGCTCCCGGGTCTCCCCGCGCAGGTACTGCCGGATCGTCACGGTCGCGCCGTCGCGCGCCGCGAAGGCCACGCCGCCGTCGGCGGTCGCGCGGAGGTCGAAGGGCACCGAGCCCGTGTCCGCGAGCTGCTTCAGCTCGCCGCCGGTCCGCACCTCCACGAGCCGCGGCCCGTGCGCCGCCACCAGCGTGTCTCCCACGGGGACGGCCGACGTGACCTGGCCGGAGGCCACGACGGCCCGGGTCACGCGCTTGGTGGCGGTGTCCACCATGAGCAGGCGCGTGGTGTCGCGCTGCTCGCTCACGCCCTGCGTGAGCGCGACCGTGTCACCGGCGCCGCAGCCCGGGTTGAAGTAGGCGAGAGTCACCTGGTCCTTGAGCTTGGTGACCGCGCCGGTCTCGGCGTCGATGATCGCGGCGAACGCGCCCCGGCTGAACAGCCAGGACCGGTTGGTGAAGTGGCGCGGCGCGTAGACGGCCACGATCTTCTTGCCTGATCCGGTCAGGCAGGCGTTGCCGATCCACTGGTCGGTGTCCATGCCGGGCTCGCTGAGCGTGGCGACGGTCCGCCACTGGTAGCCCGTTCCGGCCGTCGCCGTGAGCACGTGGAACCCGGTCGCGTCGCCGGCCGTGGTGACGGCGACATCAGTGGACTTCTGCCAGTTCGCGCCGAGCACGCGGTCACGCTGGGCCGGCTGGACGGACGATCGGTCGAGGTGTTCCGGCCGGTCCGCGGGCGGCTGGGCGGACCCCGGGGCGGCGGAGGCGGCTGGGGCGGTGGGCGCGGGGGCGGCCAGTGCGATGTTCGCGGGGGTGGTCAGTACGGACAGACAGGCGGCGATCGTGGCGCCGAGAAGCGGCAGCCGTCGCCGGTGGTGTCTCATAACGCTCCAGGGGTCGGTATGACGGGGAGGGGAGAGGAGAACCGAAGGCCGAAACCGTCACGCCGGGCGACGCCGGCCTATAAGGTCTCCGACAGCATCGCGAGACCGGCTTGACACGGGCTTGCCATTCGCGGCCGTGCGCGCACCTCACCAGGCCCGCGCGGCCGGGGCGTACGACCTCCGGGCCAGGGGCGTCAAGGTCCCGTCAAGCGAGCCCTTTCTCCCACCGCACCGTCGAGATGGAACCTGCCTGGTCGAGATCCGCCGCAGCCGTGGCCTGACTCAGCAGCAGGTGGCTGAGCGCATGGGGGTCACCAAGGGGCGCATCTCCCAGATCGAGCAGGGCAAGATCTCCGGCCAGGACATCCTGGCCCGCTACGCGGCCGCTCTCGGAGGCCGACTCCACCAGTCGATCCACTTCGATGACTGTGACATCGCCGCGATCGCTTGACCAACTCGATCAGAACGTCATGCTGGGCAAGGTAGCCGTTCCCAGCTCCATGAAGGGCGCGTAGGCAAGTCGGCGATGGTCAAGCGATGCGTGTTCGCTCGCTGGTTACTCGCGTGTACGCGATACGGCACTGCACGCGACGTCATACCCGGCAGAGCTCTGGGGACGATGACGGATGGAATGGTAGAAGGTGGCACGCGGTGGCAGCAGACGGCACCGATCAAGGGCACTTTTAATCCGTCGGTTCAGGGTTCGAGTCCCTGGCGCCCCACCCTCAATGAGCTGGGCAGACTCCCGAATCATGATCGATCGGAAGCCTGCCCGGTTGCATTTCCGGTTGCAGTTGTGCAGATGCCGGTTCACTCGTCCCACAGCGCCCCGCCCATCCGCGCCATGGCGTCGCCGGCCAGGTTCTCGGTGACGTGGGTGTAGCGCTTGGTCGTGGTGAGCTGGGAGTGGCCGAGGATCACCTGAACGACCCGCATGTCTATCCCCTGCTCCAGGAGCAGCGTCTCCGCCGTGTGCCGGGCCTCGTGGACCCTGGCGTCCTTCTCGACCTCGGCCAGCCGGAGCAGTTCCTTCCACTCCTCCCAATCCTGCCGCGAGTCGATCGGGCTGCCGTCCGGCTCGCACCAGCCCGGTCCTGCCACTTCTTCCCCGCCGCCGCCCATTCGGTTTCCTGGGCTTCACGGTGCAGCTTCAGGAGCGGGATCAACGGCGGAGGGAGCGGGACCACTCGCCTGCTCTTTCCCTTGGGCCTCACGAAGGTCCACCGATGAGGGGGCGTGCTTGGTGCAGCCGGGTTCGCAGAACTTCGGGCACTTGCCGCCGTGCCGATGTCGCGTGCCTCGTCCTAGTCTGTCGAGAGAGACATGCCGCACATCTAGGCTTCATCCGACGCAGGTATTTGCCTTGGGGAAACCTCACGTAGAAGAGGATCTCCGGTAACACCCAGGTCCTTCCTTGCGGTCTCCATCATGAGATAGCGATACTGTCGCTTCACGGCCGGGTCGATGACATCCGCAGGTCTCCTCAGACTGATATGCAAAGCGCGAGTGTAGTTGTGCGCATTCTGAGCCAGGCTAGGCGAACAAAAGAGTTCGACACTCTTTTTGGCAAGCCACAGCTGATGAAGGGCTTCTTCCGTATCACGAAACAGTCGACACGCCGCACTCTACTTGCCTGTCAAGGATCATTTCTACGCGCTGAGCTGCTTCAAGAAATGACAGGATGGCAGATTTTCGCTCAGCGTGTTCTGCTACCCGCTTTTCGTACGCCAGACGTTTGGAGTCCATGCGAGTACCTAGATATTGGCCAAGCAGCGTGCCACACGTCCCAAGCAGCACCCCCAGCAGAGGCAGCAGAGTTGCACTCATAGTTTTCCAATCCATGCGCTGATGATCGCAAGAACGAGCGCGGTCCGCACGCACGCGTGATGGATACAGCCCTGTAGGTATAGCGACGCGGCCCGGGCGGGTCTTACGAGATATCCCGTCATCGAGCGGGCCGGCGACGGTTCTCAGCGCCGCTCCTGCGCCGCGAAACGTTCCCACGTGAGACATCATCTCGGGCGGCGTCCGTTGGCGCCCTTGGACGTGGTCGACTGCCTGACAGCTACGAGGAGTTGGCGGCAGCGAGGTAGGCCACGTTCAGGCGCTCGCGAACACTCGGTGGTCGCGCTGGGGATTCGGAGCCGAGGTGCTCGCGGCGAAGCTCGTCCATGAACTCTTGCCAGAGCGCGGGGCTCGCCTTGCTCGAGCAGCTCGGCGCGAATGCGCAGCGCGGAGGACGTGGGCCGGTGGCGAGGTCCCCAGCTGCGGAGCAGCGCGAACACGGATACGAGTTGGATCGCGGGTTCGGTCAGGCTGTAGCGCGCCCGCCGGCCGGTCGCGTGTCCTCACGGGTGAGCAGTCCCGACTCGACGAGTCGCTTGAGTCGGTGGCGAGAATATTCGAGGCGATCCCCTCGATTGAGTCAGCCTGCAGCTCTCGGAAATATCGGCGGTCTCCGATGACGATGTCGCGGAGGACGATCAGGCTCCAGCGATCGCCGAACACCTCGAAGGCGGCGTTGATCGGGCACCCCGACCGCAGCTCACTCGCTTCGCCCGTACTGCTTGCAATCTGCCACCGCCTGGTACTACCGTCTCGACAAGCGGTTGCAAATTACAAGCGGAAGGGGCCACCGTGCTGAGGCAGGTCGCGGACGGTGTGCTGATCCACGAGAGCGAGTTCCTCCAGAGCAACGCCGTTGTCGTGCAAGGTCGCGCCGGCGTGTTGCTCATTGACCCCGGGGTGCAGGACCACGAAATGGCCTGCCTCGCGAACTACCTGTCCCATTCGGGCCAGACCGTTGTGGCAGGCTTCTCGACGCATCCTCATTGGGATCACCTACTCTGGCACGCCCGGCTCGGTGCGGCCCCTCGTTACGGCACGGCCCGCTGCGCGGCCACTGTCCGGGATCAGCTGTCCGACCCGGGGGCGAAGGCCCGCATCACCGCCCACCTGCTCCCGACGGGCATCGCCGAGCAGGTCCCGCTGGACCTGCTCGGCCAGATCACCGCCCTGCCCGCCGAGACGGCGCAGATTCCATGGGATGGCCCCCAAGTCCGGATCATCGAGCATCAAGCGCATGCACCGGGCCATGCGGCGCTGTTCATCGAAGAACGCGGGGTTCTCGTCGCCGGCGACATGCTCTCTGATGTCTTGATTCCGATGCTCGACTCGAACGACACCGCTGACCCGATCGAGGACTACCTCGCAGCGCTGCGACTGCTCGATGGCGTGGCGGGCGACGTCGACGTCCTCGTCCCCGGCCACGGGTCAGTCGGCGGAGCTGATCAGGTACACGCACGGATCGATCAGGATCGGGCGTACATGCACGCCTTGCGTGACGCCCATGTTCCCAGCGACCCGCGAATCGGCCCATCGGCTAAGCCCGGCTGGGAGTGGGTAAGCGATGTGCACAACGGGCAAGCCCAACGCCTCGCCGGAAGAAGCGAGCGCGACGGGACGCCCGGCTAGTTATGGACAAGTAGCTCCGCTACAAGGCAGAAGCAGGGGCAGGGTCTCCATCTGCTAGCGCACTCGCCCCAGCAGGACCGAATGCCACCAGAGACGAGCCTCGCCAGACCGCCAGCCACCCGCGTAGGAATGCTCGGCGGGTCCAACTGCACAACCTTGTGAATCTGATAGATGCCGCCACAGGAGATCAGCTCATAGAGCACGGCCTCGCAGTCGCAGGCGTAGTCCACGACTCGGTATGGCCCGCGAGGTTGCGAGGCCCTAAGCAGCTTCTCCGGCTCGGATACAGCAGACGGAGGTGTGGCGAAAGACCTCGACAATCCGGCTCCTCCAACAGGTCCGCCGGGTCCTGGCCGAGGCCCCGCAGTTTCGCGTCCACGTGGTGCCGCGCTCAGTGCGAGGTGTCCCAAGCGGCAGGGCACTGCCCTTCGCCGTTGGCGAGGCTCACATCGCCTCCGGCGAGTACAAGTCTGGCGAGCGCATCCCATCACTCGTCGCCCTGATCGAAGGGTTCGGCATCGCGAACGCCACCGGTCAGAAGGTCATACGGGCACTCAGGGCAGACGGCTTGATCCACACCGAGCCCGGCATGGGCAGCTTCGTCACAACCGCGGAAGAGCGCGACAAGCCCGAGTGGCCAGGCCCGGAGGCGCGTGAGCTGACGGCAACCGTTGACGGCGGCGAGAACGTCGACCAACCCGGACAAACAGCGTAGCTGCCACACGCATTTGGGGAGGATAGCCGAGCCAGTGTCGGGTTCCTTACCGCAGCTCGTGGAGGAGCTGAAGGGGTATTCCATTCCTGGCAGCCTCCGCGACAATCATCTCGTGATCGATCACTACCGCAATCTCTTCGACAAGCAGCAGTGGCTTGAGGACGGACTCTGCTGGACCGTAGTGCAACCCCTCAACGAAGAGATCACCGTGAGCGATCTCCTGTGGCGGCTGAACGGAGGCCGCGATCCCGAAGAACGCATCATGGAGTATCCCGTAGAGGAGGCCGGCGAAGATTTCCTGCCCGTGCTCTTCGTCTACGAGGGCGAAGGAGCCTGGGGCTTCCTTGAGTTCTCCTACGGCTTCGCCACGCCCGACTACATCCTCGACGAACTCAGCAAAGAGGCACGCGTTTGGATGACGACCTGGCACTTCAAAGGGGGGTACACGATCCTTTACGCGGCCGATGGCAGGATCAGGGCGCGGATGCGCAACTTCGTCTTCGCCAAGCACACCGTCCAGGAGGGCGATCCGAGCATCCTTGCCGAATTCCGCACCATGCTCGACCGTCTCGACCCAGAGGATTACCGCGGCAAGCGCAGCGCGGCATTCGCCTTCATCGAGGCATCCACAGGAATGGGCATCGAAGCCGAATGGCTGGATGTGGAAGATGCGCCTGTCATCATCCTCGACAACTGGAATGAGGTATGAACTGCAGCGCTCGACTCTAGCGCTGATGAGCGTCAAACCACGCCTCTGGCAGGAGCGCTCCGACTCCGGGGTGATCGTCGCGCCGAGTGCCAGGGCCGTAGATTCGGGGAGAAGTTGATCTCGTTTGGTCGCTCGTTGTTCGCTCGCGTGTAGGTGCCGGCGCGTCGCCCGGTCGCGGCGGCAGCGGGCGGCGCGGACCTCGGCGTCGGCGACCTTGTCGTCATGGGGCAGCGGCCGGCCGGCTGATCTGCACGAGACAGCGGGCCGGCGGTGTAGCCGACGCGGGCGAGGTAGAGCATGAGCAGCGTGGTGTGGCCGCGGTCGTTCAACAGCACGGCGCGCACGCTGCCGCCCTTGCCGTGGATGCGCATGTGCTGGTCGTCCAGGCGCAGGTCTAGGTCCTCCACGTACAACCTGCACACCTTGGAGGCGCGGGCGCCGCAGACGTAGGCGGTCTCGGACAGCACCCGGTCGCTCATCCGATCCAGCGGCACGTCCTTTCGGGGCCGCCGGGTGCAGATCGCATCAGCGCCTTGCCGATATCGGCCGCTGCGGCGGGGCGGGGCAGCGCCTTCCATGGACGGTGGGGATCCGGTCCATTGGGTTGGCCTGCAGTAGGTCGTGGCGGACCGCCCATCGGCAGAAGGAGGCGAGGACGGCAGGAACGAAGTCCGGCGTTGGCGGCGTTCCCGCTCGTCAACGGCGTCGCCAGCAGCCTGCCGCGCCCGACACCGAAAATCTGTACTCGCGACAGTAGACATTTGGGGCCGCTGGGGCTAGTGTTTCTCGCATCGTAAGGAACGGTTCGGCCGGGCGGCGGAAGTACCAGCACCACGATGAACTGCCCGGAGCAAGACGAAGTTGGAAGTTGATGGCAGAAGGTCGGACGTGACGGGCCAGCACAGTGTTCAGAGGCCTTGATCGTGGACGCGCTGCCGCAGGTGAAGCCGGACAGTGGTCCGGAAAAAAGAGATGAAGGGAGTGTTGACGCCATCAGGATCGCCCGTAGCCGGCTGAGTCTCGCCGCTCGGGTACCGCAGTTCCACAGATAGGAAGGTGGTCTACGGTCACGCATCCGCGATCCCCGCACCGCCGCTCAGTACGGCGGACGCGGAAAACAATGAGCCGGCCAGATGGCCGGTAGATGGTGTTGAACTCTTCGGGGCCCCGGCGCGACAGGTGCCGGGGCCCCCTGTGCGCGTGATGAAAGGAATGTATGGATCAACCTTGCTCGGCTGCCGAGGATGACACACTCGCTCACGGCAGGACTGCGGACACGGCCGGCTCCGGGGCTGGAGACAGGGCCGAAGACCGGTTCGACGATGAGGACTACCCCGCCTACAGCATGGGCGCGGCCGCGGAGATGCTCGGTGTCAGCCCCGCGTTCCTACGGGCTCTGGGCGCCGCGAAACTGATCGAGCCGAAACGCTCCAGCGGTGGCCATCGCCGCTACTCCCGCTACCAGCTGCGGCTGGCGGCGCGTGCCCGGGAACTCGTCGATCAGGGCACTCCTGTGGAAGCCGCCTGCCGAATCATCGTCTTGGAAGACCAGCTCGCCGAGGCGCTGCGCATCAACAACGCGCGCGACCACCCGGCCGGACACTAGCACCAGCGGTGAAATGCACCGGCAGCGTGAAGCTGACCGGGTCTTGGGTGCGCAGCCTGGCGACATGATTGCGTTTTTTGTCGCCGACTTCGCATCTCCTGGCATTCACGCCTCCTACCAGGCGTGATGACGTTTCACACGCTGTCGTTCACTGGTAGCGGGGAGCTATGCGGCTGTGGTCGGCATCCCCTGCCGCCGATTCTCGTGCAGCAGCGATGCAGCAGCCGGAAACGTATCAGGGCCCGCACCCGAGAAGGTGCGAGCCCTGATACGTGGCGCTATTTGTCAGGCGGGAACGATGTTTTCGGCCTGAGGGCCCTTCTGGCCCTGGGTGACATCGAAGGCCACCCTCTGGCCATCGCGCAGCTCGCGGTAGCCGCCCTGGGAGATGATGTTCGAGTAGTGCGCGAAGACGTCGGCGCCGCCGCCGTCCTGCTCAATGAAGCCGAAGCCCTTTTCCGCGTTGAACCACTTCACGGTGCCAGAAGCCATGTCGATCTCCTCTTGATAGGCGTAGCCGAAATCCGCACTGTCACGAATTTCGCGTTGCCGCGATAGGCCCACACCCGGAGAAGACCGGCAAACAAAAAAATGCACCTGAGGCTACATACCGTCAGGTGCACACAAGTTCATTATGGGTACCACAACTGCAACTGCGTTCAACCTAGCACACGTGAGGCGTGGTACGCATACCCCGCCGCTATCCGCCTGGATGAGTCGCATTCCGCGCGGCACCGCACCCCCGCCCTCGTATCTCAGGCAGCGCCCCCGCGGCCGTCACCGCGCGCCTGCCGCGTCCGCCTGCGCCCACAAGCCGTAGGCCGCCCCGTACACGATCAGGTGGCGCCGCATACCTCGCAGCCGCTCGGTGATATCGGAAGGCGACGATCAACCCGAGTACCTGCCCGCCCTCCAGTATCGGAGCGGCCGACAAGGAGACAGGCAGCAGCCTGCCGTCGCCCCGTAAGAAGGTCGACTCTTCGCCACGCGCCGGACGACCGTGCTCCAGCACCCCCGACAGCCGACAGGTTGAGTGAGGAGTCAGCCTGTCGTCAGCGCCCTGTAGCAGATCGTGGGCGTTGGCGCCCAGCACCTCCGCCACGGGACGGCCCAGCAATGCCCTGGCCTGCCGATTCACCATAGGGGGGTTCCCCCGAAGGCGGCACGCGGCGGCAGTACACGCCACTGATCAAGGGCGCTTTCAATCGGTCGGTTTAGGGGTCGAGTCCCTGACGCCCCACCACTCCACACCTATCTGACCTGGGGTTTCCGGCGTGACCGGCCGGTGAACCCGCAGCCCGGGTGGCAGGAGCCGCGCCGGCACGGCCAGGACCGCCCGGTCCGCTCGGTCCGGCTTCGGCCGAGCGACCTGACGCCCCACCACCGCCGCCTCTGCCGGAGCACCATGATCTCGGCATCCTTGGAAGCCTCGCTTCGGCCCAGCAGCACTAGCCGGCCGAACACCCGGAGCGCGATCAGATACAGGAGACGGAAAGACCCAAGAACCGATCTTGCCCGTACCACCGCATCAGGTCGGTCCACAGGTCAAGCACCCTACGACGATTTTCAACGAGTGCACGGTTCAGCGGGGACGGTGGCCCTTCCTGCTCCGGCCGGTTTGCGCGCCCCGGCGACCCGACCCGCCCGGAGCGGGACTCCGCGGCTGCTTTCGCGCCTTCTCCGGGGCAGGCGCGGGGGTACGGCCCCGCGAGCTGTTCACCGTACGCCCACGGACAATGCCGATGAAGTCCTCTACCAGTTCGGTCGTCGCATTCGTGGGCCAGGCCAGCGCGATCTGCGACTGCGGCGTCTCCACGACTGGCCGGTAGGTCAGATCCTTGCGGTGATACAGGCGCGCCAGCGACTGCGGGACCAGCAGCAGCCCGGCCCCCGCCGCCACCAGCTGGATCGCCTCCGCCGTCGTGTCCGGACGCGTGAAAGCCGGCAGCCCCGGCAGGGCCGTCCACTCAAGGGTGTCGTCCATCGGATGGAACACCTCGTCGTCGGCGAGATCGGCGACAGTCACCTCGTCGGCGGCGGCCACCATGTGATCCTTCGGCACCACGACCACGGTGGTCTCGACATAGAGGGGAATCACGCTGAGCCCTTCACGGTCCACGGGCAACCGCACGAACCCGGCGTCGGCGCCACCGTCGTGCAGGAACTTCACCGCCTCGGCAGCGGCGACGGAGGCCAGAGTGAGTGGCACGTCGGGCACACGCTCGGCCCAGACGTTGACCCATTTGGCGGGCGTCACCCCAGGCACGTAAGCCAGCCGGAACTCCCTGTCGGTCACCTCCTCAGGGTACCGATGTCAGGGAAAGCGGCTTCGCGCCGTACCCTTGGCACCATGGCCAAGCTCAAGACCACTCAGACGATGAAGCCCGCGACCGCGGCCAAGAAGCTGGGTGTGCTCCTCTCGGCCACTCCCGCCGAGTTCCAGGAGGGAGTCGTCTCCAGGGATGAGCTGAACGCGCTGCAGGCCGATCCGCCGGCGTGGCTGGCCGATCTGCGGCGCAACGGGCCGCACCCCAGGCAGGTCGTCGCCGTGAAGCTGGGCATCTCCAACTCGGGCCTGGCCAGGGGCGGCATCACCGGGCCGCTCACCACCGCCGAGATCGACGCCATCAAGGCGGAGAACCCCGAGTGGCTGCAGCGCGAGCGGTCGGTTCAGGCCGAGGTGCGCAAGGAAGCGCAGCGCCTCAAGCAGCGCTAGTCAGCCGATGGGAGTGGCGGTCTGGTCCGGTTCGGTCCGCCGCCATCTGCGACTTCGGCGACCATACCGTCGAGGACGCCGCCCTCGTTCACCTCAAACTCGCTCTGAGCGAGACCTCCCAGCGCTCTTTCGAGCTTGTCGAGTGCGCACGATCGTGCTGTGGCCGATCCCCTGATGGTCCTGGTGTCCACTCCCTGCGCGAGCAGGATCGTGGCGCAGGTGCGCCTGAGGTCATGCAGCCGTACCCGCCGGATGCCTGCCGCGTCGCAGACGGCCCGGAAGTGCCGGTAAAGGGCCGCCGGACCTGATCACGCCGGCGTCACGGTGGCTTGCGGCGTCCGGAGGCCACCAACCGTGCGTCCTGCCTTCAGATCGACAGTCGGCTGAAACTTTCCGCCTGTTCACCCAATGTTTTCTGCCTGCCGACGCCTTATCGGCACCGTGCATTCAACCGCGACCTGGGGATTTAGCTGTAGATTTCGGTATTTGCGCAGTGACGATGACATAGCCTCCACAGGTGCATAGGTCGGGTCTATTGACGGAGATGACTGAGCTGGTTAGCTTCCCAATCAGGAAACGATCCGCCTCGATATCGGCAACGTTCCGGAAGCCTGGCTGGGCCGCCTTCAACGGGGCCACCCCTGGGATTTGAATGTTAGCGCTCACAAAATTCGAGGCGACGACGCCGCTCGGCCGCCCCCGCGGTCAAGCTCGCACCCCCAGGAGGATCGTTGCATTCCCCCCCGCACTTACGCAGGAAGGCATGGCTCGCCGCGGTGGCCGCCGCGCTGGTGACGGTGCCGGCGGCGGCGCTGGCATGGGCGGCACCAGCGGCAGCGGCGGCGTCGTCGTTGGTCAGCGCCGCCTCGGGCCTGTGTCTGGATGTGGCGGGAAACACCGACGCACCAGGCACCGCCCTGCAGATCTGGGACTGCAACGGGCAGGCCAACCAGGCGTTCGAGTTCACCTCGGCCGGTGAGCTGCGGACGTTGAACGGCACGCGGTGCTTGGACGCCTACGGCGGAGGGACCTCGCCGGGCACGAAGGTCATCATCTGGTCGTGCAACGGGCACAACAACCAGAAGTGGCGGCAGAACGCCGACGGGTCGGTAACCGGCGTGCAGTCGGGTCTGTGCCTGGACGTGAACGGCAACGGCACGGCCAACGGGACCGCGGTCATCCTGTGGACCTGCAGCGGCCAGGCCAACCAGAAGTGGAGCACCGCCGGAGGCAGCGCCAGCCCGACGCCCACACCGACGCCGAGCCCGTCGCCATCGTCGGTGTCACCCAGCCCGTCGCCGTCGGACAGCCCGCCGACCGGCTCGAGCTCACGGCAGAAGGTCAACTTCGACCGGGGGTGGAAGTTCATCCGTTCGGATGTGACGGGGGCCCAGAACGCCGACTTCGACGACTCGAAGTGGGTTCCCGTGGCGTTGCCCCATGACTTCGACGCCCCCTACAACGTGGGCGGCTCCACCGGCGGGCAGACCTTCTATGTGGGTCTGGGCTGGTATCGCAAGCACTTCACCGTTCCCTCGTCCTGGAACGGCAAGCGCGTCGAACTCGAGTCCGAGGGCGCCTTCGCCATCACCGATGTGTGGGTCAACGGAACCAAGATAGGCACGCATCGGGGCGGCTTCACGGGATTCGCCTTCGACATCACCAGCGCGCTCCGGACCGGCGACAACGTGATATCCGTACGCGTGGACAACCGCTGGCAGCCGGACCTCGCCCCTCGGACGGGCGACCATCAGTTCAGCGGCGGCCTCTACCGCGACGTCTTCCTGAACGTCACCGACAACGTCCACGTCACCTGGTACGGCACTTTCGTCACCACGCCCGCGCTCACCAACCCGACCTGGGACACGAGCAACGCCGCGTACTACAGGAACATCGACCTGTCGCAGTACCCGAGCGAGACCGACCTGCGCGCGAACATCGCCGCCCGCCGCTCCAACGTCAGAGCGCAGACGGAGGTCCGCAACGACGGTTCCGCCGCGGTCGACGTCTACGCACGCCAGGAGGTACGCAAGCAGGGATCGACCAGCGTGCTGGCGGCGTTCGACTCGCCCGTACGGACGCTCGGCGCCGCGGCCACGACGACGCTCGACGCGCTGAGCGGATCCCTCTCGAACACCTCCGCCATGCTGCAGGGCCTCGATCTCTGGGCGCCGAACAACCCCGCGCTCTACACCGTGACCACCTCTCTTGTGGTCGACCGCACCCCCGACGGGGCCGTCGACGACGGCGTCATCGTCGACAGCTACGACACCACGTTCGGCTTCCGCAGCGCACAGTGGAAGGTGGACGGCTTCTATCTCAACGGCGTCAAGACGCTACTCGTCGGGGCGGACGCGCACCAGGACCACGGCGGCTGGAGCAACGCCGTCACCAACTCGGGTTTCGACCGCGACGTCCGCTACATCCGTGAAGCCGGCATGAACTTCATCCGGGGATCGCACTATCCCCACGACCCGTCCTTCGCGGACTCCACGGACAGGCTCGGCGTCATGCTCTGGTCGGAGGCCACCTTCTGGGCGACCGCGACCGCCGGCAAGGAGCCCCCGCCGACCGGCACCGTCAACGACTACCAGGCGGACGGCTATCCGCAGAAGACGGCCAACCAGGCGGCCTTCGAACAGAGCGCCATGGACGGCCTCCGCGACATGATCCGGATCAACCGCAACCACCCCTCGATCATCACCTGGTCGATGGGCAACGAGGTGTTCTTCACGTCCTCGACCACCCTGAGCAACGCCAAGGCGCTGGTGAGCAAGATGCGCGACTACTCGCACCAGCTCGATCCGACGCGCAAGGCAGCGATGGGTGGCGTGCAGCGCAGCTCGCTCGACCAGCTCTCGGTCTGTGACGTGGCCGGTTACAACGGCGACGGCGGGAAAATCGTCAACACCTGGATGCCGAACGTCGTCTCGGAGTACGGGTCGTACACCTCCGACCGGCCCGGCACCTACAACCCGACGTACGGCGACGTGAAGGATCCCTCCGACAGCACCAAGTTCACGCTCACGACCGGAAGTGCCGGACTGGCCATCTGGGCGGGCTTCGACCACGGCACGATCTTCGGGGCCACCTACGCCCGGATGGGCATGATCGACTACTACCGGCTGCCGAAGGACCAGTGGTACTGGTACCGGGCCAACAAGTCGAGGTGGACGGGCATCACCAACGTCGCCGACCCCACGCCCGTGGCCCGCGAACAGGCCACGAGCGGGACAGCGACCCGGATGACGCTGGAGGCCGGGAAGTACTCGCCGACAACGATCACTGACGACGGCACCACGGACACCCAGCTCGTGGTGACGATGCGGAACTCGTCGGGTGCCTGGGTCAACGACACCCGCGCCGTCACGCTGACCGTCACCAGCGGCCCGGGAATCCTGCCCGGCGGCAAGTCGTACACCTTCACCCCGGGTGTCCAGGGCTTCAACGGGAAGATGGCAATCGAGTTCCGTTCCTACTACGCCGGCACGACCACCATCACGGCGAAGTCGGCGGGTCTGCCCGACGCCACCATCACGATCACGACCACCGACACGGTCGGAGCAGCGGGTGAGACCGAACCCGCCAACTTCGGCAACTCAGCCCTCTGGGGCTGACCTGCCGCTTACCCGGTCGATTCCTGGCGGAAAGCCGCCAGGAGTCGACCGGGTCCCGCGCTGTCGACGGCCACGGTCGGCGGCGACGTCTTGGAACGGCCCCAGGCCCCAGGCCCCAGGCTCTTGCGAGGCGGCTCAAATCCTGTCGCCCATGCCGAGTGGTCGGCCTACTCTGGCCGTATGGCCCATGGAAAGACCTCCTTCGTCTGCTTGCCGTGCCGAGCCTCGTACAAGCAGCCGTTTCCAGGTCTGGGCCTCGACGAGCGGCTCTGCCCTCGATGCGCCCAGCCGCTTGTCCATGTCGGCTCCGCCTTCGCGGCGCCGCGCCGTAGGGACAGGGCAGGCTGGCGGACGCTCTCGGTGCTGCTGCACGCGGGTGTCCGCTTTCACAAGAGTTGTTGTGGGGGCCCTGGTTACCGCCCACGCTCGCTCAGCGAGGTGCGCGCACGGATGACGTACGCCCGGAGAACCGGAGAAGCCTTCTCCACAGCTCTGGTGCGCCGCGAACTGCCCTAGCCGAGACCTCGTAGCGCCTTTTCGAGCTTGTCGAGTGCGGTCGCCTGGTGCTCCGGCAGCACGTGAGCGCAGGTGCTCATCGTCAGCACGATCGTGCTGTGCCGAGGATTTCCTTGATCGTCCGGGAGACGGATCCCACGACGAGAACGCTGCGTCTTCAGCGGCACCCGGCAGCAGATGATGCTGCCTTCAGGGCCTTCACGGAAGTCGGAGCGGTTCAGACGTGCGGAGGTGGGGTGTGCCTCACCTTGTTCTGGGATGTCTCGGCCATGTCACCGGGCCAGTCGTGATCTATCGGTGAGCGCATGACGAACCGAACGAACCAGCCGGTCAGACCGGCGCCGGTCCGCTCCGCCCATCTAGTGAAGACCTTGCCGGTCGCCCTGTCGGCCCTGTCCGCGTTCCTGGGCGTGGCCGTACCGCCGGCAGCGGCCCAGGCCGCGCCGCCCCTCACCTGGAGGGCGTGCCCTGCGGGCCAGGGGCCTGCGGAGACGGAATGCACCACGATCGAGGTGCCGGTGGACTGGTCCGCGCCGGGTAGAACCACGATCAAGCTGGAGCTCGCCCGGCTGCCCGCCGCCGATCCGTCGCTCCGTCTCGGCAGCGTTCTCGTCGTGTCCGATGGCGGTCCGGGGATCCAGGGTGTCCTCTCCTCGGCTCCGGAGTCCTTCACCAAGCCGCGCAAGCACTTCGATGTCGTTGGCTACAACCCGCGCACCAGCACGGCGGGGCGCTATCTGCCGCCCTCCTGCGCAGTTCCCGGGCTGCCACTCGACGACCCACGTGACCGCGCCGCATACGAGGCCCAGGGCGCGTCCGTGCCATGGTTCTCGACAGCACGACTTTCCGGTCACCGAGCTCCTGGTGAGCAGGATCCCGGGCTCGGTCACCGTCCGCTATGGCGGCCCCGTCCACGTCGTCTACCTGCGGGCGAAGGACCCATGCGTGACGGGGTCCGCCGACCGGTATCTGACGAATCTGACGTTGGCCCCCACAGGCACCCTCTGCTCGCCCCGGTAGTGATGACACGGCAGAGAAGATGCTCATACGCTGCTCCCGTTCAGGTCGCGGCTCGAGGAAAGGTGGGGCTTACCTCACCTTTTTCTGGGATATGCGGGTCATGTCGTCGAGCCCTGCCGCTCTCTACGGTTGGCGCATGACCACTCCCTGGGACCGAATTCACGGCCACTGGTCGTCGCGGACCTGGCTCCGTACCATCCATGTGACGACGGGCGTCCCGATCGCGCTCATCTCGATGGCGGCGATCTTGGGGCTGGGCGCACTGTCGATAGCACTGGCGTGGACGGTCTTCGTCCCCTTGGTCGCGCTGCTGATCCTCACCCGGATGGTGCCGCTGCTCACCTGGCTGCAGCGCTCCCGGTTCGCCGCCTTCCTCGACCTGGACATCCCCCCTGTACCGCCTCTCCCCCGGGACGGGAGCCCGCTCAGACGGCTTCTCCTGCAGGCGCGGTCGGGCAGCGTGTGGCGTCAGATCGCCTATCACCTGGTGATCGGGCCCCTGATCGGCGCGGTGGGCTTCCTGAGCGGGGTCGTGGCGTGGTCGGCGTGCCTGGTCGCGGCCATCATCACCGTGCAACTCCTGATCGCCGGAGGCGGCTGGGCCACCGCACCGCCCGCAGCGGCCGCGCTCGCGCTGTTCGTGGTGGTGCCCTGGCTGCTTCGAGGGATCACCGCTCTCGACACGGTCGCGGCGCGGGCACTGCTCGGTGCCAGCCTCAACGACGACCTGGCCCGGCGAGTGGAGATCCTGCGGGAAAGCCGGGCCGAGGTCGTCGAGGCCGCCGACGCGGAACGCCGCCGGATCGAACGCGACCTGCACGACGGCACGCAGCAGCGGCTCGTGTCCCTCGCCCTGAACCTCGGCATGGCCCGCACCGCCTTCACCGATCTGCCCGAGCCCGCTCGTCAGGTGATCGTGCGCTCTCATGAGGAAGCCAAGCAAGCGTTGAAGGAACTGCGCGACGTCGTTCGGGGGCTGCACCCGGCCGTGCTCAACGACCAGGGCCTGGACGCGGCGCTGTCCGGCCTCGCCGCGCGCGCCCCCTTCCCCGTGCGACTCAGCGTCGACGTGCCGGAACGCGCCTCTGCCGTGATCGAGGCGGTGGCGTTCTTCGTCGTCTCCGAAGCGCTGACCAACGTCGCAAAGCACGCACGAGCCTCCGAGGCCGACGTCACCGTGCGCCGCGACGGTGACGTGCTCCGCCTCCTTGTACGCGACAACGGCCAAGGGGGCGCCGAGCCCGCCAAGGGGTCGGGCCTGCGCGGCCTCGCGCAGCGTGCTGGATCGGTGGACGGGACCCTGCGCATCGACAGCCCGAGCGGTGGCCCGACGACGATAGAGGTGGAGCTACCGTGCGCGTAGTGCTCGCCGAGGACTCCGTCCTCCTCAGGGAGGGCCTCGTCTGGGTCCTCGGATCCGCCGGCGTCGAGGTCGTGGCCGCGGTGTCCGACGCCGAGGGGCTGCTACGGGCGGTGGACGACCACGAGCCCGATCTCGTCGTCACGGACGTGCGAATGCCGCCGACGCACACCGACGAGGGTCTGCGCGCGGCGCTGCTGCTGCGGCACCGGCGGCCGAAGCTGCCCATCCTCGTGCTCTCGCAGTACGTCGAGGAACGCTACGCGACCCGATTGCTGTCCACGGCGACGACCGGCATCGGATATCTGCTCAAGGACCGGGTGGCCGACGTCGCCGAGTTCCTGGACTCGCTGCGGCGGGTTGCCGCGGGCGGCACCGCCTTGGACCCCGAGGTGGTCGCCCAGCTTCTGGTGCGCCGACATAGCGATCCACTGGACCTGCTGACCCGCAGGGAGAAGGAGGTGCTCGCGCTGATCGCGGAGGGACGGTCCAATGCCGGGATCGCCGAGGCCCTCGTGGTCTCCGAAAGTGCGGTCGGCAAGCACATCAACAACATCTTCGCCAAGCTCGGGCTGTCCGGCGCCGAGAAGGATCACCGGCGGGTGCTGGCCGTACTGCGATTCCTGAGGATTTGAGAGGCTACATGATGCGAAGAGCGGTGCGGACCAGATGGATCACCGCCGGCGCGGTGCTGACCGTGTCGGCGGTGGTGGCGATGGCGTTGGCGGCGTGGACGGAGATCCGCGTTCCCCACAGCTACGACTTCACCTTCCCCGGCTCCTACGAGTCGTCGGTCCTCGATGAGAGGTCGACCGAGACGAGGACCGTGACGTACGCTGTCACGACGCCCCACATCATCGTGGACCTGCGGGGTAGGGTCGACGTGCGGGTCGCTCCGGGCGTCCCCGGACGCATCACCGTCAAACGGGAGACCACCTGGCACGGCGGGGGACCGCCCTCGATGAGCGAGACCTGGGAGTCGGGGAAGACGCTGCGTGTCGAGGTGACCTGCGCGCGGGGCCCAGGACGGGTGAACCCTGACTGCCACACCGTCTACACCTTGAGCGTGCCATCCGCCACCGGCGTGCTCGTGACGACACCCGACTGGACCATGCCGTGCTCGCCAACCCCGGCGGAGGTTGTCTGCGGCCCCGCTTCACACGATCCGTCATAGGAGGGCATGGGGTGAGATCCCGCCTGTGTGGCCCGAGGCCGTCGGCGTAGAGCACGAGGATGCTTTTCCAAGCCTGGGCCTCGACGATCGGCTCTGCCCTCGATGCGCCCAGCCGGCTTTGTCCATGTCGGCTCCGCCTTCGCAGCGCCGCACCGTAGGGACAGGGCAGGCCGGCGGACGCTCACGTGGCGCTCGCCGGAGCGGCCAGGACGACGGCCACGACGGGCGCTGCGAGCGTGATGGCGGCGATCGTGGCCAGCCGTTTCCTCAACCAGCTCATACAACCTCCCGGGATCGAGAAACGTGATCGAGACGCTGACGGGCCCCGTTGCGCGATCCGGTGGTCGAGAACACGCGAACATCCGAGTGTGGTCGCCGCCCGCGACGTCACACTTCGCTCCCCGCCGGTCCTCTTAGGAGGCGTGACCGTTCCCGTACGCGCCACAGCGGACGGGACGGCGTGATCCACGGCGACAAGGAGCACCTCGGTATGACCGTTCTCGTCACCGGAGCCACCGGCACCGTACGGCAGGTCGTCCGGCATCTACTGGAGCGCGGCCGGAAGGTGCGGGCGCTGACCCGCGACCCCGGCCGGGCCGTCCTGCCGTACGGCGTGGAGGTGGCGGCGGGTGACCTCACCGACGCCGCCGGCCTGGAGGAGGCCTTCGACGGCGTCACCGCCGTCCATCTGATCAATTTCGGCGTCGGCTACCGGCCTCTTGCCAACGGACGCGACATCGTCGCTCTCGCGGAACGGGCCGGGGTCGGCAGGGCCACCGTCCTGGGCGGCTGGCAGGAGGGCACGCTGGAGCCGGCCGTCAGGGCGAGCGGCCTGGAGTGGACCTTCCTGCGGCCGATGCAGTTCATGGCCAACTTCCTGAACGACTGGGGCGAGTCGCTGCGGACCACCGGGCGGGTGCGTGAGCCGTACGGCGATCGCCAGAGCCCGCCGGTCGACGAGTACGACATCGGCGCCGTCGCGGCGGCCGTGCTGACGCAGGACGGTCACGGCGGCAGGTCCTATCACCTCACCGGCCCCGAGGTGCTCACCGCACGGCGGATGGTCGCGATCATCGCCGAGGCGACCGGACGTGACCTGCGGTTCGAGGAGCTCACCCCTGACCAGGTGCGCCGCGAGTGGAGCGTGCCGGGCCGGCGTCCGCCGCTGTCCCTCTTCCGCGCGTTCGCCGAGGCCGCGGGAGCCGACGAGGCGGACCTGGTGGAGAGCCTGCTGCGGATGTACGGCACGCCCAACGAGTACGCCACCACCCTGACCGACCACGTGGAGCAGGTCGTCGGCCGTCCGCCGCGCACGTTCGCCCAGTGGGCCGCCGAGCACGCCCGTCACTTCCTGCCCACCAACCCGCGCTGACCGGACGAAGGCGAAAACCATGATCCTCATCACCGGCGCGACCGGCGCCGTCGGGCGTCTCGTCGTCCGGCGACTCGTCGCCGAAGGCGCCCGCGTACGTGCCGTGAGCCGCTCTCCGCGCGACGCGGCCCTGCCGCACGGCGTGGAGGTCGTCCAGGGCGACCCGGCCCGGCCCGACACGACGGCCGGGCACTTCGCCGGCGTCGAGGCGATCTTCCTGCACTCGCGCACCTTCGGCGACTCCGCCGACCGGCTCCTCGCGCTGGCCGCCGAGCGGGGCGTGCGCAAAGTGGTGGCCCTGTCGGCGATGAACATCGACGACCCGTTCGACCTGCAGCCGTCCCGCCATCGGGGAGACCGGAACAAGGAGGCCGAGGAGGCGGCCGTCGCCAGCGGCCTGGCCTGGACCAGCCTGCGCGCCAGCGCCTTCGCCGGCAACACCCTGCAGGCGTGGGGCGCCCAGATCCGCGCCGGAGACGTCGTGCGCTACGTGCACGCGGGCTTCCGGGAGTCCGTGCTCGACGAGCGGGATCTGGCCGAGGTCGCGGCCCGCGCGCTGCTCACCGACGAACTGGTGGGCCGCCGGCTGGAGCTCACCGGGCCGGAGTCGCTGTCGCACGAGGAGATGGTGGCCGTGATCGCCGCCGCGCTCGGCAGGCCCCTGCGCTTCGAGGAAGTCCCATCGCGGGCCGTCGCCGCGCACCTGATCGGCATGGGGCTGCCCGAACCGTTCGTGCGCGCCTTGATGGCCAGGTACGACCACTACGCCGGCCGCGACCAGCATCCCCCGACGGGTGAGATGGACAAGGTCCTGGGCCGTCCCGCACGGACGTACGCCGACTGGGTGGCCGACCACATCGCCGCCTTCCGGAACGGATGAGCCTGCGATGCCGACCGCCTACGTCGTCACCGCTCTGGTGACCATCGCCTTCAACACGTTCTCCGGATTCGCGGCCATGACCCGGTTCGCGCCGATCATGCGTACCCTCGGCCCCGCGCTCGCCCGCGCCGGCGTGCCGGAGTCGTGGCTGGTCTGGCCGATCGGCGCGCTGAAGGCCCTGGGCGCGCTGGGACTCGCGCTCGGGCTGCTCGGCGTGCCCCTCGTCGGCACGGCCGCCGCCGCGGGCCTTGTCCTCTATTTCGTCTGCGCCCTGTACACCCATCTGCGCGTCGGCGACTTCTCGCCCCAGTTCTACCTGGCGATCGTGTTCCTCGGCCTGGCGGCCGCCACGCTGGCGCTCGATCCCGCCCTGGTGCTGCACGCGACGCGCTGATCCGGTATCCGTAGCGGTAAGGAGTCCCATGATGCGTGAAATCCCCGCGGCCGACGCTTCCGAGGTGTTCGCCGGCCACCGCGAGTTGCTGTTCTCCATCGTCTACAACATGCTCGGCACGGTCGGCGACACCGAGGACGTGCTTCAGGAGACCTGGCTGGCGTGGGCGGCGCGGGATGTGGCCGGCATCGACAACCCCCGCGCCTACCTGGTGCGTGTCGCGGTCAACCAGGCCCTCACTCACCAGAGCGCGTTGCGCAGGCGCAAGGAGACCTACCTGGGCCCGTGGCTGCCGGAACCGCTGATCACCGGTCCCGACGCCGCCGAGCCCGCCGTACGCGCGGAGTCGGTGTCGATCGCGCTGCTGGTGATCCTGGAGACGCTCACCCCGCTGGAGCGGGCCGTGTTCGTCCTGCACGAGGTGTTCGCCTACCAGCACACCGAGATCGCCGCCATGCTGGACCGCAGCCCGACCGCGATCCGGCAGCTCGCCCACCGGGCCCGCGAACACGTACAGGCGCGGCGTCCACGCGCCCGGGTCGACCGGCGTACGCACCGGGAGGTGACCGAGCGCTTCGTCGAGGCGGCGTTCGGCGGCGACCTGCCCGCGCTGATGGAGATGCTCGCGCCCGACGTCGTCCTGTGGCCCGACGGCGGAGGCAAGTCGGCGGTGGGCGGGCCGCGTCCGATCCGCGGCCGCGACAAGGTCGCCCGGGTGGTCGTGGCCAACGCGCGCGGCGGCGTGGACGTCCGGCACCGCCAGGTCAACGGCGACCCCTCCGTGGTCATCTTCGCGGAGGACGCGCCCCTCGCGGTGATGGTGCTCGACCTCGACGCGGGCGGGGAGCAGGTGCGCGACATCTACGTGGTCAGCAACCCCGACAAGCTCGGATCCGTCTCCGACCACACCGCCGGCCGAGGTTCGGAAACCCCCGAAACGAGTTGACGTGCCGCACGTCGAAGGGCCGGGCGCCCGGAGGACGCCCGGCCCGGCGACATCGGCCGGGTTTATCCGACGCGCTTCCAGGGACCGTTCGGGTCGCCTGGCTTCTGGTTGCGGGTCCACCACTTCGCCTGGTAGACGACGCCCTGGTAGTCCGCCCGGTCGCCGGCGACGAAGATCCGTGACGGGGTCCAGGCAGCGGTGCCGTCCGCCGTGGTCACGATCTCCTGCCACGGGCCGTACGGATCGCCGGGGGTCTGGTTCTTCGTCCACCACGAGGCGCGCCAGACCGATCCGTGGTAGGACACCTGGTCACCGGTGTCGTAGACGGTGGTGGCGGCCCAGGCCGGCGGGTTGCCGATGACGATGGAGACGGTCTGCTCGGTGGTCAGCCCGTTCGTGCCGACCGCGTCGATCTTGAGCTGGTAGGTGCCGTTCGGGTAGGCGGTGGTGTCGACGACGAGGTTGGGGTGGAGCCCGTCGTTGTGGCTGCCAGGTGCCTTGGTGTTGTCGGTCAGCCAGACACCGTCGCGGTTGAGCTCGATGTAGGTGTAGGACACGTCGGACGCCGTGCCGCCGAGGTCGACGGTGAAGGTCGGCGTGCCGGAGACGGTGGCGCCGTCGGCCACCGAGACGCCCTTGATCGTCAGGTAGGGCGCGAGGGTCCAGAAATGGTCGGGGACGGCGGCGTCGCCTGTCGCGGGCGCCGGGCTGGCGACGACGGTCGCGTTGCGTCCGTTGCCCGACGAGTCCGCGACGGCCGTTCCCGTGCTCTCGTCGAACGTGTAGCGCAGGACGTCGCCCGCGCCGGCCTGACCGGTCGCGAGGGTGGACACCTCGGACGCGGTCAGCGCGCGGCTGTAGACGTTGAAGTCGTCGACCGCGGCGGCCAGGTACGGGTCCCCCGAGTACTGCGAGCGGCCGATCCAGTTCTGGGTGGTGGCGCCGAGGCTGGAGGGGTGCAGGGTCAGGTTGGTGTTGGTGCCCACGACCTGGTCGTTGACGTAGAGGGTGCCGGTGGTGCCGGACACGGTCACCGTCACCAGCGACCAGGTGTTGAGCGGAAGCGTCGTGGTGGAGCTGATCTGCTGCTCCCCGCCGGCGCCGCTGGTCGTGATGGCGAAGCGGAGCCCGGTGTTCTTGTTGAGCGTCAGGAACATGTAGTTCGACGCGCCGGTGCCGAAGTCGAAGACGCGCGACCACGTCGTGTTCTTGGCCGGGTTGACCCACGTCGAGACCGTGAAGTCGCCCGTGACGCCGCTCACCGCGCCTCGCGGCACGTTGACGTACTGGTTGGCTCCGGACAGCGCGACGGCCTTCCCGAGCTTGCCGGCCACCCGGGTGCCGCCGATACCGGAGGACGTGACGGTGGTGTCACTCCACTGCACGACCTGGGCGCCCGAGTCCTTGCTCATGCCGTCGACGGCGAGCACCAGACCTGTGTCGTAGTTCACGAGCTGGTTGTGGCCCTTCCCGTCGGGGACGACCTGCCAGAGCTGGGTGTTGCCGCCGGTGTCGGTCTCCACGACAGCGGACGCGCCGTTGCCGGACGAGGCGTCCTTCACCCCGAGCACCAGGCCACTGGCCGCGTTGACCACCTTGTACAGGCCGGAGCCGGTGGCGACCAGCTTCCACTTCTGCGTGGCGCCGCCCGCGACGGTGGCCTGGTTCACGAGGGTCCCGGCCGACGTCCCCGCATCGTGGGTGTCGAGCGCGAGCCCGCTGTTGAGATTGGTGATCCGGTAGGTGCTCTCGAGGTCGGTCGCCGTACCGGCGCCGCTGATCACCAGGTGGTAGGCGTCGGCGGAGCTCATCGCCACCGGCACGGTGATGGAGCCGTCGGTCACCTGGTAGACGGTGTCGGAGATGGTGATCGGGCCGGCGACGGGGTTGGTGCGCCCGTACGACGGGGTGTACTCGAGCGTGGCGTGGACGGTGCCGCCCAGGTCGAGCTTGTCCAGTCCGTCGACTTTGACGGCGGTGGCGCCGCTGCCGCCGCCGAAGACCACGCTGACCTGCTTCTTGTCGCCGGGCACGGCGGCGGCGCCGTCGAGGCCGGTCGTGGCGTTGGGCGGGGTGGTGGTGACCATGTCCCCGCTCATGTCGGCGTACCACTTGTAGAGCCAGTAGGCGCCGTTCGGGCTTCCGCCGGTGCCGGTCAGCAGGTCGCCGAGCGCGCCGTAGCCGTTCCAGAACGCGAGCTCGGCGTCGTGGATGCCGTATCGCTCGAACTTCGCGATGTACCCCACCAGGGCGCCCGGGATGCCGACCTCGGAGGGCGCCGCGTACTCCTCGATCGCGATCGGGCGCGGACTGATGCCGAGGTCCTTCATGATGGCGTTGACCTTGGCGAGGTCACCCACGATCTTGCCCGAGTTGATCAGTTCGTGCCAGGCGAGGATGTCGGGGACCGTGTCGGTCTCGACCGCGTTCCTCAGGAACTTCTCCATGTCGTTGATGTTGTCGGAGAAGCTCGGGCCCTGGATCGGCGTGGTCGGGTCGAGCGATCGCACCTGACGGAAGGTCTTCGTCCAGAAGTCCTCGTAGGTGCCGTTGGACGAGAGCCAGGTGTTGTCCGACTCGTTCCACAGCTCGTACGCCGCCATGTTCGTCGCTCCGGACGCCTGGACGGCCTTGACCTGCTGCTCCACCACGCCCGGCCAGGTGTCCCAGCTGAACTTGTACGGCCAGCCCGCGTAGTAGTCCGACAGGCGGTTCACGACCTTCGCGCCCGCTCTGGCCGCCTTGTCGGCGACCACCAGCACGTCGCCCTTGGCCTGCTGCTTGCCGCCCACGGCCATCTGGACGAAGGTGTTCGGCTTGATGGCCTTGACCAGGGCGTCGGAGGGCGTCGCGTCGTCGGCGAGGCCGTACAGGGACCCCGTCGCGACATGCGTGACCGGGCGGAAAGGCTGGTCGGCCTTCACCACGAGCGTGGACGCGGGGACCGGCGCCGCGGCCGCGGACGCGGGCGCGGCGGAGAGGGCGGCTCCCGCGGCCGCACTCGTGAGCGCGGCCACCAGGGCCCCCACGCGGCGGGACGCGCCCCGGACCCGGTCGCGGCCACGGCGCGGGGCTGAAGCACCTCCCGAGGAGGATGCCGTTCGAGACATGGGTGCTACTCCTTTGCGTTGCGTGAACGAGGGGGCGTTCACATCCGTTGTGCGTCGTCTCGAAGGGCTCCCGGGCCGGTGCCGTCGGCACGAGATGTTAGCGCTAACATTCAGGAGCGCCGCAGATGACGGCGTTCTTGGGTATGCGGGGCGCTTCCTCCGAGGGGCGGGACGGCAGGGGCCGGCCCGGGATCCCCTGACGTGTGGTGCGTACAGAGGCGACGGACGATCCGTGGCCCCTGTCAGCGCTCCTGTGGTGCGAGCGGGATCCATACCCGCACCAGAGTCCTCAGTCCTTGACGGCGCCGGCGGTGACGCCCGCGGCGACGTAACGCTGGGCGATGACGAGCAGCACGGTGGCCGGGATGGAGGCGACCACGGCGGTGGCCATGATGGCGTTCCACTCCTGGTTGTTGTTGCCGATGTAGTGGTAGATCCCCAGCGTGATCGGCTGGTGGCCGCCGCCCTGGTCGAGGGTGGAGGCGAAGACGAAGTCCGACCAGGCCCACAGGAACGCGAACAGCGACACGGTGATGACCGAGTTGCGGCTGACCGGCAGCACGACCGACCAGAACGTGCGGAATGCACCCGCACCGTCCACCCGGGCCGCCTGCATCAGCTCCTCGGGAATGCCGGACATGAACGCGGTGAAGATCAGCACCGCGAACGGCACCGCCAGCGTGGAGTCGGCCACGATCAGCCCCGGCACGGTGTTCAGCACTCCGGTGCTCAGATAGATCGCGTAGAACCCCATCGCCATGATCACGCCGGGGATCATCTGCGCGATCAGCAGCACGAAGCTCAGCACCCCGCCGCCGCGCGGGCGCAGCTTGGCCAGCGAGTAGGCCGCGGGCGCCGCGATCACCAGCGTCAGGGCCACGGTGCCCAGCCCCACCACGAGGCTGGTGGCGAGGTAGGGCCCCTGCTGCTCCAGCACCGCGCGGTACCCCTCCAGCGTCCCGTGGACGGGGAACCAGTACGGCGGCGACTTGCGCATGTCCTGGTCGCGGGTGAACGACACGTTGATCATCCAGTAGACCGGGAACAGCATGAGCGCGGTGAACACCACGCCCAGGCCGGTCCGCCACCAGGTGCGCCGGGTCTGCGTCATGCCGCCCCCTGCCGTCGCTGCACGCGGATGTAGACGAGGCCGAAGACCAGCGCGATCACGATCAGCAGGTTGCCGACCGCCGCGCCGGGCCCGAAGGAGGGCAGCAGGTTGCCGAAGCCCAGCCGGTAGGACCAGGTGGCCAGCGTCGTGGACGCGTCGCTCGGCCCGCCCTTCGTCATGATCCAGATGATGTCGAACACCTTCAGCGTGTAGACCAGCCCGAGCAGCAGCGTGATCGCCGAGACCGGCCGCAGCAGCGGGAACGTCACCCGCCAGAACCGCTGCCAGCCGGTCGCCCCGTCCAGGGCCGCCGCCTCGTGGATGTGGGAGGGGATCGCCTGCAGGCCGCTGTACAGCACGACGAGGTTGAACGGGATCCCGATCCAGATGTTGGCGATGGTCACCGACCACAGCGACCAGTCCGGGGACGTCAGCCAGTTGACCGGGTCGATCCCCACCGCCGCGAGCACCGCGTTGACCACGCCCGACTCGCTGTTGAGCATCCACGACCAGGTCGAGGACGACACGATCAGCGGCAGCAGCCACGGCACCAGGAACAGCGCGCGCAGGGTCGCCGACAGCCGGAAGTTCCGGGTGAAGAACACGGCCAGGGCGAGCCCGATGGTGAACTGGAAGGCCAGCGACACCGCGGTGAACACCACCGTGTGCCACAGCGCCGGCCCGAAGGTGGCGTCGCGGACGACCTTCGCGTAGTTGGCGAGCCCCGTGAACGGCGCGTCCCCCTGCACGAACGACCGCACCGTGTAGTTCCGCAGGCTCAGGTCGACGTTGCGGTACAGCGGATAGACGTAGAACGCGAGCAGGTAGACCACCACCGGCGCGAGGAACGCCCACGCGGCCCACTGACCCGATCGCCGTGCGGGTGCGCGGCGGCCGCCTCCGGCCCGTGACGCCGGGGCCCGCTCCCGCCGGCCCGCCGCGGTCGGCGGGGCCGGCGTCTGTGTTGCGTGTTTCATGCTTTCCTTCATCTGGACGACCAGAGGCGGGCCCGGAGACGACGCCCCGGGCCCGGACGCTACTGGACGGCGCTCGCCGCCGTGGCCTGGGCTGCCGTCAAGGCCTCCTGCGGCGGCTGCGACCCGCTCAGCGCGGCCTGCATCGCCTTCCACATGGGCTCGGAGATCTTCGGGTACTTCGTGCCGAGGTTGTCGCTGGTGCGGCCCTTGGCGGCCTTGACCGCCTCCACCCACACCTTCAGCTCGGCGTTCTGCTCGACCTGCTTGGTCTGCACCTCCTCGGTCGGCGCGATGTACGACAGCGTGGTGTCGGTGGTGTAGGAGTTGCCGGTGCTGGCCAGGCACGTCACCAGCTTCTGGGAGGCGACGTAGCGGGCGGCGTCCTTCTGCACGGGAAGGGTGACGAACTCGCCGCCGGTCGGGGCGGGGGCGGTGCCGCCATCCTTGGCGGGGATCGGGATGATGCCGTAGTCGAAGCCGGTCTTCTTGGCGTTGGCGAGCTGCCAGGTGCCGTTCTCGCCGAAGGCGAAGTCCCCGGTCGCGAACTCCTGCCAGCTCGTGGTCTGGGTGTTGTTGATGACGGAGGTGGGGGCGTAGCCCTTCTTCACCCAGTCGGTCCACAGCGACAGCGCCGCCACACCCTCCGCGGAGTCGAGCTTCGTGAGGTTCGCGCCGGAGCCCCAGAACCAGGGCAGGAACTGGAAGCTGCCCTCCTCGGTGCCGATGGCCGAGAACGTGATGCCCTTCTTGCCCGCCGCCTTCACCTTCTCCAGCGCCGCGGTCAGCGACGCCCAGTCCTTCACCGCGGCCGCGTCCACGCCGGCCTTCTTCAACACCGCCTTGTTGTAGTAGAGGGCGAGGGTGTTGGCCCCGATCGGGATGCCGTACGTCTTGCCGCCGAGCTGGCCCGCCGCGAGCAGGTTCGGCGAGACGGTCGAGGTGTCGATCTTCGTCTCGTCGGTCGAGGTGAGCACCCCCGCCTCCGCCAGCGTCGAGACGACCGGGTTGTCCACGATCAGCACGTCCGGCGAGTTGCCCTGCTGGGCCGCCAGCAGCGCCTTGTTGGTCAGGTCGGTGGTGTCGTAGCCGGTCCGCTTGACGGTCACCCCGGCCTGCGTCCCGCACTGCGTGAGCAGCTTCACCCAGTCGGAGGAGTCGTCGAACTGCGGGTAGGGGTCCCAGATCGTGTAGGTCCCGCCCCCGGCGGCCTGGCTCGCGCCCGCCGAGGAGGCGCCGTCGCCGTCGCCGGACGACCCGGAGCACGCGGTGAGACCGCCCGCGACGGCGAGGACCACCAGGCCCAGGCCGGCGACGCGCCGGCCCCTGTCGAGGCTCTTCATATCGTTCTTCCTTTCGACGGCCGGCGTCCGGCCGCTGTCATCTCGTTCACCGGCGCGGGTCCACGCGGTCAGGGCGCGAACCCGCGCGGCGGCTCAGGTTGGTTCAGGTGAGCTGGATGTAGTCCAGCTCGGCATAGCCGGTTCCGCCGCCGAAGGAGGGGGACCCCTTGGCCAGGCGGATCATGTTGTAGCCCGCCCGCAGGTTCACCGTGGTGCTGACCGTGGCGCCGAACTGGCCCCAGGCGGCGGTGGGCGGATAGCTGACCGTCGTCCAGGCGCCGCCGTTGTACGCCAGCCCCTGCGTGGCGGTCGCCCCGGTGGCGTTGGCGTAGCCGATGGTCATCGTGTACGCCCGGGCGGTGGGCACGTTCACCACGAAGTCGACGTAGCTGTCCGTGTTGTGATCACCGTTGTTGTTGTCGATGCGCCCGACGTAGCCGCCCTCGGACGCGCTGGAGCCGGTCAGCCGCTGGGCGCGGAAGACGGCCGCGTTCTCCGCCTCATAGCGCTGCTGGTAGGACGGCACACCGCTGACCGGCTGGATCACCAGGTTGTAGGCGCTGGTCGCCGACATGTTCGGCACCGACACGTCGATCTGCCCGTTGCTCACGGCGTACGTGCTCGTGGAGATGGTCGTGGGCGCGGTCACGGCGGTGAACCGGCCGTTCGCGGGGGTCGACTGCAGGGTCACCCGGACCGAGGAGCCCAGCGCGCCGATGCCGGTGACGCGGACCGTGTTGGTGCCCGGCTCGTTGCCGAAGACCACGTTGACGATCTTCCGGGTGGAGTCGTAGGAGGCGAAACCGTCCAGCCCGGTCTGGGTGGCCGGGGTGGTGGTGACCATGCGGCCGGCCATGTCGCCGTACCACTTGTACAGCCACCAGGTGCCGGTGGGCTGGCTGTTGTTGACGACAAGCCCGTTCATGGTGCCGTATTCGTACCAGAACGCCCGGTGCGCCATCTCGACGCCGGCGCGCTCGAACTTGGCCACGTAGCTGGCGATGCGGCCGGGGACGTCCACCTCACTGGTGGCCGCGTACTCGTTGATCGCGATGCGGCGGGGGCTGATGCCGAGCGAGGACTCCAGGGAGCGGTAGTCGGCGATGTGCGCGGCGATGGCGGTGGGGTCGCCCAGCTCGTGCCAGCAGATGATGTCGGGCAGTGTGCCCGCGGCCTTGGCGCTGCTCAGGAACGACGACAACCAGGAGCGGTTGTAGTAGGCGATGCTCGGGCCGACGATCGGCGTCGTGGCGTCCAGTGCCCGCACGGCCCGGTAGGTGCGCGTCCAGCCGTCGTTGAACGACCCGGCGGCGGAGGTGTTCCACGTCCAGTCGGGCTCGTTCCACAGCTCCCAGCCGATGACGTTGGTCACCGAGGTCGCGTTGAGCCTGGCCCGGACCATCGTGTTCACCTTGGCCAGCCAGTCGTCCCAGCTCACCCACTGATAGGGGAAGTTCGGATAGATGTCCGGCATCCGGACGAACTCCCCGGCCCCGACACGGATGGCCTGCGGTGCAACGAGCAGCGAGTCGCCGCCGGGTGGCTGGCCGTTGGGCCTCTGCCCCACGCCGGGGGCGGGCTGCGTCAGCGAGTTGACCTTCAGCGGCAGCAGCGCGGAGTCGGCCGGGCGGCTGTTTTCCGCCAGGCCGTACAGACCGCCGGCCGCGACGTGGGTGACGGGCCGGAAGGGCTGCGCCACGTTCACCGTCAGGGTGGCGCCCGCCGCCTCGGCGGGCGCCAGTGGGACGAGCGCCCCGGTCAGTGACACGGCCAGCGACACGGCCAGCGCGGACAACAGGGTCGCGCGTCGGGGTCTGCGCATCTACTTACCTCGCTCTTTCTGTGCTCAGGTGGGGGGTGGAGAGGAGGTGAAGCCGGGACCGCCCGCCCCGAATTCGGCGGCGCGCGCCGCGAGCGGTCCCTCTGTCGACGCGGGCCGTACGCTGCGGCCCGCGAGGTCATTCCGTGGCGGCGACCGGGATCCAGACCCGCATCGGGCCCTCGCTCCGGTTGCCCCACAGGAAGTACGGCACCGCCGTGAGCGTGAACGACGTGCCCGGCCGCTCCCGCCTGATCCCGGTGGCGTACAGCGAGTCGCCGGCGTGGGCGACCAGCCCGCCCGCGTTGATCACGACCGGGATGTCCGGCAGGTCCTCCCGGTGACCTGATGTGATCGGAGCGGCGGCGACCGCAGGGACGGCAGGGACGGCAGGGACGGCAGGGTCCAGCCGCACGTCCTCCAGGACCGTGCCGGGCGGCAGGTCGGCCTGCTCCAGGCAGTACACGAGCGGGCCGCGCGCCAGGGCGACGCAGCCCCGCACCGCGTCCACTCGCGGATGCGCGCTCACCTGCCGGACCGGCATCTCCAGATCGAGGACGACCGTCGTGCCCGGCGCCCAGGCCCGGGTGAGCCGGATGTAGCCGTCCCGTGCGGGGGCCATCACCGGGCCGCCGTCGATACGGACCGTGTACGCGTCGCACCAGGCCGGCACCCGCAGCGCGAGCGTCCAGGTGGCGGCGGTCTCGGAGGTCACGGTCAGCTCGATCCGGCCCTGCCAGGGGTATTCGGTGCGCACGTCCACCCGTACGGCGGCGCCCGCGACCTCGGCGTTCACGCTGCCCGAGGCGTACAGGTGGATCTGCAGGCCGTCGTCGTGGGCGGTGGCCAGATAGCCGTGCAGCGAGGCCATCAGCCGGGCGATGTTGGGCGGGCAGCAGGCGCACGAGTACCAGGGCAGCCGGCGCGACGCCGCCTCCTCACCCGAGCTCGCGTGTCCCGTGCGCAACTGCAGGGGGTTGGAGTAGAAGAAGTGCCTGCCGTCGGACGACACGGCGGCGGCGACCGCGTTGTACAGCGCCCGCTCCATCTCGTCGGCGTAGCGGGCCCGGCCGGTGGCCAGCAGCAGCCGCCAGTTCGCGTGGACGCTCGCGATCGCCGCGCAGGTCTCGGCGTAGGCCCGGTCGGGCGGCAGCTCGTACGGGTCGCCGTACGCCTCCTCGCGGTGGCGCGAGCCGTGCGCGCCGGTCACGTAGGAGCGCCGGTGGACGGCGTCCTCCCACAGTCGCTCGGCCGCGTCCAGCAGCACGTGGTCGCCCGTCTCCACGCCCACGTCGACCATCCCGGCCAGCAGGTAGAGCTGGCGTACGGCGTGGCCGGTGACCTCGCGGGCTTCCCGTACGGGCACGTGGTCCTGATAGTAGGCGGGCCCGAACCGCCCGTGCCCGAGCAGCCCCCGTCCGCGCAGGTCGAGGAACCGGCGCGCCAGGTCCAGATAGGGCCGGTGGCCGGTCAGGCGGTACAGCTCGGCGAGCGCGGTCTCGATCTCCGGATGCCCGCAGACCTCCTCGACACCGCCCGGGCCGAACCGCTCCACCAGCAGGTCCGCGAACCGCCGGGCCACGGCCACCAGCGCGGGGCTCACACCGGTGCGGGCCGCCGCCACCGCCGCCTGGAAGAGATGGCCGGCGCAGTAGAGCTCGTGGCTCCAGTCCGGCTTGCGCCACCGCTCGTCCGGCGCGACGACGGTGAAGTAGGAGTTGAGGTAGCCGTCCGCCTGCTGGGCGCGGGCGAGCAACGCGACCGTGTCCTCCACGAACGACCGCAGCGCCTCGTCGCCGGACGAGGTGCCCAGCTCCCAGGCCGCGGCCTCCAACGTCTTGTGCACGTCGGAGTCGGCGAACCACATGCCGGCGAACGCCTCATCCGACTCGCCCGCGGCGGCTCGGAGGTTGCCGATGTTCCCGGCGTGGTGCAGGTTGTCCACGCAGTGCGGCAGCGTGTCCTCGGCGTTGCGCCGCTGCCACCGCCCCAGCAGGCCTCCCGTGTCGAGACGGGCCTGGTCCGGGTTCAGCGGCCGCAGCGCGGCGACCGCCCCGGGCCCCGGAGCGACCGGCCCCGCGGAACCGTGGAGGTCGAACGGGGCCGACGCCCGCATCGTCCGGACGCTGGGAGCGGCAGAGGTGTCTGACAACTTCTGCTCAGTCATGCCTCATCTTTCGTGGAGCAGCGGACGTCCTTCACGCCGCCGAGGAGTTTCCCGCTCACGGCGAGGGACGCGGGAAGTCCGCCGAGGCGGACCGCCCTGGTGACTGCGAAGCGAGAAGCCAGGGGCGTGTCGCCTGCAGTAGGAAACTAGGAAAACGATTGCCGTCACGGTATCCAACCGGCTTCCAGACCGTCAATAGCCCGTTTCCGCCTTGTTACAGGGGCTTCGGAGTCGCACGTACGGCCTATAGAGTGGGACTCAGGCAACCCCCTAGGAAAGTGGAGGAAACGTGGGAAAGCTGGAGCGTCATGCCACGATCGCCGACGTCGCGGCGCTGGCCGGGGTGTCGGTGGGCACGGCCTCCAAGGCGCTCAACGGACGCGGATCGCTGCGGGAGGAGACCCGCATGCGCGTCCGGGAGGCGGCCCGGCAGCTCAGCTTCGAGGCGAACGCGGGTGCCCGGAGCCTGCACTCTGGCCGCACCTACACGGTCGGCATGATCACGACGGACACGATCGGGCGGTTCAGCATCCCCGTGCTGATGGGCGCGGAGGACGCGCTGGGCGCCGGGGAGATGTCGGTCTTCCTCTGTGACGGGCGCGACGATCCCATCCGCGAGCAGTACTACGTCAAGACCCTCCTCAGCCGCCGGGTCGACGGCGTGATCGTGACCGGCCGGCGCACCGAGGCACGGGCGCCCATCGGCGCCAACCTGCCCGTGCCCGTGGTCTACGCCTTCATCAGCTCGGCCGACCCCGGCGACTGCTCGGTGGTCCCGGACGAGGCGGGCGGCGCCCGCAAGGCGGTCGAGCACCTCCTGGCCGTCGGGCGCACCCGGATCGCCCACATCACGGGACCCGAGCACCACAACTCCGCACGGGTACGCGCGGCCGCGGCCACCGAGCGGCTCACCGAGGACGGGCTGTCCCTGGTCGCTCCGCCCCTGTTCGGCGGATGGAGTGAGGTGTGGGGCCGCCAAGCCGTCGGCATCCTCCTGGCCGGCCGGACCGAGTTCGACGCCGTCTTCTGCGGCAGCGACCAGATCGCCCGGGGCGTCTGCGACGCGCTGCGGGCCGCCGGCCGCCGGGTCCCCCAGGACGTCGCCCTCATCGGCTTCGACAACTGGGACGTCATGACCGAAGCCTGCCAGCCGCCGCTGACCAGCATCGATCTGAACCTCGAGGGGCTCGGACGGTCGGCGGCGGAGATGCTCCTGGCCGCCATCAACGGCTCCCCCTCCCCCGGCCGCCACGCCCACCCCTGCCGGCTCGTGGTCCGGGAGTCGACCACCGTACCGCTCCCGTGACCGGTTCGGCCGCTCCGCCTTACGGCGCGCCGCGCGACCCCGCGGGGTCGTGGAATCCGCGCTGCCGGCCCCGGGCTCCGGTCAACGGTGGAGTGCGTCCGGGGCGTCGTCCTCGATGAGGAAGCCCCCGGACTGGTGGTGCCAGAGCCTGGCGTAGGGGCCTTCGGCCTGCAGCAACTCGCCGTGGGTGCCCTGCTCCACGATGTGTCCCCGGTTGAGCACGACAAGCCGGTCCATGCGGACGACGGTGCTCAGGCGGTGCGCGACCACGAGTGCGGTCCGGTCCTGCATCAGGCGCCACAAGGCTTCCTGGACGAGGATCTCGCTTTCGGAGTCCAGCGCGCTGGTCGCCTCGTCCAGCAGCAGGATGGGGGCGTCGCGCAGGATGGCGCGCGCGAGCGCGATGCGTTGCCGCTGGCCGCCGGAGAGCTTGACGCCGCGCTCGCCGACCAGGGTGTCGAACCCGTCCGGCAGGGCCTCCACGAACTCCGTGACGTGCGCCGCGCGCGCCGCGCGGAGGATCTCGGCGTCGGTGGCGCCCGGCCGGGCGAACGCGAGGTTGTCGCGCACGGACCGGTGGAACATGGCGGGTTCCTGAGGGACGTAGGCGATGAGGCTGCGCAGGTCGGCCTGACGCAGCCGGGCGATGTCCTGGCCGCCGATCAGGATCCTGCCGCCGTCCACGTCCATGAGCCGCAGCAACAGCCGGGTGAGCGTGCTCTTGCCGCCGCCGGACTGGCCGACCAGCCCGATCTTGGCGCCGCTGGGGATGTCCAGGTCCAGGTGGTCGAACAGGGGCGGGCCGCCGGCGTACCCGAACCTCACCCGCTCGAAGCGGACGCTCGCGTCGGCCGGGCGCAGGGGCTGCGGATCGACCGGATCCACCACGGTCGGCGGCACGAGGAGCAGCTCGGTGAACTGGGCCGCTTCGGTGAGCACGCTCTCGATGCGCCGGTAGATCTGGTTGAACTCGAACATGATGTTGATCGTGTTCGTGTAGTAGGTGAACGTCACCACGATGGCCTCCACACCGAGGCCGCCGCGGAGCGCCACGGCGAGGAGCAGGCCCACGGCGCTGGTGAGCACCGACAGCGGGGCCACGACGGTGTCCACCCGGAGGTTGCCGTAATCCCAGGAGCGGAGGGACAACCTGCGCTGCTCGGCGATCCTCACCCGATGTTCGGCGGCTTCGCGGTCCTCGGCGGCGAACGCGCGGACCGTCTCCATGTTGGTCAGCACGTCGGCGACGTGGCCCGACACCAGCACTCTGGCGGCCTCGCGTTCGTCGACCAGCGCCTGGCGGCGGCGGATGAGCGGGGCGACGAGAACGCCGGTGACGATGATGAGACCCACGAGAACGAGGACCAGCAGCGGGTGATATCGCCACAGCACCACCGAGGCGAAGGCCAAGGGCATCAGCTTGGCCATGATCGAGAATGTGAGCGTGTCGGCGAATTCCTCGAACCTGGAGGAGAAGCCGATCACCCGCTTGGTGAGCGAGCCGGCGAAGTTGTCGTGGAAGAACGCGGTGTCCTTGGCCAGCAGCTCGTCCATGCCCACCACGCCGAGCCGCTCGATGCCCCGGGCGTCGGTGCGGTTCAGGAAGTGCAGCCCCACCCGCCACAGCGCCTCGCCCGTCAGCAGCATCGCGCCGAAGCCGAGCACGTACGGCAGCAGCGCGTCGACGGTGCCGTCCCCGCCGCCGGACAGGTGCCCCACGAGCGCGGCCACCGCCAGCGGCGCCAGGTAGAACAGGCAGATGTTCCCCAAGGCCGGCAACGTCAGCGCGGGCACCGCGACCCGCCATTGGCGCCTCAGCTCGCCGCAGTAATAGCGCAGCACCAGCAGAACCGCCGATTTTCGTACGGATGGGCCGTTTCCAGCGCCATCGACCGCCCCGAGCACAGCCATCAGCCCTCCCCGAACGCCGACATCGCCGTGGACATGCTGCCGCAGGGCGTCACTGGAGAGCGAGCGATTTTCCGCCACCCGGCTACGGAGAGTAACCGACGTGTTCACTCGACCCGGCGCGATCACCGGAGCGTCGAGCGGGACCGGCGTCGGCAACGCCGACCACGCCCTGCTGGAGTGGATTACCGAGGCGGTGTCCGCGGGAACGGTCGTAGGGCTGTCCACGCGGGTGGCCGAGGGGCCGGTCGTGCCCACGTACGGGAACGGCGGCGGGGTGGACCTCTAGAAGAGAGGACGTGCTGTGGCCAAGGAAATCTTCGTAGCGTTCGGGATCGACGTCGACGCGGTCGGCGGCTGGCTCGGCTCCTACGGCGGTGAGGACTCCCCGGACGACATCTCGCGTGGTCTGTTCGCCGGCGAGGTGGGCGTGCCGCGGCTCAACGCCCTGATGAAGAAGTACGACCTGCCGTCGACCTGGTTCTGGCCGGGTCACTCCATCGAGACCTTTCCCGAGCAGTTCGACCAGGTCGTGGCCGCCGGACACGAGATCGGCGTGCACGGGTACAGCCACGAGAACCCGATCGCGATGAGCCGCGAGCAGGAGTCCACCGTTCTCGACTACTGCATCGACCTCATCGAGACGCGCACCGGCCGGCGCCCGACGGGGTACGACGCGCCGTGGTGGGAGTTCTCGCCGGTCACCAACGAGCTGCTGCTCGAACGCGGCATCAAGTACGACCACTCGCTCATGCACCGCGACTTCGAGCCGTACTACGTGCGCGTGGGCGACACCTGGCCGAAGATCGACTACGACAGGGACGCCCGCGAGTGGATGAAGCCGCTCGTGCGCGGGCACGAGACCGACCTCGTCGAGATCCCGGCGAGCTGGTACCTCGACGACCTGCCGCCGATGATGTTCATCAAGACCAGCCCGAACAGCCACGGCTTCGTCAACCCTCGCGACATCGAGGAGATGTGGCGCGACCAGTTCGACTGGGTCTACCGCGAGTCAGAGTACGCCGTCTTCACCATGACGATCCACCCGGACGTCTCGGGCCGCCCGCAGGTTCTGCTCATGCTGGAGCGCCTCATCGAGCACATCAACAAGCACGAGGGCGTCCGGTGGTCCACGTTCGACGCCATCGCGAACGACTTCACGGCCCGCCGGCCCCGGGCGTAGCCGTCCCGGTCCCGAGCAGGAGCCCTCGGCCGTCTCAGGGGTGGCCGCGCGCTCCGCGGCCGGAGCGATGGGTCAGCCCTTGCTGCCGGTGTGGGCGATGCCCTGGATGAACTGTCGCTGCAGGAACACGAAGACGGCGATCACGGGAAGCGAGGCGATCAGGGAGCCGGCCATGAGGACCGGGTAGTCGGTCTGATACTGGCCCTGCAGCGAGGCCAGCCCCGCCGACAGCGTCATCTTCTCCGGATCGGTGTTGACCACCAGCGGCCAGAACAGGTCGTTCCACGCCCACAGGAGCACGAGCACGGACAGCGCCACCAGCCCCGGTCTGGCCAGCGGCAACATGATCGACCAGTAGATCCTGACCGGGCCCGCGCCGTCGAGCCGGGCCGCCTCCTCCAGCTCGCGCGGCAGCCCGAGGAAGAACTGCCGCAGCAGGAACACCCCGAACGCGCTGAACAAGCCGGGCACGGTGATCGCCTGGAGGCTGTTGAGCCACCCGAGCGAGGACATGATCTGATACTGCGGGATCACGAAGAGCTGCGGCGGCACCATGAGGACCGACAGGAACACCCCGAACAGCACGTTCCTGCCGGGGAAGCGCAGCCGGGCGAAGGCGTAGGCGGCCATCGAGCAGAACAGCACCTGCCCGGCGACCCGTCCCGCCGCCATGACGACCGTGTTGACGAACTGGTCGCCGAACGGCAGCAGGTCGAAGACCTTGGCGTAGTTGTCCCAGCGGCCTTCCGGCAGGAACGTCGGCGGCACCCGGGTGGCGCTGCTGAGCGTCTTGAGCGAGGTGATGACCTGCCACACGAACGGCGCCACCATCGCCAGCGACGCCGCGACGAGCACAGCGTGCACGCCGAAGGCCCGGCGCTCAGACATGCGGTGGTCAGACATGCGGTGGTCAGACATGCGGTGGTCAGACATGCGGTGGTCAGACATAGTGCACCCACCTCCGCTGGAGCCGGAACTGCAGGATCGTCAGCCCCGCGATGAGCACGAGCAGCGCGATCACAATGGCGGCCGCGTAGCCGCGGTCGTTGGTGACGAAGGCCCGCTCGTAGAAGAGCTGCACCACGGTCTGGAGCCGCCCGTACGCCGGGTTGGCCCGCGCCGACTGGCCCGACCCGGTCATCACGAAGACGAGGTCGAAAAGCTGCAGCGAGCCGATCACCGAGACGATCGAGACGAAGAACGCGGTCGGCGACAACATCGGCAGCGTGATCGAGAAGAACTGCCTGACCCGCCCCGCCCCGTCGAGGGAGGCCGCCTCGTACAGCTCCTTCGGGATGGCCTGCATGCCGGCCAGGAAGATGATCAGGTTGTAGCCGATGCTGCTCCAGATGCCCACGACGACCAGCGCGTACATCGCCGTGGCCGGATCGGCGATCCAGTTGGGCCCGTCGCTGCCGACCGTCGCGAGCACCTGGTTGACCAGGCCGTAGTCGCCGTTGTAGAGCCAGCGCCAGAGCATCGCGACCGCGACCGGCATGGTGACCACGGGCAGGAAGAACGCGGTGCGGTACACGCTCACGCCCCGCAGCCCCGGCCGGTTGAGCAGCGCCGCGAACACGATCGCGAGCGGGATCCCGATCAGGCCGAGGGCGGTGTACGCGAGCGTGTTGAGCATCGCCCGCCCCACCTCGGGATCGCCGAGGAGCCGGGTGTAGTTGTCGAGCCCCGTCCAGGTGTGCCCGCCGAACGCCCCCCACTCCGTGAAGGAGAAGTAGGCGGTCTGCAGGACGGGCCACAGGTAGAAGACGGCCAGGCCGAGGCCTGTGGGGGCGATGAACGCATACCCCCACAGCGCCTCGGCGCGGGGCCGCCGCGCCTTCTCCACCCGGGCCGCCCGTACGGCCCGCGATCCGGCGGTGGTGGTCACGTCACTCCTTGGCCAGCAGGTCGTTCATGCCGGCCGCCAGGTCCGCGGCCGCCTTCTCGATGGGCACCTCACCGGTCCACGCCTTGGTGAGGTTGGTGAGCTCCGCCTCCTGCCAGGCCGCGGTGTTCTTGGAGACGGGGTACGGCACCGCGTACGCGACGGCGTCGAGGAAGACCTGCAGCTTCAGCTCGGGATGGGCGCCCACCCAGGCGCTCTGGGTGCCGTTGTAGGCCGGGATCGGGCCCTTCTTGCCGAGGATGTCGGCGGCCGGCTTGGAGCCGAGGAACCTGACGAACTCCCACGCCTGCGCCGGGTGCTCGGTCTTGGCCGACATCACGTTGGCGACGCCGTGGATGATCGTGGCCTGCTTCTCACCCTTCGGCAGCGGGGCGACGTCCACCTTGTCCTTGGTGTAGTCGTTCTTGGTGAACTCGGCCACGTCCCAGGAGCCGCCCCAGTACATCGCCAGTTTGCCGGCCTCGAAGAGCTGGAGCGGAGCGGTGTCGGTCATGGTCTTGAGGTCCGGCGACTGCCTGGCGGCGATCAGGTCCGTCCAGAACTTCAGGCCCTCGATGGTCTTGGGGTCGTCGTAGCCGGACTTCCCGCCGTCCGGAGAGATCACGTAGCCGCCGGCCTGGTAGATGGTGTTGTACTGGTATTCCTGGAAACTCGTGAGCTCGGCTCCGATGGCGTAGACGCCCTTGTCCGGGTCGGTGAGCTTGGCGGCCGCCTCCTTGAAGTCGGCCCAGGTCCAGCCGTCGGCCGGGTATTTCACCTTGGCGGCGTCGAAGAGCGTCTTGTTGTACCAGACGCCGACCGTGTCCATGTCCTTCGGCAGGCCGTACAGCTTGCCGTCGTACGTGTAGAGGTCGACCAGCGCCTTGGGGTAGACCGACGTGTCGACCTGCTCCTCGATCGGCTTGATCACGCCGTTGGAGGCGTAGAGCTGGAAGTTGGGGCCGTTCATCCAGAAGACGTCGGGCGCCGCCCCGCCGCTCGCCGCGGCCTTGAGCTTGGTCCAGTAGTCGGCCCACGGCGTCAGCTGGACGTCGACGGCGATGTTCGGATGCGTCCTGGTGAACTCCGCCGCCAGCTCCTGCATCGCGCTCTGCTGGGTCGCGTCCCAGACTCCGTAGGACAGCGTCACCTTCTCCTGCGACTGCGCGCCGGAGCCGGCCTGCTCACCGCCCCCGCACGCGGAGGCGAGCAGCGCCGCGCAGAGGAGCGCAGCACCGCGTCGTGCCGACTTCCACATCTCCCGGTCCTCTCCTAGAACGTGGGAGTAATCATGGAGTCCTGTGAAATTTTGTTCAAGGGTGGCTGTGTTACAGATGGCTCACGAGGTTAGGGGCGGCTCACGAGCTCACGGCTGACTCAAGAGCGGGGTGCGGCCGTCGAGCACGCGGTCCTCGACGTCGTCGAGGGCCAGCCGTACGGCGCCGAGCACCACGCCCTCCTCGCCGAGCGCCGACATGCGCACCTCGGGGGTGCGGATGCACCAGCGGTCGAGCTCGCGCCTGAGCGGATCGATGAGCACGTCGGCCGAGCGCGAGAAGCCGCCGCCGACCACGACCATCTGCGGGTCGAGCGCCAGGACCAGCGCGGACGTGCCGAGCGCCAGATCCCTGACGTAGCGGCGCACGGCCGCGGCCGCGGCCCTGTCGCCGGCCCTGGCCGCGGCGAACACGTCGCCCGCCTCGCCGCTGGCGCCGCTCAGGTGCTCCTGCGCGCGGATCCAGCCGAGCACCGGCAGCGCGCCGATCTCGCCCGAGGCGTTGGCGAACCCCTTGTGCAGCTTGCCGTCGATGACCAGGCCCGCGCCCGTACGCAGGCCGGCCAGCAGGAACACCATGTCCTTGGCGTAGCGCGCCACGCCGCGCCAGCACTCGGCCAGCGCGGCGAGCCTGCTGTCGTTCTCGACGAGCACCGGGGCGGGAGCGAGCCGGCGCACGTGGGCGGCCAGATCGACTCCGGTCCACTCGGGCAGCGCCTCCGAGAGCACCACCCTGCCGACGCCGTCCACCAGGCCGGTGGTGCCGACGCCCGAGGCCCACACGTCGCCGCCGGTCAGGCCCGCCGTTTCCAGGCACTCGGTCACCGCGCGGTCGACCGCCTCCAGGCGCTCGGCCCGGCCCATCTCGGGCGTGACGGGGACGCGGGCGGTGTTCTGCACGGTGCCGTCCAGGTCGGCGACGACCGCGCGGACGTTGTGCCCGCCGATGTCGATGCCGAGCACCCGCCCCGCCTCCGCCCTGAACCGGTAGCGCCTGGCCGGGCGGCCCACGCCGCCCGCGGTGGGTTCCGCCTCGGTCAGCCAGCCCTTCTGCAGCAGCTCGCGGACCACGTCCTCGGTGGAGGCCCGCGACAGCCCGGTGTGCTTGGCCACCTCGGTGAGCGTGAGCGACGTCCCGCCCTGCAACGCCTTGATCACGGCAAGCGAGTTGAGCTGCCTGAGCCGTGACAGGTCACCGCCGCTCGGCTCCCCAGCCATCGAGCCCCCCTTGCCGTCGACTTTTCCGGGACGAATAATGATGCTCTCCATGATATTGATTCGGGGAAGGTTCCATGACTGAGGTGACTTTAGCCGTCGTCGGCGGAGGCCTGCGAGGGCTGACCTACGCGCGCCGCGCGCACCACACGGGCGCCGGCCGCGTGGTGGCGGTGGCCGATCCCGATCCCCTCCGGCGTGCCATCTTCGTGGAGGAGTTCGGGATCGCGCCGGATCGGGCGCACGCCGGCTGGGAGGACCTGGCGGCGGGCGGCCGGGTCGCCGACGCGGCGGTCGTCGCCACGCACGACCGGTTGCACACCGAACCGGCGGTGGCGCTGGCGGACCTCGGTTACCACATTCTCCTGGAGAAGCCGATGTCCACGACCGAGCAGGAGGCGACCAGGATCGCCGACGCGGCCAGGCGCAACGGCATCATGCTCGCGGTCTGCCACGTGCTGCGGTACACGTCCTACACGCGGGCGATGCGCGGGCTGCTGGAGGACGGGCGGATCGGGCGGCTCGTCAACGTCCAGCACCTGGAGCCCGTGGGGTGGTGGCATCAGGCGCACTCGTTCGTCCGCGGGCACTGGCGGCGGCAGGACACCTCCGCTCCGATGCTGCTGGCCAAGGCGTGCCACGACATCGACTGGCTCGTCCACCTCTTCGGCCGGCCGCCCGCCCGCGTCTCGTCGTTCGGCTCCCTCTCGCACTTCCGTCCCGAGGACCGGCCCGCCGGGGCCGCCGACAGGTGCCTCGACTGCCCGATCGAGCCGTCGTGCCCCTACTCGGCGCCCCGGCTCTACCTGGGGTGCCTCGGGGATCCGTCGAGCGAGTTCTGGCCGCTGTCGGCCGTCACGCCCGGGCGCACCGAGGCGGACGTGCGGGAAGCGCTGCGCACGGGGCCGTACGGGCGGTGCGTGTACGCGTGCGACAACGACGTCGTAGATCATCAGGAGGTCCTGATGGAGTTCGACGACGGCGCGACGTGCTCGTTCACGATGAGCGCGTTCAGTCCGATGGAGCACCGGCGGACGCGGCTGTTCGGGACGCACGGCTACGTGGACGGCGACGGCCGCACATTGCGCCTGGTCGACTTCCGCACCGGCGCCGAGGAGACGATCACCGTGGACGCCGATGATGCGACGTCCGAGATTCAGGGCCCGTCGGCGGCCGACGGGCACGGGGGCGGCGACGAGGGCCTCACGGACGCCTTCCTCGCCGCAGTGGCCTCGGGCGACGCCGGCCTGCTGCGGTCGGACGCGGACGAGAGCCTGATGACTCATCGTGTGGTGTGGGCCGCCGAACAGGCCCGTCTCACCGGCACCGTCGTGACCCTGTGAATCCCCGCCGCAACGGGTTCGGGTGACTTCTGACCAAGGCGGCTGACATGGAGCGGTGATGCGCATACGTGATCTACGGGAGGACAACCGCCGCTTCCGCTCGGACGTGTATCACTCGCGCCTCTTGCGCGTCAGTCGCCCCTAATGCCTCAGAGAGGGAAGTCCGTGGCTATCAAGTTGCCGGGCGGGCGGAGCATCGGCCTCGTGACGGCCGGTGCCCTGGTCGGGTCGTTCCTGGTCCTCGGTGGCGCGGCCACCGCTTCGTCGGCGAGTGACGCGCCGCTGTACGCGTGTGTGAACAAGAGCACGCGGTATATGCGCCTGGTGAACGCGACGACGACGTGCAAGCCGGCCGAGACCAAGGTGTCGTGGAACAGGACCGGTCCGCAGGGTCCGGTGGGCATCGGCGGCGCCGGCCCGCAGGGTCCTGCCGGTCCCCAGGGGCTGCGCGGCCCCCAGGGCATTCGCGGCCCGCAGGGCCCGAAGGGCGACACCGGCGCCACAGGTCCCAAGGGTGAGCCCGGCAAGGACGGTGCTCCTGGCAAGGACGGCGAGCGTGGTCCCGCCGGTCCGCAGGGCCCGAAGGGGGACAAGGGCGAGACCGGTGCCCAGGGTCCGAAGGGCGACAAGGGCGAGCGCGGCCTCGCGGGTCCCCAGGGCCCGAAGGGGGACAAGGGCGAGACCGGCGCGCGTGGTCCCGCGGGTCCGGCCGGACCCGCGGGCCCCGCAGGCTCCGGGGGTGGATCCGCCAATGTCATCACCAAAGCGGACTCCCTCTACCTGCCGGCCAACGGCGGCAGCGACGAGCTCATGTGCCCGGACGACATGGTCGCCACGGGCGGCGGCTTCATCGCCGGCGGCGGTGCGAGCGTGCCCAACATCACCACGAACGCGCCGTACCTCGTCAACGGCAAGGCGGTCGGCTGGAGGCTCTACGGCAAGAGCGTCAGCGGCACCATCTACGTGATCTGTATGGGGAGCTAGGGGCACCTCAGGGCTGTGCGGTGCACGCGTGAACCGCCACCGCACAGTCACGTGCCCGAGCTTCTAGGTTCGACGCCCCCTGCCGCTCATGCCTCTGCCGCCCGGCGGCCGGGCGGCAGAGCGATTCGGTGGCGCTACCAGGCGGTCGCGCCGCCGTCAGCCGCGTAGTTGGCGCCCGTGATGTACGCCGCCCGGTCGGAGGCGAGGAAGGCCGCCAGCTCGACGATCTCCTCTGGCCGGGCGAAGCGCTTGAGGAGCGTCTTGCGGGTTATCGCGTCCCTGGCCGCTTGGTCGTCGCCGAGATCGCGGTCACTGGCCGGGGTGAGGACCGGCCCGGGGCTGATCGCCACCGCGCGGATCCCGTGGCGCGCACCTTCGAGCGCGAATTGCCGGGTCATGCCGATGACCCCGGCGTTCGCCGCGCTGTGCGCAACCATCGGGGGAACCTCACCGGCGATCATGCCGGCCATGGACGCGACGTTGATGATGACGCCGCCACCCCGCCGGACCAGGTGAGGCCATGCGAACTTCGACACGAAGAAAGGAATGTCGAGTTCGCCCGCGATGGTCACCCGCCAGTCCTCGACCGAGAAATCGGGCATTGGCCCGAAGCGGGGCATGGCCGCGTTGTTATAGACGACGTCGAGCCCGCCGTAGGCCGCCATCGCGTCCTCGACCAGCTGCCGCGCCTGTTCCGGGTCGGTGAGGTCGATGGGCGCGATGCCCGTCATGTCACCTCCGGCGCGACGGACGAGTTCCACCGTCTCGTTGTTGGCATCGACCTGGATGTCGCACCCGACGACCTTCGCGCCTTCTCGCGCGAAGACCAGCGACGCGACCCGGCCCTGACCTCCGGCAGTGCCGGTGATCAGCACCACCTTGCCGTCAAGCGTTCCCATGGAGTTCCTCCTGATCCCTGTGTTTCGCGCGAACTCAGCGGGCGCGCATCGGCGCGAGTGCCGTGCTCCACGCCACGACCTGGTCCAACATCGCGGTGAGCGACTCGACCTGGAATTCGTTGGGCGTGAACACGCTGAACTCCCTGAAGTCGGTGAAGAGCGACAGCGCCACCTGGGCCCGCACGTCGGCCATCTGGAGCTCACCAGCGATCAGGCGCAGGTGTTCCACCGCACGGGTGCCGCCGACCGAGCCGTAGCTGACGAAACCGACGGCTTTGTTGTTCCACTCGCCGTACAGGAAGTCGATGGCGTTCTTCAGCGCGCCCGAGGTCGAGTGGTTGTATTCCGGCGTCACCATGACGAACCCGTCGAACGAGGCGATCTTGTCGGCCCACGCCTTGGTGTGCGGCTGCGTGTACTGGCCCAGCGACGGCGGCAGCGCCTCATCGAGGTGAGGGAGTTTGTAGTCGAGCAGGTCGACGAGCTCGAACTCCGCGTCGGTCCGCTGGGCGGCGATCTGGTGCACCCAGCGGGCGACGGCCTCCCCGTTGCGTCCGGGCCGGGTGCTGCCGAGGATGATCCCGATTCTGGTCATGACGATCTCCACTCCTGCGAGAAAATGATTGCTTCGCGAAGAAAGAATATGGATACTTCGTTCGTGAAGCAAGTAGAATGTGGCCATGACCACATCGCAGCCGGTGCCGCCGGCGCAGCCGCTGACCGCTGACGAGGAGGCGTTGATCCGCGCGCTGCCTCGCCTGATCTACGCGCTGCCCCGCGCGATCGACGCCGACATGGTGCGCGAACAACAGTTGCCGCTCATTGAGTGGACCGCCCTGATGCGGTTGTCGGAGGCGCCGCAGCGGCGGATGAGGATGGGCGAACTCGCGGTCGCCTGCGAGCTCTCCCTGAGCGGGATGACCCGCATCGTCACCGTCCTGGAGCGGCAGGGCCTGGTCGAACGGGTCAGGTGCGACGACGACGCCCGCGGGTTGAACGCCGTCCTCACCGACGCCGGCCTCGCCCGCCTGGAACAGGCGTGGCCGAGCAACCTGGCCAGCGTACGTCGGCACTTTCTCGACCACCTCGAAGGCGTCGATCTTGCCCGCCTCGCCCGTGCGATCCAGAACGTCGCGGGCAACGCCTGACGCGGTGGGCGGCAGACCGAGCCCGGCGACGTACGGTCGGGACATGGCCGACATTCCTGACGACCTTGGATCAGGGCGTCCCGCCCCTCGGCTTCAGGACGAGACGGAGCGGCGCGTCGTGATGATGTGCGGCATCGCGGGTTCGGGCAAGACGACCTACGCACAGGAGCTGGAGCAGCGCGGCTACATCCGGCTGTCCATCGACGAGGCCGTCTGGGCACTACTCGGGCGCGACGGCGGCCATCTCGACCCGAAGGAGTACGAGGACCACCAAGCCCGTGCCGAGGAGGCCTTACGGCAGGAGCTTGTGCGCCTGATGCGGGCAGGCCGGAGGGTGGTCCTGGACTACAGCTTCTGGCGGCGCGCGACGCGCGACCGGTACAAGTCTCTGATCGAGAGTCACGGGTATCGGTGGGAGCTCGTCTACCTGAAAGCGAACCCGGAGACTCTGCGCCGGCGGCTCGCGGCGCGCAACGCCCGGCGTGGGCCGAACCGCGTCACGGTCTCTGAGGATCTTCTGCGGTCATACCTGGCGGGCTTCGAGGAGCCCGTGGGTGAAGGAGAGCGGGTCATACCCCAGGAATGAGCCCGAGCAATGATCGAAACCAGTGGATCTTCCGGGAAGGGGGCACCTTCCCAGGTCACCCGATGTGGTCGCGTGGTCGCCCTCGTCCGTGCCGGAGCGGTCCTCACCAATGGGAAACTCCTCGAACGCCCTGACGACCTGGCCGCCTGACCCATCCCTCCGCGCCCGGCTACAGGAGCACCCGGTGAACAACACCATCGACAAGATCGCCTGGATCCACCTGGACAACGGCAAGATCCTCAGCACCCGATCACGGGGCAAGAACGCCTACTACATCCCCGGCGGCAAACGGGAGCCCGGCGAAACCGACCTCGACACCCTGATCCGCGAGATCGACGAGGAACTCTCCATCACGATCATCCCCGCCACCGCCACCCACGTGGGCACCTACCAGGCCCAGGCGCACGGCCACGCCGACGGCATCATCGTGCGGATGACCTGCTACACCGCCGACCACCTTGGAGTGCCGACACCCAGCAGCGAGATCGAAGAGATCACCTGGCTGACCTACGCCGACCGCGACCGCGTGTCTCCGGTCGACCAGATCATCTTCGATCACCTACACCAGACCGGACAACTTCACTGACTCGGCAACACCCACTGCCCCGAGGTGTGGGTTCTACCGCTGTCCGGCGAGGTGGGCGCCGTTGGCCGCGCCGATCACCCGGGTCAGCGCCTGGTGCAGACTCTGCAGCTCGGTCAGCTCCATCCCCAGCCGCTCGACGATCGCCACGGGCACCTTCTCGGCCTGCTGACGCAGCGCGCGTCCCTCGCCTGTCAGCACGATCGCCAGGGAACGCTCGTCGTCGCTGGCGCGGCGGCGCTCGACGAGGCCGGCGGTCTCCAGGCGCTTGAGCAACGGCGACAGCGTGGCCGGCTCCAACTGCAGCAGCCGGCTGAGGTCCTTGACCGACAACGGCGCGTACTGCCACAGGGCCAGCATCACCAGATATTGCGGGTGGGTCAGGCCCATCGGTTCGAGCAGGGGCCGATAGAGGCCGATGACCGACCGTGAGGCGACCGCCAGGGCGAAGCAGACCTGGTTCTCCAGGGCCAGCGGGTCGACGATGTCGCCAACGTCACTCATGTGCACCTCCACTGCCATGCTAAACGATTAGTACACTAACTGTTAGTGCACTAATCAGCGGCGAGAACACAGGAAGTGTCATGGCCCGTAGGAAGAGTCTCGAAGAGCGCATCGCCGACCGCGTCGCCCAGCGCCCGCCGATGAAGGAGAGCAAGCACTTCGAGCACGGCCCCGCCAAGTGGATATTCGCCAGCGTCCTGGTGTTCGCGGTGCTCATCCACTTCGTCATCGTCGGCATCGTCATGATTTTCGGTCACTGACCGAAGCGGCGCCCGCTGCGGGAGTCAGCCGACTCCGGCGGCGACGATCCGGCGGTATCACGAGCCGTCGTGCCCGGCGCGAACATGCCGAGGGCCCGCGGCGCGGCCGCCGCGGGCCCCGGTCATCAGGGTCCGATCATCCGGTGGTCACGGACTGGTGCAGGTGGCCGTCGGGGTGGCCGAGGACCCTCCGGCGATGAAGCCGAAGGTCGTGCTCCCGTTCGGTGCGACCGAGCCGTTCCACGACTCGTTGCGCACCGTGACGTTCGAGCCGGAGCCCGACCGTACGCCTCCCCATATCTGGCTGATGGTCTGCGAACCGGGCCAGGTCCAGTTCACGGTCCAGCCGTTGACGGCGGAGTTCCCCGCGCGCACCGTGACCTCGCCCTGCCAGCCGCCGGACCAGGAGTTGACCAGCCGGAACGTCGCCGAGCACGCGCCGCTCACCCCGCCGGACGGCGAGGGGCTCGGGCTCACCGGCGGGCTCGGGCTGGTGTTCGGGCTCCCGCTGGGCGAGGGGCTCGGGCTCACCGGCGGGCTCGGCGAGGAGCTCGGGCTCGGGCTGGGAGACGGGCTGGGAGACGGGCTGGAGTCGGTCAGGACCGGGGTCGCCCAGTCTCTCCACTGCGACAAATTGCCGGACTTCTTGGACGAGACCCGGAACACGGCGGGGGCGTTGCCCGTCTTCAGCAGGAACTTCTGGATGTTCTGCTGCAGCGGGGTGCGCCATTCGGACCGGGTGGCGCAGTGGGTGCCGTCCTGTACGTCGGACCAGTAGCTGATGTTGTCTCCCGCGCCGAGCGCCTTGTAGATCTCGGCTCCGGCCAGCGCGGCCACGCTGCCCGACTGGGCGCCCAGCCAGTCGACGTGCGGGTTCTCCATGATGAACAGGCCGCGCGGGGCGACCATGCCCACCATCTCGTGGGTGTCCACCGGCAGTTGGCCGGGGTTGCCGGTGAAGGAGCTGAACGCGTCTCCCAGCCACGGCTGCTCGGAGTAGGCGCTGCTCAGCGGCTGCGCGCCGGACTCCTGGGCGATGCCGCGGAAGATGGGAACGCCGGCGCTGCCCGACTCGATCGGCATGGTCAACGCGATGCGCTGGTCGAACACTCCGGCCGTGAAGGCGCCCTTCCCGAACCGGGAGCAGCCCGTGACGCCGGTCGCATCCGCCTTGAGGATGCTGCCACCCGACTGCTCGATGACGTCGATGATGCGGCTCACGCCCCAGGCCCAGGCGGCGAGCAGTCCGGTGCTGCTCGAAGAGCCGTAGATGCTGTAGTAGGCACCCTGCTTGTTGTTGCGGGCCGTGCCCTCCTTGCCGACCGTATAGGGGTCGTAGCTGATGACGGCGGCACCGCTCGCCTTGATGGTGGCCGTGTCGGCGCCGAATCCTCCGTAGACGATGACGGCCGGGAACGGCCCGGTGCCACTCGGCAGGTCCACGCTCGCCGAGAAGCTCGCGCTCCTGCCGCTGTCCGACACGTTGACCGTGATGCCGGTTCTCGAGACCGTCCCGGTGACGCCGGCCGGCTTGCCGTGCTTCTCACCGTAGACATACCGCTCGGCCAGCTTCTTGATCTCTTCGCGGCGGCACCGCCACTCCGACTTGGAGGTGACGCGCTGCCCGTTGATCTTCTTGAAGGGATCGGGAAGCCTGGAGTTGGCCGTCAGAGTTCCCAGGTCGGACACCGCGCAGTCGGCGCCCTCGTCCTCGACGCCGGCGGCGGCCGCCTGCGCCGTCCCGGTCCCGACGACTGCGCCCACACCGGCGTTCGCACCGGGGATCTCGAACACCGCGAGACCCAGCGAAAGTGCCGCGACGGCGCCGATGACGAGCGCGCGGCGGACGCCCGGGGCGCGGCTCCCGCCGCCGGAAGTGACGTCGCCGGTCATCGTCCGCCCCCGCGGGAGGGCCGACCGGCATGGATGGAGAGCGCGGGCCCGGCCTGCACCGGGTTCGTCAGTGTTGCCGCCGAGACCTTGAGACCTTTCACGATTGTGCGTCCTTCCTCCTGAGGGGTTCCGGACCTGTCACGGGTCCGGAGAGAACCGCAGGCCGAATGGGAGGTGAATGTTTTCGCAGCATCACCGAAACGTTGCAGCCACCGCAAGGCCCAAATCGGAGGGGGTTCGACCCACGCCAACGAGGAGGATGACAGCGCTGATCGCGGCAGGATTACCGCTATTGCCGCAGAGGTTTTTCCGAAAAATCCACGAAAGTTTCACAACGGCCGCGCCGTAGTGAGCGACCGGCCGACGCCGGAACTCACCGCACAGGACACCGAGGCGTGGCCGCTCTCACTCTTCGCCTGTCTCGCCCGAACCGGAGGGCGGCGGCCCGGGCCGCCGCCACTCCCGTATCAGGCCGCGTCCGAGGTGCTGGAAGAGCAGCGCGCCGAAGGCGAAGAACCCGACGCGTACCAAGACGGGCCCGTCATCGAAGAGCCCCCGGATCATCGCGCCGAAGCCGGCGAGAAGTCCCAATCCCGTTCCCGCCAACGCGAGAGCCCGCCCGGCGGCCGTGTTCATGGCCCGAGTCTCCCAGGTTCTCCGGATTCGTCACCGGCGGTTCGCCTACGGCCGGGCTCGCCGATCTCCGCCGCGGTGCGGTTCTCCAGCGGAGGGAGATGGACCTGCCAGAGATCCTGGTCGCCGGTCACGAGAGCGACCCGTGAACCAGAGGGCGTCGTCGTGCTCGTCGAACCGGATCACGAACGGTCCGACCCGGTGCGCCCGAGTCGTCGCCGACGACGCCAAATCTCGCCATTGAGCCGCGTCCGGCTATTGAGCCGCGCCTCTCTTTTGGCCTGGCCGAAATACAGTCGGTGGAGCTGTAAATTCGACAGTTCGGGAGTGGACTCCCCGGTTTCCCGCACTTCCGAAAGTTCTCCGGCAGTTCCAGGGGCCGACACCGGCCGTCCTCCTCGACCCTGAATGTGCTCTTCGCCCACGCGACTTCTTCTCTCCGGGCACGAAATCTCCGGAAATCCTTTCGCCAACCACGCCGAAGCAGCGGAAATGGCGCAACCGAACCATCCGGTTGGTGAATTGACAGGGCTTGTCAACATTATGAGAGAAATCTTACAAAGATCGAAAAGTCCGTCCGCCTGATGTGATCATTTCGGTGAATCGCCCCTATGAGGGCGTATCCGTACCGATGGGAGTTCATCGGAATGCAGCTCAGGCGAACCCTCTCCCTGGCGGCAATGTGGGCGCTCGCGGCCGTCCTGATCGTCTTACCCTCGCGGGCGTCGGCCGCCGCGCCACCGGACGACGGCCCCTCCCGCGTCGCGTCCGACGTCTTCCCCGGCGCCAAGATCGGCCATCGGGCCGGCCCCGCCGCGCTTCCGTCCGCCTCGGCGGCCGAGGCGCAGGCGACCCCGCAACTGGTGGCCTGCGACGGCGACGGCACCAGCGGCAAGCGGGTGGAGGTGCTGTACGTACGCGAGTCGTCGATGCCCGACCGCTACGCGCAACTGCTGCCCATGTTCCGGGCCTGGCTGGCCGACGCGGACGACCAGTTCAACGACGGCGCGGCGACCTCCAGCCGCAGCCGGCACATCCGCTACGTGACCACATCGGTGTCCGGCGGTTGCGCTCCCGTCGTGCGCAACCTCGTGGTCCCGGCCGGTTCGCTGGCCGATTTCGACTCCAGCATCAACGCCGTGAAGGCCCTCGGCTACACCAGCACCGACCGGCACTACCTCATGCTCACCGAGGCCACCGTGATCTGCGGCGTGGGCGAGATCAAGGGCGACGACCTGACGACCGGGGCCGCCAACCTCAACAACGGCCTGGCCTACGCCCGGGTCGACGCCATCCCCGGCTGTTTCGGCGCCAACGCCATCGCCCACGAACTCGGGCACACCTTCGGCGCCGTACAGATGAGCGCCGCGCACTCCGACGGCAGCTGGCACTGCCTGGACCAGTGGGACCTCATGTGCTACGGCGGCACCCCGTCGTGGAACTGCCTCCAGTGGAACGACTACCGTCTGCCCGACTGCAACCGGGACGACTACTACAACGCCGCCCCGGCCGCCGGCAGCTACCTGGCCACGCACTGGAACACCGCCGACAGCGCCTATCTCATCGCCGGGAGCACGGCCGACAGCGACCCCCATCCCAAGGTCGGCAACACCTACGTCGTCACCAACGTGGCCACGGGAGGGGCGCTGGAGCCCATCGGCGCGTCCACCGGGGCGCTGACCGAGCTGAGCCAGCGCGCCCGTGTCGACACCCCCAGCCAGAAGTGGCTGATGGGCTACACGACCGGGCTGCAGTTCATCAACGTCGGCAGCCGCCTGTGCGCCGACAGCTCCTACAGCGGCACCACCCCCGGCACCACGCTGCTGCAGTACATCTGCAACGGCCAGGACGGCATGCGCTTCGCCTACCTGCCGGTCGGCACCAACACGTACGCCATCTTCGACTGGCTGTCGGGCCTGGCGCTGACCGCGACCGGCTCCTATCCCTCGCCCGTCACCCAGCAGACCTACACCGGCGCCACCAACCAGCAGTGGGTGTTCAACCAGGTCACCGGCATCGCCCCGGTCAACAACAGCGTCTACTACCTGCAGGGTCTGGGCAGCCGCGACAACGCCGAGCCGGTCGGCGGCTCGACCGCCTCCGGCACGCTGGTCACCCACAACCCGCCGTCGGGGGCGACCAGCCAGCAGTGGCGGCTGCAGGCCACCGGGTCGTACTGGAACCTGGTGAACGTCAACAGCGCCAAGTGCCTGGACCTGGTTTCGGCCGGCACCGCGAACGGCGTGCAGATCAGGCAGGCGACCTGCGGCACCGCGACCAGCCAGCAATGGACCTTGCGGCGGGTCGCCGACGGCACGTTCTATCTGGTCAACCGCTTCAGCGGCAAGGTGCTCGACAGCCCGCCGGGCAGCGGCACCACCCTGGAGCAGCAGACGATCACCGGCAACACCGACGGCAGCCTCGGCATCGTCGCCGGTGACCAGATCTGGTATCTGAACCCGGCCTGACGCTCCTCGCGGGCCGTCCGGAACCGTCCGGGCGGCCCGCCACCGCCGTCCGCGCGGGCCACTGAGCTCCAGCCGCGTCTCACGGTGCTCCGGCGGACGGCCTGGCGACGTCGGCGCCCCGCTCTTCGAGCAGTTCGGCCAGGCGGGCGGCGTTGCGCTGGGAGTTGTCGGCGCAGCAGTTGTTGGTCAGCACGTGCGTGGTCGCCGTACGGGCGGCCAGGTCCGCGATCCGGCCGGCCCAGTGCCGGAGCTCCTCCTCCGAGTAGAGGTAGCCGAACCGCTCCTCGATGACGCGGCTCGTCCACTTCTCCGAGTGACCGTGCAGGCGGACGACGGCGAGGTCGGAGGTGGCCGCGAGCACCGGCGGGACCGACGAGGGATGCCCCTGCGGCATGTCCACTCCGACGTACGGCACGTCGTTGGCGGCCAGGAAGTCGAGGGTGTCCCCCCGGGTGGCCTCGTCCATCCAGGCCGCGTTGCGGAACTCGACGCACACGCGCATCGGCAGGCAGCGGTCGCGGCATTCGAGGATGTAGCGGCGGTTCACACCACCCGGCGGGAACCACTGCGGAAACTGGAACAGCACCGCGCCGAGTTTCCCCGACTCCTGCAACGGCTCCAGCGCGCCGAGGAACCGGCGCCACACTTCCTCGACGACCTCAGGCGGGAGGTCGCGCCGGTAGAGCGTCCGTCTGGGCTCCCCCAGCACGGCCCGCAGGTCCCTGTAGAGCGCGGCCGGCCGGGTCGGATGCCCGGTGAGCAGGGAGAACGCCTTCACATTGAAGGTGAAGTCCTTCGGCGTACGGTCACGCCACAGCTCGGCCGTACGCCGGGCAGGCGGGTTGTAGTAGGTGGCGTCCACCTCCACCAGGGGAAACCGGCCCGCGTAGTAGCTGAGCCTGGCCTCGGGTGTGGACGCCTCGGGCGGATACCAGCCCGAGGCGAGCAGCGACTTGTCCGTCCAGGAGGCCGTACCGACCAAGATCTTGCCCATCACCGCCGCACGGTGCCCCCCTCAGTCGCATGCCCACCACAGTCGCACGCCCATCACAGTCAGGGGCCCAGCACAGTCGCAGGAGGCCGACTGCTTCGGCGGGCGGGGGATTCCGCGCTTCCTCCCTTCATGATCCCCAGTGCCCCGAGTGACGAACGTGACGCGGATCAGCGGCCGAAACCGGCCTCACGGGCTCGTACGATCGCCTGTGCCCGGTCGGCGACCTGCAGCTTCGCGAAGACGTTGGACACGTTGTTGCGCACCGTCTTGGGCGACAGCGACAGGCGCTCGGCGATGCGGGTGTTGGACAGACCGGCCGCGATGAGATCGAGGATCTCCCGTTCCCGCGCGGTGAGCTGCGGAAACGGGTCCTGCTCCCGCGGCCGGACGGCGGCGAGCCTGCTGAAGTAGCGGGTCACCCGCCCGGCCAGCGCGGGCCCGAAGATGACCTCGCCGCCGGCGACGGCGGCGACGGCCCGCAGGATCTCCGTCTGGTCGGCGCCCTTGAGCAGGTAACCACGGGCTCCGGCCAGCATGGCCGCGAAGACGCTCTCGTCGTCCTCGTGCATGGTCAGCACGAGCACGTGGGTCTCCGGGCAGGTCTCCACGATGCGCTGGGTGGCCTGGACGCCGTCGAGCCGCGGCATCTGCAGGTCCATGACCACGACGCGCGGGCGGAGCGTCATCGCCTGGGCGACGGCCTCCTCGCCGTCGGCCGCGGTGCCGACCACCTCGACCTCACCCGTGGAGGCGAGCATCATCCGCAGGCCGTTGCGGTAGACGGGATGGTCGTCGGCGAGCAGCACGGTGGGCATACCGGCGCCGTCGGGGGACGGGCCGGCGGTCATCGCGTCGCCTCCGCGGGAAGAACGGCGTGGACGCGGGTGCCGCCGCCGTCGCGGGAGGTGACGGAGCAGCTCCCGCCGAGCTCTTCCGCCCGCTCCCGCATGCCGAGCAGGCCCACGCCGACCAGGGCTCCCGGCCGCACCCCTCTCCCGTCGTCGAGCACCTCGACCTCCAGTTCGCTTCCGGCCGCCGTCAGGCGGACCTCGCAGGTGCCGGCGTCCGCGTGCCGCGCGACGTTGACCAGAGCCTCGCAGACGATCCGGTAGGCCGCCACCTCGGTCGCGGCCGGCAGTCCGGTCAGGTCGCCCGCGGCGTCCACGCGTACGGTCAGCCCGCCCTCCCGGAACCGGGTGGCCTCCTGCCGCAGCGCTCCCGCCAGGCCGAACTGGTCCAGGGCCGGTGGGCGCAGGTTGTGGACGAGCCGGCGTACGTCGCCGAGCACGGACGACAGGTCGGCCCGCACCTCGTGCAGCGCCTCGTGGGCGGCGCCGAGGTCCCGGGTCACCAGGTTGCCCGCGGCCTCGACCTTCAGCGCGGCGGCGGCGAGCGTGGGCCCCAGCCCGTCGTGGAGGTCCCTGCGCAGCCTGCGGCGTTCCTCCTCGACGCCCGTCACCAGGCGTTCCCTGCTGTGCTGGAGCTCCTCGGCCAGGGCCGTGGCCCGTACGGCCGCCGCGGCCTGCCGTACGACGTCGGCGAGCAGCCGCTGGTCGGCGTCGGCGAGCGGCGCGCCCGCGCGCGGGACGAGGACGAGGCGGCCGATCGGAGCCGCGCGGTAGGCGAAGGGAAGGACGAGGACGTCGTCGCGCCGGGCGCCGTGCTCGACCACGAGGGTGCGGCCGTCGGCGCGGTCGAGTTCCACCCGCACGTACGGCGAGCGCAGCGCCGTGGACACCGCCCCGGCCACGGTGAGCAGCAGTTCCTCCGGGCTCACCGACTCCTCAAGCCGCCGGGCCAGGGCCGAGACGACGTCGTACGGCTCCGCCCGCCCGGCGAGGACGCGGTCCACCCAGCGGCGGACCCGCTCGCGCAGCGGCGCGTAGACGACGGCGACCGCGGCGGCGGCGAGCACGGCCGCGACCGGCTCGTCGATGAGCGCGCCCAGCCCCACGAAGACGGGGACGTCGATCGCGACGACGGCCACCGCCAGGCCGCCGTAGAGGAGGGTCCAGCCGAGCACGGGGTCGATGTCGTACAGCCGGTATCGGCCGACGGCCACCAGGACGGCGACGGCGATCGCCACCAGGGAGACGACGAACGTGAGGTCCTGCGGCGCCCCCTCGACCACGGCGGGCACGAAGATCAGCACGCCGTTGAGCAGGGCCGCCAGCAACATCCAGCGCAACTGTGCGCGGCGCGCGCCGGACGACCCCCGGAAGCGCCGGACGAAGGCCGCGAGCGACACCAGGAGGCTCAGCACTAGCGCCGCCGGGGTGAGGGCCATCGCGACCCGCCAGAAGGCGTCCGGCACAGGCGGCATCGGCAGGTCGAGCCCGGGACCCCGCCACGGCTCCCCCGGCGACTGCACCCGCCACGGAACGGTGAGGAAGACGAGCACGGCGAGGCCGGTGGCGCCGAGCGACAGCGACGCGGCCCAACGCCAGCGCGGCGACGGCAGCCTGCCGTCGGGGAAGAGCAGCAGCACGAGCAGCGGCACCAGGTTGAGCAGCGGCCCGAGTCTCGCCCCCGCGTACACGGCGACGCCGGTCAGCGGCAGCGTGCCGCCGTGCCGGGTGAGGGACAGCACGGCGTAGCCGCCGGCGAGGCCGTTGAGGCAGGACACCGCGCCGCCGCCGATCAGCAGCCAGGTCATCGGGTGCGCGGGCAGGCGGGCGGCCAGCACCCCGCCCGCGACGGCGAGGGCCACGCCCGGAACGGTGGACGACCACACGGCCCAGTCGAGCGGCTCGGGCCGGACCACCGGTCCGGTCGCGATCTCGATCCAGGTGGCGGACGCGGCGGCGACGACGGACAGGGCCGCGAGCACCGTCGCGGCGGCCCCGAGACGGCGAGAGGCGTCAGAAGGGCCGGGCACGCGGTCCAGCGTGCCACAGGGCCGCCCTTCCCGGCATGGGACCGGTGTCCCGTTTCCGCCCGGGACGCGTGCCCCGGACCGGTGCGGGCGCGGTGGTGGCCTCGCTCTCTGTCGGCCCGGGACGCGGCGCGGAGACCGTGGTCACGGCACCACCGGTCGCGGCACGGCCGGAAGGGTCGCGCGACGAAGGCTTCCGCCAGGAGGGGGACGATCATGTCCGTTCACATCACGCCCAGCAACGTCAATCCGCAGGAACCGGCCGCGGCGGTGGCTTCGGCTCCGGTCGTTGCGGCGCCGCCCTGGACCCGGATGGCCGGAGTGCTGCTGGCCGCCGGAGCGGCGGCCTGGGCGGCCGGCACGGTCGTCGTCGGCGACGACATCCAGAAGGGCATCCAGACGCTCGACACCGTGACCGGGATGCTTTTCGTCGCCGGGGTGTTCGGCTTCGTCGCGCTCGTGCTGGCCACCCGGGCCACGGGCGCCAGGTGGGGCCGGATCATCCCGGCGGGCCTGCTCGTGTCGCTTCCCGGCGCGTTCCTGCTGAACGCGCTCTCGTTCGGCTACGCCACCCACGACGACTTCCCGCTGCCGCTGATGATCCTCGACGCCTGCTGGCCGCTCAGCATGCTCGGCATGCTGGTCCTCGGCATCGCCGTGGCGGTCACCGGCCGTTACCGCGGCGCCCTGCGCTGGCTGCCGCTGCTCGCCGGGCTGTGGTTCCCGGTCACGATGGTGGCGCAGATCTTCGCCGGGTCCACCGCCTCGGTGTGGGTGAGCGCCGCCTGGCTGCTGGCCACCCACGCCCACATCGGCGTCCGGCTCGCGCTGCGCCCCGCCGTCTGACCGAACGCCGCACGCCGGCCCTCACACCCGATGACATAGCCTGTGAGCAGGCAAAACGACGACCAGAGGAGAACCCCGCCATGGGTTCGCTCAGCCCTGTTCACTGGATGATCGTGTTCGTGGTGCTCGTGCTGCTCTTCGGCGCGAAGAGGCTGCCGGACACCGCGAGGGCCGTCGGGCAGTCGCTGCGGATCCTCAAGAGGGAGACCGGCAAGCTCGGCGACGAGGACGACGCCCCGGCCGCCCGGGCCCGTACGGCACCCGTCTCCGCGGACGCCGAGGAGCGGCTGCGCGCGCTCGAAGAGGAGAACGCCCGGCTCAGGGCCGCGGCGGACACCGCGCGGCGGGACGAGCCCGAGGCCCGCTGAGGCGTTCTCTACGCCCTGCCGGTGGCGCCGCATGCCAGGAGCGAGCACCGCACTCGGCGTCCCGGGGCGATCGAGACGCGACGTCGTGGGGGTCCGTGCAGGGTCGCGTGCGGAAATCCGTCCGGTTCGCGCGAACCTTTCCGCGGGGCCCGGACTCCAACAGGGCATGAAGCTCACCCTCTCGCTCCGCGTCGTTCTCCCCGCCGCCGCGGCCGCCGCGTTGCTCTCCGCGGCGGCGCTCCCGGCCGACGCCGCCGCCATGCCGAAGTTCGCCGCGCCCAAGCCTTACGGCACGTCGTTCCAGAGCGACCCCCACCATGACTTCACCAAGCACATTTCGCCGCGACACGACGGCATCCTGCGGGGCTGGGTCACGCACTACCGGTCCGGGGTGGCGGAATACGAGCCGATCAGGTGGGTGAAGGACAGCCACACCGAGGGGTACTTCGAGGGCCCGCCCGAGGGTGACGTAACGGCCTACGCCTCTCCTGTGGCGAAGAACGTGGTGTTCTACAGCGCCACCGGGTGCAAGGGCACCACGGTGACCGTGAAGAACGGCGGCGTGGGGGCGAAGCGGTGCTCCCGGAGTGAACTGGTCTCCCGGATGAAGTCCATGCATCATCCGGCGCTCATCACCGTTTATCGCGGCGCGATCGTCAAGGTGCAGGAGATCTACACCCCCTGAGTCACCGAAAGACCACCGGTCACCCGGCAGCGCTCCGCACAGGGCCGGACTTCCCATTCCCCGGAAGTCCGGCCCTTTTTCGCGCCCGGGCCTCTCACGCACGGGCCTTTCACGCACATGGACGGCCCCGGCTTGACGCCGAGAAGTTAGGTGCACATACTTTGGTTACACCTTCTAACCAAGGAACGAGGTGTCATGCTCGTGCCGGTCCGCGCCCGCGGTGCCTCGCTCGCGCTGCTGGCGTCGTCGCAGTTCCTGGTGGTGCTGAACACCTCGATCGTCAACGTGGCGCTGCCCGCCGTCGGCGACGACCTGGGCCTGTCGGCCGCCGGGTTGTCGTGGGTGGTCAACGCGTACCTGATCGCCTTCGGGGCGCTGCTGCCCGCGGGCGGCAGGATCGCCGACCTGTACGGCGGGCGGCGGGCCCTCTCCGCGGGGCTGGCTCTGTTCACGGCCGGCTCGGCCGGGGCCGCGCTCTCCCCGGGCGCCGGGATGCTGATCGCGGCGCGGGCCGTCCAGGGCGTCGGGGCCGCCGTGCTCTCCCCGGCCGCGCTGGCCATCCTGCTCGCGTTGTATCCCGCCGGCGCCGCACGCGGCCGGGCGCTCGGTGTGTGGGGTTCGGTCTCGGCGGCGGGCGGCGCGGCCGGGGTCCTGCTGGGCGGGCTGCTGACCGACGCGCTCGGATGGTGGTCGGTCTTCGCCGTCGGCGTGCCCGTCGCGGCGTTCGTCCTGGCCGCCGTGCCGCGCCTGGTCCCGGGCGACGACGGGCCGCCGCGCGGCGGCGGGCTCGACCTGCCGGGAACGCTGTCGGTGACGCTGGGCCTGCTCGGCATCGCCTACGGCCTGGGCGGCGGCGGATGGGCGCCGATCGCCGCGGGCGTGGCCCTGCTCGGCGTGTTCGCCCTGTGGGAGCGGCGGGTGGAGCGACAGGCGGCAGCGCCGCTGATCCCGCCGAGCCTGCTGCGCACGGCCGACGTGGGGATCGGGAACGTGCTCATGCTGCTGCTCGGGATGGTCTGGGTCGGCACGTTCTTCTTCCTGCCGCTCTACCAGCAGCGTGTGCTCGGCTACTCGCCCTTGGAGGCGGGGCTCACCCAGCTCCCCCTCGCGCTGACGCTCGTCCTGGCGCCGCTCGCGGCGGGCCGGCTGCGCCGCACGCTCGTTCCCGGCCTGCTGACGCTGGCCGCCGGGCTGGCCTGGCTGGCGCGGGCACCGGAGGACGGGACCTTCCTCGTCGACCTGCTGGGACCGACGGTCCTGGTGGGCGCGGGACTGGGGCTGGCGTTCGTGCCGCTGACCGCGCTCGGCGTCGCCGGGGTGCCCGGCGAGCGTGCGGGCGCCGCGAGCGGCCTCATCACCACCACACGGCAGGTCGGCGGCGCGCTCGGCCTCGCCGTCCTCACCTCGGTCGCGGGCCTCGCCCCGGGCGGTGTCACCGGCTACCGCCACGCCTTCCTGGCGGCGGCGGCCATCTCCCTCATCGCGGCGAGCGCCGCTCTCATGAAAGGACGCATCCGATGAACACGCCCTACCTGACCGGGCACTTCACCCCACATGTGGACGAAGTGACCGCCCGCGACCTGGTGGTGGAGGGCACGCTACCCGCCGAGCTGACCGGCCGGCTGGTGCGCAACAGCCACAACCCCCTCCCCGGCGTCACGCCCACCCACTGGTGGAAGGGCAGCGGCATGGTCCACGGCATCCGGCTGCGGGACGGCCGGGCCGAGTGGTACCGCAACCGCTGGGTGCGCACCCCCGCCCTCGACGGCGCGCCGTACATAACCGAGAAGGGGCCCGACCTGATTGCCAGCACCGCGGGGACCCACGTGATCGAGCACGCCGGCAGGCTGCTGGCGCTGTGCGAGGCCAACTACCCCTTCGAGCTGACCTCCGAGTTGGAGACGGTCGGGGCGTACGACTTCGGCGGGAAGCTCACGACGATGATGACCGCCCACCCCAAGAGCGACCCGGTCACAGGTGAGCTGCACTTCTTCGGCTCCTCGCCGTTCCCGCCCCACCTCGTCTACCACGTGGCCTCCGAAACGGGCGCGATCGAGTTCAGCGAGGAGGTGCCTGGGGCGACCGCCTCACTCAAGCACGACTTCGCGATCACCGAGCACTTCGTCGTGTTCGTGGAGGGCTCGGTGACCTTCGACCACACCGAGACCTCCGGCATCCCGTACTCCTGGAGTGACGACCAGGTCACCCGCATCGGCGTGATGCCGCGCGGCCGGGGCGGCGCGGCGAAGACCCGGTGGTTCGGCATCGAGCCCGGCAGCCTGCTGCACGTCGCCAACGCGTACGAGGACGCCGAGGGCCGGATCGTCCTCGAAGGACCGGCCATGGACCGCGACGGGTTCCGGCGGTCGTGGAAGTGGTGGGCGGGGCTGCCCGGGCACGGAGTCGTGCCGAACTCGCGTTCCTTCACCCGGCGGTGGGTCGTCGACATGCGGGCGGACAAGGTCGCCGAGGACCTCGTGGACGACCTGGTGGTCGAGTTCCCCACGATCAACGACGACCTGCTCGGGCGCGAGCACCGCTACCAGTACGCGATCTCCTTCCCGGACGACCGGGGCGTGGGCGGCTATGGCGTGGTCAAGTACGACCGGGTCTCCGGAGGCAGGCAGGTGCTGCCGGTCGGCGACGGGCGGCTGCCGAGCGAGGCCGTCTTCGTGCCCGCCGACGGCGCGGTCGACGAGGACGACGGCTACCTGCTGACGGTCGTGAGCGACCTGCACGCCGACGCCTCCCAGCTGCTGGTCCTGGACGCCGCCGACCTGGGCCGGCCTCCGGTCGCGACCGTGCACCTGCCCCGCCGGGTCGTGGCCGGCATCCACGGCTCGTGGATCTCCGACAACTGACATCCCCCTTAAGAGGAAGAACTGAGAGGAAGAACGATGGACATCGACAGGAACGCCCCCGTCATCGTCGAGCTGGAAACCACTGTGCACGCCCCGATCGAGAAGGTCTGGCGGCTGCACACCGACATCGACGCCTGGCCGAGCTGGAACCCCGACGTCTCCTCCGCGCGCCTGCGCGGCGACCTCGCCGTCGGCGCCACCTTCGACTGGCAGACACACGGGCTGGTCATCGCCTCGACGGTCGCCGAACTCGTCCCCGGCCGCCGCGTCGTCTGGGGCGGCCCGGCCCACGGCATCGAGGGCGTGCACGTCTGGACCTTCGAGGAGATCGACGGAGGGGTGCTCGTACGGACCCGGGAGTCGTGGGCGGGCCCGCCCGTCGAGGCCGACCCCGAGGGGATGCGGGCGGCGCTGGAGGGCTCGCTCCGGTCCTGGCTCGCCGCACTCGAGCAGACGGCGCTCAAGCAGACAAGTTGATGATCCCTCTGACCCGGCAGACGCGATGAGGCGGGAGACGCCGATGAGAGGCACTCACCATAATGAGAGGATGTCAACGCCGCGACAGCGCTACCGAGACCAGGTCCGTTCGGAGATCAAGCAGATCGCCCTCGTGCAGATCGGCGAGGGCGGGGCGGCTGCGCTGAGCCTGAACGCGGTGGCGAAACAGCTCGGCGTCACGGGCCCGGCGCTTTACAAGTACTTCCGCAGCCGCGACGACCTGCTGACCGAGCTGATCCTGGAGGGCTTCGACGAGGTCGCGGCGGCCGTACGGGCCGCCGCCGGCGAGGGCGCGCCGCGGGAGCGGCTGCACGCGCTGGCCCGGGCCTTCCACGGATGGGCGGTGGCCAATCCGCGCCTGTTCCAGTTGCTGGCCGGCACGCCCTCTCCCGGCTACCAGGCTCCCCCGGAGAGCGTGCTGCGGGCCCGGAACGTGCTCGGGCCCTTCCTTCCGGTGTTCGCCGGGGGGCACTGCCGACCGGGGACCGAACCGCTGCGGGAGCAGATGCGGCGGTGGGTGGAGGAGACCCCGGCGGTCGCCGAGTGGGTGCGCGCGTTCGCCCCGGAAGGGGATCCGGCGACCGCTCTCACCGGAACCGTGATGGCCTGGTCACAGCTCCAGGGCGTGGTGAGCCTGGAGGTCCAGGGGCAGTTCGCCGGCATGGGTCACAGCGGGGCCACCCTGCTCGACGCCGTCATGGACGCTCTCGCCGACAGCATGGGCCTGCCCGCCCCCCGGTGACACGCCTCTGGAGACGCGGCTCCGGCCGGTCGTCGCCCCTCACCGGCCGGACCTCGGATCTGCCCGTTCAGGCCGTTTCCGCCTCGATTCTGTTGATCCACCGCGCACAGTTCTTGCAGGCTCCCCGCGACTCCCAGTGCGGCGTCTTCACGGCCGGCTTGCCGGTCTGCCTGTTTATGACGGTGCCACCGGAGTTGAATGTCTCCGAATGGAAGACCAGAGAGTTCTTCGGAATTTGGGACGCCGAGGTGAAATTGGACTTGTGCAGGTATTCATTCATCACGTTGACCTCGCCGCACACATCCGTCGGCCACTGGGCGACGGGACCGCTCCCGCCGAGCAGCTCATACATGACGGGGTGCAGCGTGGGGGTGAGGCGATTCGCCGTGCCGCTCTGGCCGACGTAGACGTCTTCCGTCTCCAGGTCGACAAGTCCGGTGACCACCGTCCCCGAGGTGCGGGCATGTTGGTTGCGGTACTTGACGGCCGCCGCCACGGCTTTCTGCTTGAGCCGCTGCCGGCGCGCCTCCCGCTCCTGCTCCTCACGGGCCCGATCCAGCGCGGCCTGCTCCTCCAGGTAGTAGAGCCAGGCGCTGTAGAGGGGTCCCTTCAACTGATCGACGAGGGTGGTCCTGACCTTGTCGGAGTCGTTCGCCCACTCCAGAGCGTTCAGCTTCTCCGCCAGGAGTCCGACTTCGTCCATGGACGGCAGGGAGTTCTTGATGGTCATCGTGCCGTGTATGCCTTTGACCTCCAGCTTCCGCGCACGGGCCCACTCCCTGAGCTTCTGGGGGTCGCTCGCCGCCGGAACCCATGTCGCCGCTTCCGGGGGTTTCGGTTCGCTCATTCTTCGCCTCTCTCTCAAGAATCGCCGCTGATCTTTTCGCGGCCGGACAGGTGAACTGTACGTCCGAGCAGAAGGAAAGAAAACAGCAAAAATTGGGGCTCCAACTCCCGCCACCCATTGATTCCTCAATGAAATCCGAGAAACAGCCGGCACATAATGAGCCTTCCTTATTTCGGCTCGAAGGATTAAAGGACGAGGATGGCCACACGACCACGAAGGCGAAATATTATGATTACTACTTCAATGGCACATTCACGTGCGTATGAACGAGATTCCGACTCTCGCCTCGTGATGTCCCGCAGGTGGTGAGAGCGCCGGTACGCCGGTTCATGGCACCCTTCAGGGATGAGTACGGAGACGATCAGCGCGGCGGCGGCGGGGACCTGGCGGCTCGGCGACCTCACGGTCAACCGGATGGGGTTCGGCGCGATGCGCCTGACGGGCAGCGCCGCCTTCGACCTCGGCACGCCGAGCGACCGCGAACGGTCGATCGCGGTGCTGCGGCGCGCCGTCGACCTCGGCGTGAACCACATCGACACGGCGGCGTTCTACTTCTCGCGGCTGCGCTCGGCCAACGAGCTGATCAACCGGGCGCTCGCGCCCTATCCGGACGACCTGGTCATCGCGACCAAGGTGGGCCCGGGACGGGACCCGTCCGGCGAGTGGCTGCCGCTCGCCCGGCCCGACCAGCTGCGCGGCCAGGTCGAGGAGAACCTGCGCCAGCTCGGCCGTGACCACCTCGACCTGGTCTACCTGCGCCAGGCGGGGCTCGACTCGATCGCCGAACACTTCGGCGCGCTCGCCGAGCTGCGCGAGGCCGGTCTCATCCGGCACCTCGGAATCTCCAACGTCCGGCCCGGGCATCTCGCGCAGGCCCAGGCGATCGCGCCGGTGGTGAGCGTGCAGAACCGGTACGGCGTCGGCGCCACGCGCAGCCGAGGGCTCCTGCGCACCTGCGGCGAGCAGGAAATCGCGTTCGTGCCGTTCTTCGCGATCGCGGGCGAGGGCCGCGAGTCGGGGGCGAGCGGCACGGACCAGGACGAGGTGCGCGCCGTGGCCCGCGCGCACGGAGCGACCCCCGCGCAGGTGCGGCTGGCCTGGACGCTCCGGCAGGGGCCGCATGTGCTGGCCATCCCGGGCACCGGCAACCCCGATCACCTGACCGAGAACGTCGCCGCCGCCGCGCTGCGCCTCACGGACGAGGAGATGGCCCGCCTGGACGCGCTCTCCGACGCCGGCTGACCGGGGACGCGCAGAGGCCGCCGTCGCGCCGCGGCGCCGCGATCGACCGCTCGCGGCCGCCCGGGGACCGGGACCGCCCCCCGGCGCATCCGCAGAAGGGCCGCCGGCTTCCCGGGGGAGCCGGCGGCCCTGGTCGTGCGGCGGTCACTGGTCGCTCTCGGCCTCCGCCTTGGCAGACTGCGTGTCCTCGCCCTTGCCCACCCTGGCCAGCGCCTCACGAAGCTGCTCGGCGGTCATCTTGGAGCTGCCCTCGACGCCCGCCTCATGGCCCTGACGGTGCGGGTCGTGGAGTTCCCGGTCCTCACTCATGACCCGTCCCCTCCTGTGTGCAGGCATCAGAGCCGCTGGTCCCCCACGGACGCGCCGCCCACACGGCCACCGGTCGGAGTTGACGCGATTTTTCCGTACGCATTCAGGCGGCGGCCGAGGCGCTGTCCGGGGGCCTCCACGAGCCGGTACGCCACGTGACCGAGCACCAGCAGGACGAGGAAGAACACCGGGAGGTTCGGGACGACCCGAAGCAGGAGGGGGTGCAGCAGATACAGGGAGAAGCTGATCACCCCGAGGTGGGCGAGCCACCAGGGGAACGCCCGGTGCCGCAGCCGGAACGCGAGCGCGAAGAAGCCCGCCGCCAGCAGGACCGCCGCGGCCCAGGCGGGCTCGTCGGCCACCAGGACGCCGCAGACGAGGACCGTCAGCAGGGCGGCGACGGCCCAGACCGGCCGGAGCGTGCCCTGCTCGGCGCGCCACACGGCGGTCCCGGCGAACATCACGGCCGCGATGACCAGGCCCTGCCCCGCTCCGATCCGGCTGCCGAGGATCACCAGCGCCAGGCCGAGCAGGCCGCCGACGATCGCGGCCGCCGTCCTGATGCGCCCGTTCGCGGCCACGGTCACGACGACGACCAGGACCACCGCGACGCCCATGAGCGCGGCGACCAGGTCCGCGCCGCCGTTGATCGTCGCGCCCGGCATGAGCAGCCCGAGCGGCACGGCCGCCACCGCGAGGACCACGGCGATCGGCGCCGACCTGTGCGCCTGCCGCACGGCGAACAGCCCCGCCGTCATCAGGTAGAACGCCATCTCGTAGGAGAGCGTCCACATCACGTTGATCACCGAGGGGACGCCGAGGAGTTCCTGCAGCATCGTGAGGTTCGCCAGCGCGACGAGCGGCGGCGGCCGGCGGTCGAGGTCCGGCGACGTCGCGAACACCCCGGCGTACGCGAGGAGCAGCGCGAGGGCGAGCGCGGCGAGCAGCAGCGGGAGGAGCCGGAAGACCCGGCCGGTCCAGAAGGCCCGCAGGTCGCCCCGCCGCTCCAGCGAGGCCGGGATGATGTACCCGCTGACCAGGAAGAACACGAAGACGCCCCACGTGCCGACGTCGACCCTGCGGTCCACCTCCGCCCAGACGGCCGGGAGGAAGGTCCAGGCCGAGTGGTGCAGCGCCACGGCCGGAGCGGCGATCCCGCGTAAGGCGTCCAGCCATGCCAGCCGAGTGCGGTTTGCTGCCATTCAGGTGACTTTAGGCGAAAGGTGCGGGTTCAACATCACCGCACCTTCCGTCACACCGCCTTACGGACGCTGAAGTCGTCGAAGGAGACGGTGACCGTGCCGCCACCGGCCTCGGGCACGCGCGCGACGATCCCGGCCTGACTGTGCGGCCCGGCCGGCAGGACCTGGGGGTCGACGACGTCGTGAACCTGCTCGCCGTCGATCCAGAACGTGAGACGGGAGCCCCGGCAGGCGGCCTGGAGACGCACCGCCCGTCCTGCCTTCGGGGGCGTCACCGTCACCGGAGGCGCGACGTCCAGACGGCTCCCCCGGTCGTTCCTGACCACCCGCGCCGTGCCGTCGAGGCCGAGCAGGAACGCGTACCCCGTCGGCGTGTCCTCGTCCCACCGGCACAGCAGCCCGAAGCCGCCCTGCCCCGCCGACCCCGCGCGCGGGTCGGCCGTCACGCCGACCAGCACGTCGCGCCCCTCGGCCGCCGCTGTCTTGGCCGGTACGGGCGACAGCGCTGGATTGTACGGATCGGTGCGGTCGGCGCGGATTGTGTAGACCCCCCGGTCGATCTCGTATCCCCGCGTCGTGCGCCGGTCCCCCGCCGCGTCGGGAACGAAGTCGTAGCCGTCCCAGTCGCCTCGGTCGCCGAAGTCGTCGCTGTAGAGGGGGGCGCCGCCCTCCGGGACTTCGCCGCCACCCGGTCCGTTCAGCAGGAGGACCCCGCCCGCGACAGCCGCAGCCGTCACACCCGCCGCGAGTCCCGTGATCCACCCCCGCCGCAGGCCGGAGGTGCGCGGCCGCCCCGCCGCACCTGCGGTCGTCGGAACCTCGTCCGCCGGTCCTGCGGTGGGCGGCGCGTCGTCGGGGACCGTCACGGGGAGCCCGGCGGCGGACGCGTCGCCTCCTGTCAGCGCGTGCAGCAGGCCGGCGGTGGTGGGCCGGGCCGTGGGATCCTTCGCCAGGCAGGCCTCCAGCAGCGGGCGGAGATCGGCGGGCACTCCGGACAGGTCGGGCTCGCGGGTCGAGATGGCCATCAGCACGGCCGGGACGCTCGGGCCGGCGAAGGCCAGCCGTCCCGTGGCGGCGTACGCCATCGTGACGGCCCAGCTGAAGACGTCGGAGGCGGGGCCGGGTTCGGCGCCGGCGAGCTGTTCCGGAGCGATGAAGGCCGGCGTGCCCGCCATGCCAGCCCCGCTGACGGTGTGGTCGTCCGCGCGGGCGATGCCGAAGTCGATGACCACCGGACCCTCGGGCCCGAGGATCACGTTGCCGGGTTTGAAGTCGCGGTGCACGATCCCGGCGCGGTGGATCGCGGCGAGGGACGTCAGCGTGGCCACGGCGAGGCGGTGGAGCCCGCTGCCCGTCCGTGGGCCGTCCTCGGCCACCGCCGCGGCCAGGGAGGGCCCCGGGATGTACTCGCTGACGATGTACGGCCGGCCGTGGTGGGATCCGGCGTCGAGCACGCGGGCCGTGCAGAAGGGGGCGAGCCTGCGGGCCGTCTCCGCCTCACGGAGGAACCGGCGGCGGGCGCCGGCGTCCATCGCGGCCCTGGTGTGCAGCACCTTGACCGCGACCAGACCGCCCGCCCCGTCCTCTCCGACGCGGACGGCGCCCTGCCCGAGGTAGACGGTGCCCTGGCCGCCCTCGCCGAGCACACCGGTCAGCCGATGGCCGCCGATCTCGCGAGGGTCACCGGGATCGAGGGGGCGCGCAGGCACGGCCGATCCCGTCACGAGCGGCGGTCGCGACCGGCCGGCTCCGACCTTTCCCGCATTCGTCGCGCTCCCCTGCGATGCCGAAGGTCCTCACCAGAACATGCCGGATCCTGCCATATCTGGAGATCACCCGAGGGCGAATCACGACGGCCGGCCGGCCGCTCAACCAGTGCGGAAGGACAGGCCGTGCTCCTCCATCGCCTGCCGCAGCACCGACATCGCCTTCGGGCCCATGCCGTGCAGCGCGAGCAGCTCGGCCTCGGTCGCCCGCGTGAGCTGTTCGAGACGCGTGTAGCCCGCGCCGGCCAGTGCCCGCGTCGCCGGGTTACCGATCTTGGGCAGGTCCGTCTCCATCAGGTCCTCTCCTCGGTGAGCTCGCGGCCGGGCCCGTCCGGCCGGGGGCGTACGTCGCAGTCCGGCAGGCCCGCGAGCACGCCGGCGAGCTGGCGGGCGTTGACCTGCGCGTAGTCGCGGTAGCAGTTGTTCAGCAACACGTGGGTCGTGGACGCCTGGCCGCCGAGTTCGCGCAGCCTCGGCGCCCACCGCTTCAGCTCGTCGAGGGAGTAGCGGTAGCCGAAGCGCTCGTGGATGTCGTGACTGGTCCACTTGTCGCTGTGCCCGTGGAACCGCACGACCTCCAGGTCGGACGTGGCCGCGACGACCGGCGGAATCGAGTCCGGATAGCCCTGCGGCATGTCCACGCACACGTACGGAATGGCGTACGAGCGGAGGAAATCGAGGGTCTCGGCCTGGTTCTCCTCACTCATCCACGTGTGGTTGCGGAATTCGACGGAGATCCGCAGCGGTTCGCAGCGCCGCTTGCACTCGAGGATGTAGTGCTTGTTCGCCCGGCCGATCGGGAACCACCGGGGGAACTGGAAGAGCACCGCCCCGAGCTTGCCCGCCTCCCGCAGCGGCAGCAGAGCGCTGAGGAACCGCTCCCAGACCTGGTCCACGACCTTCTGGTCGAGGTCGCGGGCGTACAGGTTCTTGCCGCCGCCGCTCGGACGCAGGTCCTTCGGCAGCGCGGCCGGCCGGGTCGGATGCCGCGTGAGCAGCGAGAACGCCTTGACGTCGAAGACGAATTCCGCGGGCGTGCGCTCGGCCCACAGCCGTACGGTGGCCTCGGCGGGCGGCGCGTAGTAGGTCGAGTCGACCTCCACCAGCGGAAACCGGCTCGCGTAGTGGCGCAGGCGTTCCTCCGGCGTCGTGACGCCGGGCGGATACCACCCCGACTCCAGCAGCGTCTTGTCGGTCCACGACGCCGTGCCGACCAGGATCTCCCCCATACCTCACCATAAGGAGCCTGGTCGGCCCCGGCGGTCAAAGAGGTGTGACGTACGTGACGTGTGAAGCGTTCGCGGGACTATGATGTCGGAAAATAAAGTGCCCTCGGTGTCCGGTGGCCACTGGACGAAGTAGCACTGGAAACCAGCACTGCGCGGAGCACACCGGAGGTGGCGATGCTGTCGACCTGGGCGCTGGAGACGTTCGGCCCGCGCGCCGAGCAGATCCGCCAGGGGGTGGCCGAGGCGCTGGCGCTCGCGCTGGAGAACGCCCAGGACGCCCAGAAGACGGCGCAGACCGAGCTCCTCCACCCGTTCGGCTTCACGCTCATGTCCCGCAAGTTCGAGGCCCTGGCCAGCACGTTCGCGGACATGCCCGACGTCGAGACCGTCAAGCCGCCTGGCTCGCAGCACGAGCTCGTCGTGCTCGGCGGCAACCTGCTGTTCCCCTTCCGCTACGCGAAGGACCGCTCGGTCAGCGTGGTCAACGCCAGGATCGGCGACGGCAGGCCGTCCGGGCTGGTGCAGGCGCTGTTCACCAGGTTCGGCCCACGGCCCTGGGCCGAGCAGCTCACGCTCGGCGGCGTCGCGGCCGCCCTGCCGGAGCCCGCGACTCCGGCCGCCCGCGCGCTCACCCGGCTGCCCGAGGGCACCCGCCTCGTGCTCATCGCGTACGCGTGCAACGCCAGAGCCGGCCTGCTCGACGTGTGGTGGGGCGAGGCCGAGCTGCTCGACCGCACCGGCAGCCTGCGCTGGCACCACTGCGAGCCGATCCCGCTCGCCGGACAGGCGCCCGCGGCGGAGCTGCCCGGGGTGGCGGTCCCCGTCGGCGAGGCGTCCGCGTTCGCCCGGGGCGCGATGCCGGCTCCGGCTTTGAATCCGCGCCCGCCGTACGAGCGCGCGACCGCCCTGCCTCCGATGAGCGAGGCGCCGTACGCACCGGACGCCGCCGCCGATGAAGGACGATGACCGGCTGCGCCTGGTCGAGGAGACCGTCCCCCCCGAATCCGGCAACACGGCACCCAGCCCGCAGGCCGTGGCGGACGCCTTCGACGGAACCCGCCTCACCCAGGCGCGGCGGCTGGCGGCGCTGACGAAGAAGGAGGTGGCCGAGCGCATCTGCGTGTCACCCGCCGCCGTCGGCCAGTACGAGGCCGGGGTCACCCGGCCGCGTCCCGATCTGGTCCCGCTCCTCGCCGAGGTGCTCTCGGTGCCCGCGGCCTTCTTCCTGCCGGGCCGCCCGCACGGCAAGCTGGACGGCTCGATGGCGCACTTCCGCAGCCTGCGCTCCACCAGGGCCTACCAGCGCGCCAAGGCCGTGGCCTTCGTCGAACAGGTCTGGGAGCTGACGTACGCGCTGGAGAAGCGGGTGCGGCTCCCCTTCGTGGACCTGCCCGGCTTCGCCGGGGGCGAGGTGCACTCGGGCAGCGCCCTGCCCCGCGACCCCATGGACGCGGCCCGCGCGCTGCGGGCCCACTGGGGGCTCGGCACCGGGCCGATCAGCCACCTGGTGCGGCACATGGAGTCCCGCGGGATCGTCGTCGTCTTCCCCCAGGCCGACGAGGACGCGGTCACGGTGGACGCCTTCTCCACCGCCAGCCTGCCGCGGCCCATCGTCGTGCTGACGCCCAACCGCTTCGACGACGTCTACCGGCACCGCTTCACCGCCGCCCACGAGCTGGGGCACCTGGTGTTGCACGGGGACGCGGCGGCCGGGGACAGCCAGCAGGAGCGCGAGGCCGACTCCTTCGCCGCGGAGTTCCTCACGCCGCGCGACAGCATCCTGCCCGGCCTGCCCGCCCGTGCGGACCTGCGGCGGCTGGCGGAGCTGCGCCGCGTCTGGGGCGTGTCGGTCGACTCCCTGCTGTACCGGTGCCGGGAGGTCGGCCTGCTGTCCGACTCCGCGGCCGGGCGCGCCTATCAGCGACTCGCCGCGCTGCGCGGACAGCCGGGCTTCGCCACCGAGCCGGTGTCGGGCTACCCAGGCGAGCAGCCGGTCCTGCTCTCCCAGGCCTTCGAGTTGGCGGCGGCCGAGACCGGGCTGACCGTGCCCGCGCTGGCCCGGGAGCTCGCCTGGCCCATGGCGCGCGTACGCGAGCTGATCGGCCTGCCCGCCCACCGCCCCCAACTCAGACTCGTTCCCTGAGAGCACGCACGGCCGTGCTTCGCGAGGACTGGAGCGATCACGGGTCAGACGAGCGGGGTGGGGTCGGCGGGGGTGAGCAGGCGGCGGGTGGTCTCCAGCCCCCACTCGTCCAGGCCGCGCAGCCGGTCACTGGAGGCCCGCAGGCCGCCGTACCGCTCGACGGTGCGCGCCCAGTCCTCCCGCCGTTCGACCTCCGGCCGGAGCATGAGGCAGTCGGGGTCGTTGATCCAGAACCTGCCGTGCTGCCATGCCCGGGCGACGGTGTTCCTGGTGGCGTTGGCCTGGCTGGGCTCGGACGGGTGCCCGCTCGGGTTCTGCCAGTACGCCGCGATGTCCGGGCCCACCCGCATGGCGTCGACCATGCCGACCGAGGGCAGGATCGGCGCGCCGCAGCCCAGCAGGTACGCCTCGGGACCGATCGCCTCGCGGATGAGCCGCAGGCCGTGGCGGTAGGCCTCCACGCCGGTCACGTCCTCGTGGCGGCGGCCCTCCAGCGCCCCCGCGTACACGAAGTCGATTTTGAAGTAGTCGACGCCCCAGCCGCGCATGGTCCGCAGCGTGTCCGCCAGGTAGTCGGCCGCGCCGGGGTGGGTGAGGTCGAGCGCGGCGCAGGAGCCGCCGAGGACGTCCCCCGCGAAGACCGGGTCGCCGCTCGCGGGATCGGTCACCAGCCACTCCGGGTGCGCGGCGTAGAGGGCGCTCTTGCGGGCCACGACCATGGGGGCGATCCAGATCCCGGCCCGTCGTCCGTGCTCACGGATGCGCCGGATCAGCCCGGGCAGGTCGTCGAAGCGGCCCGAGGACGTCAGCCAGTCGCCCGGCGCGGCCTGGTAGCCGTCGTCGATCTGCACGACGTCCACGGGGACCGCCAGGTCGTCCATGGCCGTGAGGTTCTCGGCGACGTCCTCCTGGGTGACCTCGGAGAAGTACTGGTACCACGAGCACCAGACCGTGGGCGACGGGCGCGGGCGTACGCCGGCCCCCTCGGCGACGGCGGCGCCCCAGCGGGCCAGCGCATCCTCCAGCCCGCCCTGATGCTGCACGTGATGCACGGGTGTGTCCGACGCGATCACGACCTGGCCGCCGCGCGGCCGCGCCTCGATGACGGGCACGCGGGAGGCGGCCGTCTCGGCACTTGCGGCACCGAAGACGTGGACGGGACCGCCGTCCCCGGGATCGACGGCCAGCAGCCCCTCTCCCCGGAACACGCCCTCGTCGGGGGCGGAGCCGTAGTGGCAGTCGATGACCAGCGAGTTCGGCAGGGTCACCCGATAGGGCGTCACTGCCAGGGGAAGCACGGCGGTAACGCTCCAGGACTGCCAGCCCTCCGCGTAGACCCGGGCCCTCGCCGGGTCCACGCCCAGGGCGGCGACGTCCTCAAATCGCGATTCCATCACCGGCCAGTCCATCTGTGAACCGGTTAAGGGTCAAGGTCCGTCTCACCGGATGGACGGACCGGGCACGCCCGCCGGCGACCGCTCAGGCCGCGACGGCGCTCTGCACGACCTGCTCCTTCAGCGGCGCCAGGGCTCCGGCGATGGAGCCGATCGTCTCGGTGTCGACGCCGCACGACTCCAACGCCCCGACCAGATGGGAGACCACGTGCTCGAACTCCTCCGCCGTGATGCCGAGCCCGGCGTGCGCCTCGTCCATCGACTTGCCGCGGTATTCCTGGGGACCACCGAGCGCGGCGGCGACGAAGCTGCGCTGGTGTGCCTTGAGCTTGGCCATGTCGACGCCCGCGAAGTAGCCCCGCAGCATCGGATCGGCGACGACCCGCGTGTAGAACTCGTCGACCACGGCCGCGACCGCGTCCGAACCGCCGATCCGATCGAAGATGGACGCCATAGCGCTTTCCTCCCGCGTGTGCGTGACCTCGTCGCCCACGATGATCGCCACTCTTCGTTACAGCCCGATTACCAGCCGGGAATACGTACGTAGCCGGGCACTCACGCGGTCGACACGATCGAAAAGGCCGCAGGCGGGGGCGGGTGCGGGTGCCGGTTGTTGCTCCAAGTAGTTGATTCTTCCTACTGGCGACGTGAGCGAGGCGGGGATAAGTTCCCACGCGGGAGGACGTTTTCGCCTTGCGAGACAGAAAAGCGTCAGTCAAATCCGGAAACGGTTCGCTCTCGAAATACCAAGCTATTTCGGGGTTGCCGCGCTTTAGGGCGATGTCTACCTTTGACATCGAGCATGGCTCGGGGGCGGGCGGCAGCAGGGGGCGGCGTGGCGGAAGAGATGGTGCCCAACCCTCGCCACGCACAGCTGGTGGAACTTCTCAAAGAGGTGCACAACCGATCGCAGGAGGTCGGGCAGGGATACCAGCGCGTCTACGCGTCGATGCAGTCGGGCAAGGTCTGGACGGGACCGACCGCCACGAAATGGACTACCGAGGTCGCGGACCGGCATCACCGCCTGGCGCAGCTGGTACGGCAGATGACCCACGCGATCGAGGAGGAACTGCACCGGCACCCGGCGATGGTGACCCGTTCCCAGGCCGAGCTCATCCGCCGTCAGTTGACCGGACGCCCCTGACCCCGAGCCACGGAAGGACGCGATGACATCCCCCAGCGGCGACTTCTGCGGCATCGACCCGGCGGCCATGAACGCCATGGCGGCCGACCTGCGCCGGGCGTCCGACCGGCTCACCTCCTTCGCCGCCGACTTCGAGGGGCTCTTCCGGGCGAACGGAGTGAGCACCACGCCGCTCGCGCAGATCGCCGCCATCGCCGACTGGGGCAGAAGCCAGGTCCCCACGCTGTCCGAGCGGGCCGAGCTGATCAAGGCGCTGAACGGGACCGGCGACCACACCTTCGCCCGCCTGCCCGACGCGCTGGACAGCTTCGCGGCCGGCCGCGGCCTGGGCCTCATGTACGGCACCGACATCCTCACCAACCCCGCCACCAGCGTCGAGACCAAAGGCGAGCTCGCCCACCAGCACATCAAAGAGATCACCGCACTGGCCAAGGACCCCGCCGCCGCCGCGGCGTTCTTCGCCACACTGCCGGCGAAGGTGCGCGACGCGCTGCCCAACCTGCTCATGAACACCGGCAGCCCCACCGCCAAGCAGGATCTCGCCGCCTTCAGCGCCGCCCTCGGCGCCGCGCTACGCGCCCCCGGAGTTCCGGCGATGGAGAAGGTGAAGGCCGAGTTGGTGAGCAAACCGGCGAACCGGAGCGTGGCGTGGAACCGGCTCGCGCTGCTCGTCGGAGCGAAGGCTCCGACGGACGTCCGCGTGGCCGCCGCCCGCGCACTCGCTCTGGACGACTTCGTGCAGAACCCCCGCCAGGACCGGACCGGCGCCGGACTCGACGAGACCAGGACGTACGGCTACTCCCCCGACACCGTCGCCCTCGCGCTGGAGGTCCTCGCCGGGGACGGCAAGGCCGCCCGGGCCGCCTTCACCCAGATGGGCGGCGACGGGGTCACGCTCACCCAGCTCGAAAAGATGAAGCGGTTCCTGGGCTACAGCAAATCCGTCGCCTCGGGTAACGACGTCGCCGACGTCTTCGGCCGGGTGCTGGCCACGGCCTCCGGAGCGTACGACGAGAAGGACGGAGCCCATTCGACCGAGGCCGCGAAGTTCGCCTTCGACGTGATCCGAGAGATGCCCAAGCTCGGCGTCCTGGAGCCGATGCGGACATCGATGGCCGAGATCGCGGGCTCCTACGCCACCGAATTCACCGAGGGAGCCAACCTCAGTGACGCCAACCGCACCCAGCCCAGCGCCTTCGGACCGGTCAAGACAATCGTGCCCGGCCTCAACCCGGTGTTCCGCCTCAGCCCGAAAGACACCGGAGAATTCGTCAGGACGTTCGCGGATACGGCTGCGCACATCAAGCCCTTCGAGGAGGGGATGGGCAACCTCACCGACAGGATCGTCAACGCCGCCGCGAAAATGGACAACGGCAAGAGCACCGACCATCTCGAGCGCGCGATGCGGGCGCTCGGCTACGTCGCCGGGATGCAGTTCGCGACGGAACGAGACGTGCAGGGAAAGCTCGACGCCGAGGACCAGGCCCGGGTCAAGGCGGAGATGTTCGCGTACGGCCTCGGTCTCGGCGTCGTCGGGCTCGCCGTTCCGGGCATGACCGGGCAGATTCTATGGGTGGGGGTGTCCAGCTTCTCGCCACTCATCGCCGAACCGGGGATCACTCCGGGCAAGAGCCGGATGAGTGAGCTGGACGAAAAGGATCGCGCCGCCTGGATGGCGCGGGAAACCTGGCTGGCGAACATCCTGATGTCCAACGGCTTCAAGGCCGAGGTCCCGCCGAACGACCCGCGCTTCTCGAATGCGCCGATCGCCGGAGCCGACGGCACACTGCTGCCTTTCTCCCAGATCGCCAAGAACAAGGAGGCCGTGCGCAACTTCGACAACTGGCTCATCGCCAACGGCTCCGGCGGCACGAACAAAACCCAACTCGGCGAGGCACAAGTGGTCGTTGAAGGGACTTTCGGAGGAGCCAAAGACCGCGCGCAATCCATGGGTCCATCACCCTACGAGTGACGGCACACCTCACCTCGAAGGCAGGCAGTCCGTCTCACCCTGCGCCGCTATCTTCCCCTGAGCCGGAGAGGAAACTGTGATTCGCGTGTGATATTGAGCGTTGACGGCTTCCTGGGTGGCCGCATTCACATCAGTGCCGATCAGCTCATAATCACCTGCGCCCTTCAGCGCGCTGACCAGCATGAGAATGACAGTCTCAGGATTTCCAGATCCGGCCCCGGACGTTGCCTTCACAGCATATGTACGCTTATATTTTCCGTCGCCACAGGCGATGTCCTTGCCGCCGGGGTCGGTCACCTTCACATCGACAGCGCGGACATTCTTCATAGTTTGGTCGATGTGAGTTTTGAGGACCTGGCCGGCTTCGGCTGCGGTTGGTTCCGGTTCGCTGCATGCGGACATCATCAGCCCGGCTGCCAGGGTTAGCGGGACGATAAGCCGCAGGCGAAGCGTCATGCAACCCTCCAGACAACCGAGTCCGCGTGCCACGCATCATCATGTCAACCGACCGGCCCATCGTACGTCCCGTTTACCGAAATACCTAGACTCCTATCAAAGTGAGCCCTGTTCAGCGGCTCTAATTGGCTCGACTCTTTCTTGAACTCATTCACCTGCAATGATGAGCGGCCCGCCTGCCGTCATGGGGCTTCCATCGACCTCTCATGCCTCTCGGAAACGCGAGACGGTGCCCGGCCCCCGATGGGCGCGGGCACCGTCATGGGGCGGGTCAGTGCCTTCCGGCGCCGCGCAGGGCGTCGCGGATCGCGTTGTAGGCCGGCTTGGGCTGGAGGTTCTCGTCGTACGGCAGGGCCGCGCCCTCACCCTGGAAGACGGCAGGGATCCAGGAGTACTTGTCGGTGTAGTCCCAGATCGTGATGCCGACACAGCGGCGGACGGCGAGGCACGCCTTGGTCACCCTGGAGTACCAGTCGGCCTGGGTCGCGAGCTTGGCCTCGTCTGCCGGCACGTACATGCGGATGTCCAGCTCGGTGATGGCCACGTCCACGCCGAGGTCGGCGAAGCGCTGCAGGTTCTGCTGGAGCGTGTCCGGATAGCCGTACTGCAGCGCGAGGTGCCCCTGGAAGCCGACGCCGTCGATCGGCACGCCCTCGGCCTTGAGCTGCTTCACGAGGTTGTAGTACGCGTCGCTCTTCGGCCCGATCGCCTCGAGGTTGTAGTCGTTCAGGTAGAGCTTGGCGTGCGGGTCGGCCTGGCGCGCCCAGCGCAGCGCGTCGGCGATGTAGCCGGGACCGAGCGTCCGGTAGAAGATCGTGTCGCGGTAAGTGCCGTCCTCGTTGAACGCCTCGTTGACGACGTCCCAGGAATAGACCTTGCCCCGGTAGTGGCGGGCCTCCGTGAGGATGTGGTTCTTGAGGATCGCGCGGAGCTGGTCGGCGGTGAAGGTGCCGTTGGTCAGCCAGTCGGGGAGCTGGTTGTGCCAGACCAGCGTGTGCGCCCGGAAGGACATGTGGTGCTTGCGGGCGAAGTCGAGCACCTGGTCACCCTGCGTGAAGTCGAACACGCCCTGCTGCGGTTCGGTGGCGTACCACTTGAGCGCGTTGCCCGCGGTGGTGGAGTTGAACTCGCTGCCGAGGATCTTGAGGTACGCCGCGTCGGAGAACTCGGGGTTGTCGGTGGCCGAGCCGAGGTAGCGGTGCGAGGCGGCGGCCAGCTCACCCAGGGTCTTGTCGTGGTGCCGGTCGGGGTGGGCGGAGGCGGGGGCCGCCGCGAGCGCGGTGACGAGCCCAGCCGCGGCGAGGGCCGCGGCGAATCTGTGCAGCATGAGGAAGGTCCTCCGGTCGGGGGTACGGGGTCGGACGTCCAGATGCACGTTCCGGGAATGCTTCATGAGCCGAAACTTTCGACACAATCCCCTAACTTTCTGTTGACGTACCTTACGAACTGGCCCGTCACGGGTCAATGCCGGACGGAAAATTCGAGAATTACCAGCGGAAACGCCAGAAGAGAGCTGACAACAAATACGGCCTATTCCGAAAGTTTCAACGAGAGAGGCCGTAAGGAGACACCCGGCCGTCGAACTCCGCGTCGTACCGCGCCCAACCGAGGAACAGGTATGTGGTCGCGACCGCAGTGACTGGTGCGCCAACGGCGGCGGGTCTGTCATACCCGGGAAGCATCATGGGCGGCATGAAGGACTGGATGATCGACTTCGCGGAGTTCGCGCGCGAGGAGTTGCCGGAGGACACCGCGGAGCGGCTGATCGGGCTGTTACGGCCCGCCATCCGGCTCTCCGCCGCCGAAGACGGGGAGATCGTGGTCGGGCGGCTCGGGGGACTCCCGAAGCTTCCGGACGGCATGGCGTGGCCGTCCCTCTCCAACGGGGGCCCGCCGCTGTCGTTCCTGACCGAGCTCGACTGCGGGGAACTGGCGCGCTACGAGGTGGACATCGCCCTGCCCGGCGCCGGCACGCTGCTATTCTTCGCCACGACCGACGCGGGGCAGCACCAAGTGATCTACGTGCCGCACGGAACCGCCGTCGCCGAGCGGCCCGCGCCCGACCGCGCCACCGCGTACGCCGAGCTGCCGCTCGCGGCGGTCACCGAGCCGAGCTGGCCGCCGCGCAACCACCCCGCTCTCCTGGATATCTTCGGGAGCCTCGATCAGGCCGAGGACATGGTGTGGCACCACGTGCTGGACGAGGACACGGGCGAGACCTTCGACCAGCAGCTCACGCTGTTCGAGGACGGAGGGAGGGATGGGCCGCCGCATCAGGTGGGCGGGTACTCCGACGGGCTCCAGAGCCCGATCGAGGCCGTGGCGGCGCATGCCGCCGGCACCGGCTGGTACGGCGATCCGGCCTTCCAGGAGGAGGCGCGGCAGTGGGTCACGCTGCTGCAGGTAGCCGAGGACACCAGGGCCGGGATGATCTGGGGCGACGGCGCGTGGCTGATCTGGGGTATCCGTAAGGACCATCTGGCCGCGCGCGACTTCTCCCAGGTCCACCTCTCCGTTCAGGGGCACTGACCCCGCCGGTTACGGACCGGGGAAGAGGGCCGGGGCGCCCCGGCCCTCTGGTCGTCAAGGTTCCAGGCTCTCCGGAACGGAGTCGGAGTGCCCCTTCGGGCGTTCGGTGCGGCCCTGGGCGTCGTAGATCTTCACCCAGCGGATGCCGGGAAGCCGCTTGAGCGTGAGCGTGATCTCGTCGGCGACGGTGAACGCCGACCCGCCGCTGCCGAGGGAACCGGTGAGCCGCACGTGGGCCACCCCGTCGCGGACGACGACAGAACGGACGCCGGTGGCGCCCGAGGCGACGAAGCGCAGCCCCTTGGCGTACTCCGCCCGCGTGGGCCCGGCGAACAGCCGCTGGAGGGCGCCGCGTGCCGTGGACGGCGGCGCCACCGGCCGCGACACCGCCGCCGTGTACGGCCGCCGCCCCGCCGCGTACGCCCGGGAGTCGAGGAAGTACGTCCGCACCGGCACCGTCCGGTAGGGCGTCTTGATGTCCACGACCACCCGGCTCGGATGCGTGAGGGTGTAGACGCGGTAGGACGCCTTCCTGCTCAGGCCGACGCCGAACGTGAGCTGCGCCTCGAAGTCGCCCGCGTTGACGACCTGGATCACGCCGGGCAGCGCGAAGGTCTCGCGGGCGGGCCCGTAGGTGGGGCGCCCGTTGTCGTCGTGGCCGGTCGCGCCGCCGAAGCGCAGCCCGAGGATCGCGTCACCGGCCACCGGGACCGTGCGGCCCGAGCCGTCGGCGATCAGCCGGGACACGTAGCCGGCGTCGCGCCGCGCCGGGAGCGGTCCGCGGAACTCGAAGACGACCCGGTCGAGTCCGGGCTGGTGCGAGGCGCGCACGTCGACCAGGGTCGCCACGCGCGGGGCCGCGTGAACGGCCGCGTACGACGGGGCGGGTGTCGCGGCGGCCGGGGCCGCCAGCAGGCTCACCAGCGGCACGGCCAACGCCGCGAGCGAGCGTTTGGGGGGCAGAAACATGAGGGCTCCTCTGCCGGGTTCCTTTCGCGAGTTGGGGGACCCGCGGGCGGGCGCAGGACCGGTTCCGGACCGGCGCCCACTTGAAGTATCCCCAGGTGGACCCGGCTTGGGGACGGGACAGACCTGTCACCTTCCACCCGGCTGTTCCGACCCATTGACGGCACGGTGGCCCCTATGTAACATCTGGGCAACCTAATGTAAGAAATTTGCAGCTCTAAATCGAGACTTTGCGGTTCTCCGCAAGTTCCGGCAGGAAGCACTGCGTCCGTGCGCCCCGCCACCGTCACCTTTCGCATGAAAGGACACGAGGTGATGTCGGCCACGGCAGTGGGCAACCGGTCGCCGCCGCGACCCCAGCGCGCCCCGATCTTCGAAATCCCCCCACGACCGCGGATCGGATGACCCGCCGGTCGGTTCCTGCCGGACAGAGGAACGCAAATGTCGAAAACGCATGTCCCGTTATTGCGCTTGATCGCTGTGGTGGCCGCGGCCTGCCTGCTCGCCGTGGCCGCGCCTCTCCTCCCCGCCTCCGCCGCCGGCGGCCCCAACCTCGCCGCCGGCCGCACCGTGACCACGAGCAGCAGCAACAGCCCGTACGTCGCGGGCAACCTCAACGACGGCAACCAGGGCACCTACTGGGAGAGCTCGAACAACGCCTTCCCGCAGTGGGCACAGATCGACCTCGGCAGTGCGACGAGCATCGACCAGGTCGTGCTCAAGCTGCCGGCGACGTGGGAGGCCCGCACCCAGACGCTGTCGGTGCAGGGCAGCACCGACGGGTCCTCCTTCGGCACGATCGTGAGCTCGGCCGGCCGCTCCTTCGCCCCCGGCTCGGGCAACGCGGTGACGATCGGCTTCACCGCGACCACGACCCGGTACGTCCGGATCAACGTCACCGCCAACACGGGCTGGCCCGCGGCGCAGCTGTCCGAGATCGAGGTGTACGGCGCGGCCATCGCCTCCGGCAACCTCGCAATCGGCAAGACCATGAAGGAGAGCGCGCACGCCGACGTGTACGGCGCGGGTAACGCCAACGACGGCAACCAGGCCACCTACTGGGAGAGCGCCAACAACGCCTTCCCCCAATGGCTCCAGGTGGACCTCGGCGCCTCGACCGCGGTGAACAAGGTGGTGCTGAAGCTCCCGCCCACCTGGGAGGCCCGCACCGAGACGCTGGCCGTTCAGGGCGGCACCGACGGCACGAACTTCTCCACTCTCGCCGCCTCGGCGGGCCGCGCCTTCGATCCCGCGAGCGGCAACACGGTCACGATCGGCTTCTCCACCGCCAACGTCCGGTATGTCCGGGTCAACGTCACCGCCAACACCGCCTGGCCGGCCGCGCAGGTCTCCGAGTTCGAGGTGTACGGCCCGGCGCCCACCGGTGACACCCAGGCCCCGACCGCGCCCTCGAACCTCGCCTACACCGAGCCCGGCGCCAACCAGATCAGGCTCACCTGGTCGGCCTCCACCGACAACGTCGGCGTCACCGGCTACGACGTCTACGCCAACGGGGTGCTGCGCACCAGCGTCGCCGGGAACGTCCTGACCTACACCGACACCCAGCCGGCCGACGCCACCGTGTCCTACTACGTGCGGGCCAAGGACGCGGCCGGCAACGAGTCGGCCGACAGCAACACGGTCACCCGCAAGGGCTCGACCGGTGACACCCAGGCCCCGACCGCGCCCGGCGACCTCGCCTACACCGAGACCACGCCGGGGCAGGTCAAGCTCACCTGGACCGCCTCCACCGACAACGTCGGCGTCACCGGCTACGACGTCTACGCGAACAACGTGCTGCGCGGCAGCGTCGCCGGAAACACCACGACCTACACCGACACGCAGCCCACCAGCGCCACCGTGTCCTACTACGTGCGGGCCAAGGACGCGGCCAGCAACGAGTCGATCAACAGCAACACCGTCACCCGCAACGGCTCGGGCGGCGGCTCGAACATGGCCGTCGGCAAGCCGATCACCGCCTCCTCCTCCACGTTCACGTACGTCGCCGCGAACGCGAACGACAACGACGTGACGACATACTGGGAGGGCGCGGGCGGCTCCTACCCGCAGACGCTGACCGTCCAGCTCGGGGCCAACGCGGTCGTGAGCTCGGTCGTGCTCAAGCTCAACCCCGACGCCGCCTGGTCCACCCGTACGCAGACGATCCAGGTGCTGGGCCGTGAGCAGAGCGCGTCGGGATTCACCAACCTGACCGGCGCGGCGACCTACACCTTCAACCCGGCGACCGGCAACACGGTGACGATCCCGGTCTCCGGCACGGTCGCCGACGTGCAGCTCAAGTTCACCGCCAACTCCGGCGCCCCGGCCGGGCAGGTCGCCGAGTTCCAGGTGATCGGCTCCCCGGCGCCCAACCCCGACCTGACCGTCACCGCGCTGTCGGCCTCCCCCGCGTCACCGGTCGAGACCGACGCCGTCACGCTGTCGGCGACCGTGCGCAACACGGGCAGCCTCGGCTCCGGCGCCACCACCGTGAACTTCTACCTGGGCGGGACCAAGGCAGGCACCGCCTCGGTCGGCGCGCTCGCGGCCGGCGCCTCGGCCACCGTGACGGCGAACATCGGCCAGCGCGACGCGGGCAGCTACCCGCTGAGCGCCAAGGTCGACGAGTCGAACGCGGTGATCGAGCAGAACGAGACCAACAACGCCTTCACCGCCTCCTCTCCGCTGGTCGTGAAGCCGGTGGACAGCTCCGACCTGGTGGCCTCCCCGGTGAGCTGGTCGCCCGGCAACCCGGCGGCCGGCAGCACGGTGACGTTCACCGTGGCGATCAAGAACCAGGGCACGGTCGCCTCGGCGGGCGGCGCCCACGGAATCACCCTCACGATCACCGACGACTCGGGCACCGTGGTCAAGACGCTGACCGGCTCCTACAGCGGCGCGATCGCGGCCGGGTCCACCACCGGCCCGGTCAACCTGGGCACGTGGACGGCCGCCAACGGCAGGTACACGGTGAAGACCGTGCTCGCCGCCGACGCCGGCGAGCTGCCGGTCAAGCAGGCCAACAACACCTCCACGCTGCCGTTCTTCGTCGGCCGCGGCGCGAACATGCCCTACGACATGTACGAGGCCGAGGACGGCGTGACCGGCGGCGGCGCGACGGTGGTCGGCCCGAACCGGACCATCGGCGACCTGGCCGGCGAGGCGTCCGGCCGCAAGGCCGTCCGGCTCACGACCACCGGCAGCTACGTGGAGTGGACGACCAGGGCCGACACGAACACCCTGGTCACCCGCTTCTCCATCCCCGACGCGGCGGGCGGCGGCGGCACCGACGCCACGCTCAACGTCTACGTCAACGGCGGCTTCCTCAAGGCGGTCAACCTGACCTCGAAGTACGCGTGGCTGTACGGCCCGGAGGCGGGCCCGGGCAACTCGCCGGGCGCGGGCGCCCCGCGGCACATCTACGACGAGGCCAACATCCTGCTCGGGACGACCGTCCCGAAGGGCAGCAAGATCCGGCTGCAGAAGGACGCCGCCAACACCTCCACGTACGCGATCGACTTCGTGAACCTGGAGCAGGCGTCGGCGATCCCCAACCCCGACCCCGCGACGTACGCCGTCCCGACCGGGTTCGCCCACCAGGACGTGCAGAACGCGCTCGACAAGGTGCGGATGGACACCACGGGCAAGCTCGTGGGCGTCTACCTGCCGCCGGGCGACTACCAGACGTCGGGCAAGTTCCAGGTGTACGGCAAGGCGGTCAAGGTGGTCGGCGCGGGGCCGTGGTTCACCCGGTTCTACGCGCCCTCCAACCAGGAGAACACCGACATCGGCTTCCGGGCGGAGTCGTCGGCCAACGGCTCGACGTTCTCCGGGTTCGCCTACTTCGGCAACTACACCAGCCGCATCGACGGGCCGGGCAAGGTGTTCGACTGGCAGAACGTCGCCAACATGACGATCGACAACGTCTGGGTCGAGCACCAGGTCTGCATGTACTGGGGCGCGAACACCGACAACATCACGATCAGGAACTCGCGGATCCGTGACACCTTCGCCGACGGCGTCAACATGACCAACGGCAGCACCGACAACCTGGTCTCGAACGACGAGGCGAGGACGACCGGCGACGACAGCTTCGCGCTGTTCTCGGCCATCGACGCGGGAGGCGCCGACGAGAAGAACAACGTCTACGAGAACCTGACCGCGATCCTGCCGTGGCGCGCGGCCGGCATCGCGGTGTACGGCGGGTACGCGAACACCTTCAGGAACATCTACATCGCGGACACGCTGACCTACTCCGGCATCACGATCAGCTCGCTCGACTTCGGCTACCCGATGAACGGCTTCGGCGCGAGCCCGCCCACGGTGTTCGACAACATCTCGATCGTCCGCGCGGGCGGCCACTTCTGGGGCCAGCAGACCTTCCCGGCGATCTGGCTGTTCTCCGCCTCGAAGGTGTTCCAGGGCATCCGGGTCAGCAACGTGGACATCGTCGATCCGACGTACTCGGGGATCATGTTCCAGACCCAGTACCTCGGCGGCCAGCCGGTCAACCCCATCAAGGACACCGTCTTCACCAACATCTCGATCTCCGGAGCGCACAGGAGCGGCGACGCGTTCGACGCGAAGTCGGGCTTCGGCCTCTGGGCGAACGAGCTGCCGGAGCCCGACCAGGGACCGGCGGTCGGGTCGGTGACCTTCAACAATCTGAAACTCAGCGACAACTACCAGGACATCAAGAACACGACGTCCACCTTCACGATCAACATCAACCCCTGATGACGTGACGGCGCCGCCGGAGGGACGTCCCTCCGGCGGCGCTTGTTTTTCTGGGGGGTGTCAGGGTGTCAGGAGCAGCGGGTGCCGTTCAGCGTGAAGCCGGTCGGGTCGCCGTTCGAGCCGCTCCAGGTGCCCTGGAAGCCGAACGAGACGTTGCCGCCGGCCGGGATCGACCCGTTGTACGACAGGTTCTTCGCGGTCACCGACGACCCGCTCTGGGTGACGTCGGCGCTCCAGTAGCCGGTGATCTTCTGGCCGTTCGGGAAGGAGAAGCCGACGTTCCAGCCGTTCACCGGGCTGGAGGAGGTGTTGGTGACGGTGACGTTGCCGGTGAAGCCGCCCTGCCACTCGTTCTTGCTGTAGCTCACCCGGCACGCGCCGCCGCCGTTGCCCTGGGTGGGGCTGGCGGTGGGCGTCGGCGAGGGGCTCTGGACCACGCCGCCGACGCTGTAGGAGAAGTTGTTCACCGCGAGGCCGGTGCCGCCGATCCAGGGCTCGAATCCCGCCTGGACGCTGGTGAGGTACCACGACCGCTGGGCGTAGCCGCGGTTCACCGCGTCGTCGTAGAACGAGCGGACGGCGAAGCTGATCGAGTTCGTCGGCGAGGTGCGGACGTAGGAGATGACGTTCCAGCCGATGTTGCCCTCCCAGACGTCCCAGGTGCCTCCGGCGATGTTCGCCGTGCCCACCCGGGAGCCCACGGGCTGCACCGAGCCGGTGTGGTTGAGCCACACCATGATCTCGGCGCCGGTGTTCTGGCCGTCCTTGCGAGGCGTCGGGTCGAACCAGATGTCGTACGCCGCGTCGTAGACGCCCGAGCCGGGATAGCTCATGCTGACGCTGGTCTGGACCGTGTTGAACTGGCTGTTGCTCGCCTGGAGGGGCAGGCCGCTGCCGCTGGAGCAGTTGGCGTAGTGGCAGCCGGCGTAGATGGCCGGGTACGCCGCCGGGGTGCCGCCCGTGTTGTTGTGCCCCGCCTGCGTCACCGTGAAGCCGGTGTTCGTGACGTTGATGCACTGCGGGGCGCTGCTCCCCCACACGTTGTTCATGACGACGTACTTGCCGCCCTGAATGGTGGTGCTGCCGTACTTCTCGCAGATCGTCGTGTCCGCGTGCGCCGCCTGACCGACGACGAGCGACGCGGCGACCGAGCCGAGCATGGCGAGGCTCGCCGTGATCATTCGCATCCTCATGTCCCGGACCATAGACATGGGACGAGTACGGGCGACATGGGCGGATTTGATCGACAACTTGGACGAAACCCCGACCAGCGACAACGTCCTTACGGAAAGTGAAACTTTCAGTCACACGTGCTGTCCGGCTCCCGGAAACCGGCGTGCGCCGCCGTCGGCCGGGGAGTATGGCGGCAGGAGGAGGTGGGGAGCGATGTCCGTCACGGTCCGCCGCGTGTACGAGGATCCCGCGCCCGGGGACGGCACACGGGTGCTGGTCGACAGGGTGTGGCCGCGCGGCCTCACCAAGGAGGCCGCTCACCTGGACGAATGGGTCAAGGACGTCGCGCCGTCCGGCGCCCTGCGCTCCTGGTACGGCCATGTCCCCGAGAGGTTCGCCGAGTTCCGCAGCCGCTACCTCGCCGAGCTCGACGATCCCGAGCGGCAGGCCGCCCTCGACCGGCTGCGCCGGCTCATGGAGAGCGGCCGGCTGACCCTGCTCACCGCGACCAGGGACGTCGAGCACAGCCAGGCCGCCGTCCTCGCCGAGGTCCTGTCCGGCTGACCCGCCCTTGCAGTGATCCGCAAGTTGACTCCCATTCCGGCCGGAGATCATGAGCGTCTTCCGATCACAGAAGGGATGTCATGTGAGACGTTCAGCGTTTCTCCGCAGGCTCGGAACGGCCGGTGTGCTGCTGGCGGGGCTGCTGCTCGCCGTGCCCGTGCAGCAGGCGACCGCACAGGCGGCGGTCACGGCAACCCCAACGCCCAGCGCCGCCGCGACGGCGAACCCGTACGTCACCGCGTCGGACATGAAGGTCACTCCCTCCACCTACACCGGCTCGTGCAAAGTGGGGCCGTACGGCCTGGAGCACATCGTCTCGGCGACCATCACGGTCAGCAAGCCGATGACCGTCAACTATTCGTGGATGGCCGACTACGGTTTCTGGACCGCGGGTTCGGTGACCTTCGACGCGCCGGGCAGCAAGACGGTCAGCAACGTCTTCTTCCGCACGACCAGCCTCAGGGGCACGATGCGCCTCAGGATCGTCGAGCCGGCCGGCGTCGCCGACACTCAGGCCGCCTCGTTCGACACGGTCTGCGTCAAGCCGACCGTGTCCGACATCAGCAAGCAGCGCACGGACGAGAATGAGGTGTGCGGGCCCGGCGCGCCCGCCGAGCTCACACTCACCGCGAAGCTCGCCGTGGCCGACGGCCCCTCCACCGTCGACTACCGCTGGTATCGCAAGAGCAACCAGACCCGCAACCAGTGGGTCTACCTCGGCGCCGGGAGCGCCGTCTTCACCTCGACCGGGGCACAGGAGAAGACCATAACCACCCGATACAGCACGAGCGTGTCGGAGAACGGCTACTTCAAGGTGGAGCTCTCCTCCCCCTATCAGGGCCTGGGCCAAAGTGCCTTCCTCGTGAGCTGTAGCACCAAGAACGACCTGTGACGACCGCGGAGGGCGGGACACCAGGTGGGCCGCCCTCCGCCGCGGGCTCGCTCAGTGGACCGCGCGGGTGCGGCGGCCGCCGGTGATGTCGAGCCGGACCATCGCCGGGAGGCGGTGCAGGCCGAGCGTGGTGCGCAGGTCGGGGACGGCCTCGTCGTGCAACCGGGTGACCAGTGCCCCGAGGTCGGCCGGTTCCACCGCGGAGACGCCGAGGTCGAGGTGCGGGTCGTCGGACGGGCCGCGCAGCACGGCGTGCGCCCTGCGCACGTCCGGATAAGCGCTGACCTGCTCGGCCAGGGCCTCGCTCGCGGGATGCGCGTCGACCTCGGTTACCCCGGACGTGCCCGACTCCAGGCGCAGCCGCCGCGGCCGGTCGACCCGCAGCAGCGCCAGCAGCCAGGCCAGCCCGATGAGCCCGATCACGAATCCGATGGCGGCCACGACCGGCCAGAACCACGGCGCCGTCGCCGCGAGGTCCCTTGCCCCGGCGTCCACCACCGGCTCCCGCACGGCGGCATCGCCGAAGGCGCCCAGCGCCCGCGCGAGCGCGAGGCCGCCCGCGGCCAGCAGAACCAGGCCGGACAGCGCCAGCCCCGTCCGGTTGCCCTTGCCTGATCTCGTCTTCACGGTCCTGCCTCCTTCGCCTAGGACGGGCCGTGGACGCGCAGGTGCAGCGAGACGTGGTGGGCGGGGGCGAGCCGGGCCAGTTCGTCCTCGACGGCCGCCCGCACACGCTCCCCCAGCGCTGCCGTGTCGCGCAGGTCCGTCCGGACCGACACGTCCGCGTGCCAGCCGTACATCCGCGCTCCGGCCTCGCGCACGCCGTCCACCTCGGTCGCCCTGGCTCTCAGCGCCCGCGCCAGCGCGCGGCGCGGCAGGCCGACCATCAGGTCGGGGTCCCCGGTGCGCAGCGCGACCATCCGTCCCCGGCCGGGGACGGCCGCGATCAGGATCAGCACCAGGCCGATCAGGGCCAGCGCGGATGCCACCGCGAGGACCCGGCCGTCGTCCCAGGCCGTGGTGCTCGCCCATCGGGCCCACTGGTCGTACGGCACGAGCTTGACGGGGAGCCCCAGCAGCGCGGAGACCACGTGGACGGCGGTGAGGCCTCCGATCCCCAGCAGCGCCAGCGCGACGACCGCGGCCGGCAGCCCCCGGCTGGGCCGGAAGGCCCGGCGGGCTCCCCCGTCCCCGAACCCCCGCATCGGGACGAAGCGCGGCACCCTTTCAGACAGGCCTCGGCCTTCGCTCATCGCCACCCCTCCGCTCGGGCTTCCGCCCGGACCTCCGCTCGGGCACAAGCTCCACGACCTCGATGTCCACGTTCTCCACGGCGATGCCCGTCAGCTCACGCAGCCGCCGCCGGACGTGCTCGCGAATCTTCGCGGCCAGCCGCGGCACCGGCGCCGGATAACGCACGGCCAGATCGCAGTGGACCGCCGCGACCGCCCCGCACACCGACGCCGACACGTGGGGCAGACCGGTCACGTGCTCGTCCTCGCTCGCCAGTTGCTCGGCGATCTTCGCGAAGGCCCGGTCCGAGATCGTCGTCGTCCCGTGTGCCGCGGGCTCGCTCATTGTCGTCTCGGGTGCATCTGCGGCAGGTGTACGCCGCCTTCGAGCACCAGGCCGACGAGGAACCCGACGATGCCGAGGACCAGGACGATGATGAACGCGCTGAGGCCGCCGAAGGCCCCGACCACCCCCAGCACCGTGCCGAACAGCAGCCCCACGAGGCCCCAGAGCGGATAGCCTTCCATGATCATTCCTTTCTTCCGCCGTCGTCTGTGACCACGTCGGCGATCGTCACGTCCACCTTGCGGCCGCCCGCCAGGCCGCCGATCGCGTCGCGGACCAGGTCGGCGATCTCCGGCAGCGGCCTGCCGTACCGGGCGACGATGTCGACCTCGATCGCGTCGTCCCGTATGGCTACGCCCGGGACGAGACCACCGGGCAGGTACGTCGCGACCACGCCGAACGGTCCCCGGGACAGATCTGCGACGTCGGGACACGACAGCACGCGGTCCGCGATCCGGCGGGCGGAAACCTCGCGTTCCTCGCCTTCTCGCCCCGCTCCGGCATCCCGCTCCGGCGGCGGGCCACCCGGGGAGCCGGGCCCGGCCCGCTCGGGCACCGCGACCCGCCGGCCGCCGCCTTCCGCCCCCGCGTTCTCCGGGACGGCGCTCATTGGACCCGCGGCTCCCCGTCCGCGGGCGCCTGCGGCTCCTGTTGCCTCGGCAGATGGACGTCGTCGACCGCGATGTTGACCTCGGTGACCTCCAGCCCGCACATGCGTTCCACCGCGCGGATCACATGGCTCCGCACGGCCTGCGCGAGGTCGGGGATCGCGACGCCGTACTCGACGATGAGGTGGATGTCCACGGCGGCCTGCCGCTCGCCGACCTCCACCGACATGCCCCGGGTGACGCCGTCCTCCCCGCCGAGCGCGCCCCTGATCGCGCCGAACGCGCGGGCCGTGCCGGTGCCGAAGTCGTGGACACCGTCGATCTCGCGGGCCGCCATACCGGCGATCTTGGCGACCACCTCGTCGGCGATCGTGGTGCGGCCCCGCTCCGTCACCAGGCCGGAGCCGCCCTGCGTCCCGAGGGACCGCCCGGGTGCCGGCTCGACGGTCGCGGTCGACGACGTTCTGGTCTCGGTCATGTGACTCCCCCGCTTCACGCGCGCGGTAGGTACCGCTTACCGCCGATACACGCCCGTGATACCCGGTTTGCACTCAGTAATCATCCGAGGTCGGACGAGTTTGGGTCATCGGAACCCCTCCAACACACCAAGACCGGCGAGCCCGGCCGGGGTCAGAACGGACAGCCCTAAGAACTGGATCAAGTCCGACCAAAACTGCCCGGTATGTACGAGATCGAGTTTTTATGTGCCTGTCTAGGGCATTCATACCGTTCAGTCGGATCGCAGCGCCGTACGGCGAGACGGGCGGATGGCCGGAACGGCGCTTCGGGGGGCGGCCAGTAGGAGGCGCGATCATGAAAGACGGACTGAAGGTGGCCCTGGCTGTCATCGCGGGCTACTACCTCGGCCGGCACCACAAGCTGCGCCTGGCGCTGGTGCTCGCGCTGGCCATCCTCGCCGCCCGCCTCAAGGGAGAGGGAGCCGCGGGAGCCCTCCTCGAACAGGTCCCCAAGATCCTCGGCGGCGCCGCCCCCGACCTTGGCAAGATCACCGAGCGCGTACGCGGCGACCTGCTGGACATCGGCAAGGCGGCCGCCATGCGCGCCACCAGCCGCCAGATCGACAACCTGAGCGACAAGCTGCACGAACGCGCCGAGGCGCTCCGGCAACCCAAGGGCCGGGGCCGGGCGGCGGAGGAGGAGGAAGAGGAAGAGGCGAAGGAGCGTCCGGAGGAGGGCCGCCGCCGGGTGCCCCGCCGCCGCCCGCAGCAGCGCGAGCCTGAGCCAGAAAAGGGCTACGAGGAGGAAGAGGAGTACGAGGAGGAGCCGTACGAGGAGGAGGCGGAGGAGCCTGAACCCGAGGAGCGGCGCCGACCCCGGATCCGTCCCACCCGCCCGGTGCTGCGGAGGAGGTGAGACCGATGACCGAACAGACGCGGGAACGGGCCGAGACGGAGCGGGCCCAGACGAAGCGGGCACAGGGCGCACGGGCTCCGGACGAAGGGGCGCTGCCCACGCAACGGCTCGGGCAGGAGTTCCAGAACCTCGCCACGGCCGTGGCCGAGCGCGCGTTGTCCCGGGTCGCCGAGAGGATCGACGGTCTCGCCGGCCGTCTCACCGACTACGTGGAGCACGGCGGCTCCGGGCTGCTCAGCGCGCTCACGGGGAAAGAGGGCGGCGGACGCGAGGCGCTCGGCGGGCTGCTCGGCGGCCTCACCCGCGGCCGGAACGCCCGGGACCTGCTCAAGTCGGCGGCCGACCGGCTCGGCGCGACGGGCGGAGGCGGCCTGCTCGGCGCTCTCACCAGCGCTCTCACCGAGGACGGCGGAGGCGGCCACCCCGTACGCGCGGCCCTCATGGCGTACGGCAAGGAGAAGATCAAGGGCCTGTTCGGCGGGGGCGGCGGCGGCAAGGGCCGCAAGGGCAAGAAGCTCAAGGTCACCAACATCGTCGAGTCGCTCGACATCGGCGCGCCGCTCCGCCTGGTCTACAACCAGTGGACACAGTTCGAAGACTTCCCGAGCTTCATGAAGAAGGTCGAGACCGTCGAGCAGAAGTCCGACGAGAAGCTCGGGTGGAAGGCCCAGATCTTCTGGTCCCACCGCACGTGGGAGTCGACGATCGTCGAGCAGGTCCCCGACAGCAGGATCATCTGGCGGTCGCAGGGGCCGAAGGGCTTCCCGGACGGCTCGGTGACCTTCCACGAGATCGCTCCCGAACTGACCCGGGTCCTGCTCGTCGTCGAGTATCACCCGCAGGGATTGTTCGAGCGTCTCGGCAACCTGTGGCGGGCCCAGGGCCGCCGGGTCCGGCTCGAGTTCAAGCACTTCAGACGGCACGTCATGACCAACGCCCTGCTGCGTCCCGACGAGATCGAGGGCTGGCGGGGCGAGATCCGCGACAGCGAGGTCGTCAAGGACCACGAGACGGCGCTGCGCGAGGAGCGCGAACGCGAGGGCCGCGAGCGGGGCGAGGAGGCCCCCGAGGAGGCCGAGGAAGAGGCTCCCGAGGAGCGCGAGGAAGCCGGGGAGGCCCACGAGCCCGAGGAGTTCGAGGAGGAGCCGTACGAAGAGGAGGAGGAAGAGGAAGAGGAGGAGGAGCCCGAGCGGGCGCGCAGGCCCGCCTACACGGGCGCCGAGACGGGCGGACGCGCCAGGCCGCCGGTCACCCGCAGGCGCGGGGAGGAGCCCGAGAAGCGCGGCACGCGGGCGCCGGCCAGGCGGCGCGGGGCGGAGGCCGAGCGGGGCGAAGGCGAACAGCCCCGGAGGGGCGAGCAGGCCCGCAGAGGCGAGGAGACCGAGGAGACGGGCGAGGCCGAGGAGCGGCCGACGCGCCGCCGTCCCCTGGTCCGGCGCCGCCGTCCCCCGGATTAGCAGGCACGGAATAGCAGGCACGGAATAGCAGGCACGGAATAGCAGGCACGGAATAGCAGGCACGGAAACACGACATGGAATCGAGGAGGGGAAGCGCATGACGGTAGCCGTTCCACCGGCGGGTGGCGGCGGATTGCCGGGCCGGTCGTCGGGATCGGGCCTGGCCGACGTCATTGACACGATCCTGGACAAGGGCCTCGTGATCGACGCCTACGTACGGGTCTCACTGGTCGGCATCGAGATCCTGACCATCGACGTGCGTGTGGTCGTCGCGAGCGTCGACACCTATCTCCGATTCGCCGAGGCGGTGAACCGGCTGGACCTGGCGTCCCAGCAGCAGGGGCTGCCCGACCTCCTGTCGAGTGCGCCCCAGAGCATCGCCCGCGGCAAGTCCAAGGGCGTGGCCCAGGGCGTGATCGAGGCGGCCGGAGAGAAGCTGCAGGACCTCTTGGCGAACTACGCGGAGGAGGAACCCGCCCCGCGTACCCGCAGGCGTCGAAGGGAGGAGGACTGAGATGACGGGCTCCACGAGGCAGTCCGGGGCGGGCGACCGGGCCGAGGCCCCGCAGCGCAACACGGCGTGCTACGTCTACGGCATCCTCCCCGAGGACGTCGAGATCAGCGAGGACGCCGTCGGGGTGGGCGATCCTCCCGGCCGGATCACGATCATCAGGCACGGTGAGATCGCCGCTCTGGTGAGCGACGTCGACGTGGACCGCCCCCTCGGCCGCGCCCAGGACCTGGTGGCCCACGAGCAACTGCTCGACGAGGCCGCGGCCGAGGTCCCCGTGCTCCCCCTGCGGTTCGGCGCCGTGATGACCACGCCGGAGGCGGTCGTGGAGGAGCTGCTGGCCCCGCACCACGACTCGTTCGCGGCCGCGCTGAAGCAGATCGAAGGCCGAGCCCAGTTCGTCCTCAAGGCGCGGTACGCCGAGCAGCCGGTGCTGGTCGAGGTGCTGACGGAGAACGCCGAGGCCAGGCAGTTGCGCGAGCGGATCAGGCAGTTGCCGGAAGAGGTGACACGCAACGAACGGATCCGCCTCGGCGAACTGATCACGCAGATCATCGCGGCCAAGCGCGAGGCCGACACCCGGGCGGTCGTCGAACGCTTCGAGCCCTGCACCGTCGGCGCGGTGGTCCGGGACCCCAGCCACGAGCGGGACGCCGCGCACGTCGCGTTCCTCGTGGAGAACGACCGCCAGGCCGACTTCGAACGCGTCGTCGGGGAGCTGCGCTCCGAGTGGGGAGACCGGGTCGAGGTCCGGTCGCTCGGGCCGATGGCGCCGTACGACTTCGTCACCACCTGACTCGTGAGGGGAGGCTGCCGTGGGACTGATCAGCCTGCTGTTCACCTGGCCGCTCGCCCCGGTCCACGGCGTCATCCGGCTGGGCGAGCTGATCCAGCAGCAGGTCGAGCATGAGCTGAGGGATCCGGCGGCGGTCCGGCGGCGGCTGGAGGCCATCGAGGAGGCCAGACGCTCGGGCCAGATCTCCGAAGAGGAGGAGGCCCAGGCCGTGGAGGAGATCCTCAGGCTCATGAGCGGCCCGCGGAGGGGGTGATCGTCCCATGCCTCCCCGGCGGAGAGCCCGTTACGACGAGGACGCCGCGCCCTACGGGCGGCGGGCCTCCTCGGGCATGCCCGAGGAGGAGGACGGGCCGTACGACGAGTCCGAGGGCGAATACGAGGACGAGCGCAGGAGTGAGCGCGGGGACGACCGCGCTGCCGAGCCGCGCCGGCGGCGGGCCGCGCTGAACGCGGTGTCCGCCGGACGGCTCGGCCTGCGCTACATCGCGGATCTGACCTCCAAGGACACGGAGGGGGTCACGTCGGTGGAACCCGTGGAGAACGGCTGGCTGGTGGACGTCGAGGTCATCGAGGACCGCAGGATCCCGTCCACAGGCGACATGCTGTCGATCTACGAGTGCCAGGTGGACGACGAGGGCAATCTCATGTCCTACCGGCGCACCCGGACCTACCGGCGCGGCACGGGCGCCTACGGCGGTGGGCTATGACCGATCCCCGCTCGCGTCCCATCCTGCGCGAGTCGTCGTACGCGCCGCCGGCCGTCATGGGCCGGGAGTCGACCAACCTGGGCGACATCCTGGAACGCGTGCTCGACCGGGGCATCGTGATCGCGGGCGACATCCGGGTGAACCTGCTGGAGATCGAGCTGCTGACCATCAAGCTGCGGCTGGTCATCGCCTCGGTCGACACCGCGCGGGAGATCGGCATCGACTGGTGGGAGCGCGACCCGTGGCTCAGCGGCAAGGACCGCGAACTGGTCGAGGAGAACCGCCGGCTCCGCGAGCGCCTGAGCGCGGTCGAGGAGCGCCTGCTCGCCTGGGAGGAGCGGACGGAACTCGAACCGGGCGAGCGCGCGCACGAGCGACCCGGCGAGCGACCGGGCGAGCGCGCGGAAGAACGCACGGGCCGGCGCCAAGGTGAACGCACGGGTGAGCGGCGGGGCGACCGCCAAGCCGAGGCCCGCGGCCGGCGGCTCGGCCGCCTCGGCGGAACGGAGCCCGGCCGTGAGTGAGAACCACCCCGCCGTGAGCGAGAACCACCCCGCCGTGAGCGAGAACCACGCCGCCGTGAGCGAGAACCAGCCCACCGTGGGCGAGATCCAGCCCACCGTAGGCGAGAACCACCCCGCCGCTCCCGCCGCCCCGTCGCAGAAGGCGCAGGAGCCCCACGCCCCTGACGCCCCGCGCGTTGCCCGTGAGACCGCCACCCCTGGCGGTTCCGGCCAGGGGGTCTACCTGTACGCGGTGACGTCCGGCGGAGAGCCCCCTCATGACCTGCGCGGCGTCATGGACGGCGTGGTGCGGACCGTGTCCTGCGGCGGGCTCGTGGCCCACATCGGCGACGTCCCCCTCGACCGGTTCGGCGAGGAACCGCTGCGCCGCTCGCTGGAGGACCTCGGCTGGGTGGAGGGAGTGGCCCGCGCCCATCATCGGGTCGTCGAGGCGCTGGCGGCGGCAGGGCCGACCGCCCCTGTGCGTCTCGTGACCGTCTACACCGGAGAGGAGCAGGTCCGCGACCTCCTCGACCGGCGGCACGACGACTTCGCGGAGATCCTGTCGCATGTCGCGGGACGGCGGGAGTGGGGCGTCAAGGCCTACCTGCGCCGGGACACGCCACCCCCCTCTCCCGCGCCCGCGGCCGCCGCCGCGGCCGGTGGCGACAGCCCCGGCATGGCGTACCTGCGCCGGAAGAAGGAGAGCCTGCGCGGCAGGGAGGACCTGTGGCGCGCGGCGGCCGAGCGGGCCGAGCTCCTGCACGCCGCGCTGGGGCAGGTCGCCGTGGCGAGTCGCCGCCACCGCCCGCAGGACCCCCAGTTGTCCGGGCGGAGCGAGTCGATGGTGCTCAACGGCGCCTACCTGGTGGATCCGGCCCGCGAGGAGGAGTTCGCCGCGGTGCTCGGCGGCTACCGCGACCGGTTCCTGGACGTCGAGCTCACGGGCCCGTGGGCGCCCTACTCCTTCACCTCGATCGACCTCGGGGCGGGCCGTGCCGGGGGCGTGCGATGACACCCGGCGGGACCCCGGCGTACCTGCCGGAGCGGCCGCGGGGCGCCGCCCTCGCCGCCGAGGGCCGCCTGCCGCCCGAGCGCGTGGCGCTCGTCGACCTGCTCGACCGGCTGCTCGCGGGCGGCGTGGTGATCACCGGCGACATCGTGCTGTCGATCGCCGACATCGACCTCGTCCGTATCTCCCTGCGGGCGCTGCTCGGCTCCGTACGCGGCACCGAGCCGTTCGACCCGCTCGGCGAGCCGTACGCGGAGGGCGGACGGGCAACGGACGATCTCGCGCCGCGGCAGGAGGGAGAGTGGGGATGACCGGTGGTGAGGCCAGGAGCGCTCCGTGGGACACCGCGGCAGGGCCCTGGCGGATGGGCGTGGAGACCGAGGCGGGCGGCCCGGATCGGTGGGAGCAGGACCAGTGGGAGCGGGACGCGGAAGCCGGGAGGGGCAGCCCCTGGCGGCTGAACACCGACCCGGAGGCGGTGCGGCGTGACCTGAGCCGTCTCGTGCTGACGCTCGTCGAGCTGGTGCGCCAGCTCGTGGAACGGCAGGCCATCCGGCGGATGGACCAGGGCGACCTGTCCGACGAGCAGGTCGAAACGCTCGGCCTGACGCTGATGCGCCTGGAGGAGGCCATGACCGAGTTGTGCGAGCGGTTCGACCTCTCACCGTCCGACCTCAACCTCGACCTGGGACCCCTCGGCACGCTGCTGCCCACCGACGCGCCGTAAGCGCGAGCGTGTACGCCCAGGTCGCAGGGGTAGGCGGAGGGGGTCGATCGGGGCCGGAAGGAGATGTCATGAGTGTCGTCGGCCGGGACGAGGTCCGGGCGCTGCTGGAGTCGCCGTTGCCCGGCGCGACGCTGGTGCTGGTGGGCGGGCGGTGCGAGGTCGTGCCGGAGTCGCGCGCCGAGGGCCTCGTGATCGCCGGCAGGCGCGACCTGGAGAGCCTGCTGGGAGACGGCCCGGTGGACGACCGGCGGCTCGGCGAGCTCGCGGACCGGCTCGACACGGTCGCCCGCGACCTGGGGGCGTGACGGGCCGACCGGCAGCCCCATAGCGCGTGCCGGTCGTGTTGGGGGGAACGAACGTATGGGGGAGTTCGATGCGTCCGCGTACGGGCGGACGATCGCCGACGTCTACGACGAGATGGTGGAGCACCTGCCCACCGGTCCGGCGGTCGAGCGCGTCTTCCGGCTGGCCGAGGGAGGGCCCGTCCTGGAGTTCGGGATCGGCACCGGCAGGCTGGCGCTCCCCCTCGCCGCCCGCGGCCTGACCGTGGCGGGTGTCGACGGGTCGCCCGACATGGTGGCGGTCCTTCGCGACAAGCCCGGCGGTGACCACATCCCGGTCACGGTGGGCGACTTCTCCGAGGTCCGGGTCGAGGGGCGGTTCGCGCTCGTCCTGCTGGCCTTCAACACCGTCTTCGCGCTGCCCTCCCAGGACGCCCAGGTGCGGTGCTTCCACAACGCGGCGGCCCACCTGCGGCCCGGGGGGCGCTTCGTGATCGAGGCGTGGGTGCCGGACCCCGCGGCCTTCCGCGACCGGACGTCGCTGCGGCTGCTGTCGCTCGGCGAGGACGAGGTCGTCGTCGAGGCCGCCCGGCTGAGCCCGGCCGAGCAGTTCATGCACACCACGAAACTGCGGATGACCGCGGACGGCCTGCGGTTGCTGCCGGCCGACCACCGCTACGCCTGGCCGTGCGAGCTGGACCTCATGGCCCGCCTCGCGGGGATGGCGCGGGAGCGCCGCTGGGCCGGCTGGTCCGGCGCCCCTTTCACGGACGACAGCCGCGCCCACGTGTCCGTCTACCGCCTGCTGGAGAGCTGATGCAGTTGCCCGTGCCCAGAGGCCCGCTCACCGACCGGCTCTTCGCGGAGCTGGCCCGGCCGCCTCACGCTTTCGGCCCGCCGCCCGCCGGCCCGTACGGCGACCCATGCGGCGACCGGTACGGCGACGAGGAGGACGCCCAGCTCGCGCTGTTCGTCTGTTACGAGCTGCACTACCAGGGCTTCGACGGCGTCGACGACCGCTGGGAGTGGAACCCGTCGGTGCTGGCCCTGCGGGAGCGCCTGGAGACGTGGTTCGAGGGGTGGCTGGCCCGGCGCGTGTCCCGCCCGCCCGCTCCGCCGCCGCGGGAGGTGCCCCGGGCCCTGGCGGCGCTGGTGGCGTCCGACGACGGCCCCTCCCTGTCGGCGTACCTGCGTGGGAGAGGCGACGCCGCGCAGTTCCGCGAGTTCGTGGTCCACCGGTCGATCTACCAGCTCAAGGAGGCCGATCCCCACACGTGGGGCATCCCGCGCCTGCTCGGGCGGCCGAAGGCCGCGCTGGTGGAGATCCAGTCCGACGAGTACGGCGGGGGCAGGCCGGAGCGCATGCACGCCGAGCTGTTCCGCGCGACCATGCGGGGGCTCGGGCTCGACGACTCCTACGGCGCCTACCTGGGCAGCGTCCCCGGCGTGACGTTCGCGATCAGCAACGTCATGTCGCTGTTCGGGCTGCACCGCCGTCACCGGGGCGCGCTCCTCGGGCACCTCGCGGCGTTCGAGATGACCTCGTCGCTCCCCAACCGCCGCTACAGCCAGGGCCTGCGGCGGCTGGGCGGCGACGCCGGCGCGCGCCGCTACTACGACGAGCACGTGCAGGCCGACGCCGTACACGAGCAGATCGCCGCGCACGACATGTGCGGCGCGTTCGCCGCGGAACACCCCGGCCTGGCCGGCGACATCCTCTACGGCGCCGCCTGCGCGCTGACCCTCGACCGGCTCTTCGCGGAGCATCTGCTGGGCCGCTGGCGGGAGGGGCGCACCTCCCTGTGGCGGGCCGACGCCCAGGTGTCGATGCGATGATCACGCGCGGCCCCCGCCCGCCTGAGTCCGGCCCTGTCACAGAGTCGGGCCCTGTCACAGAATCGGGCCCTGTCGCAGCGGAGATCGACTACGTGCTGCCGCTGCGCTGGCACGACGACGCCGGGCTTGCGGAGCTGACCGGCTACCTGCGCGGCCTGTCCCGGCGCGCCCGGATCGTGGTGGTCGACGGCTCGCCGCCGCCGCTGTTCGAAGGGCACGCGCGCCTGTGGCGCGGCATCGCCGAGCACGTGCGGCCCGACGACGACCTGACCGTCGCGAACGGCAAGGTGGCGGGCGTGCTCACCGGCATGCGCCGCGCCCGGGGCGAGCACGTCGTCATCGCCGACGACGACGTGCGTTACGACGCGGGCGCGCTCGCCCGGGTCCACGCCCTGCTCGACCACGCCGACCTCGTCCGCCCGCAGAACCACTTCCACCCGCTCCCCTGGCACGCCCGCTGGGACAGCGCCCGCACCCTGCTCAACCGCGGCCTCGGGGCGGACTATCCGGGGACCTTCGGCGTACGCCGCTCGACGTTCGAGAAGATGGGCGGCTACGACGGCGACGTGCTGTTCGAGAACCTGGAGCTCATCCGCACGGTCCGTGCCCACGGCGGCCGGGAGGTCCGCCCGCTCGACCTGTACGTGCGGCGCCTGCCGCCCGGCACCCGCCGGTTCTGGTCCCAGCGGGTCCGGCAGGCGTACGACGACCTGGCGCAACCCGCGCGGATGGCGGTCTTCCTCGCCGTCCTCCCCTGCGTGGGCGCGGCTTTGTGGCGACGCCGGCCGGAATTGATCGCGGCGGGCGCGGTGGCGGCGGTCGGCCTGGCGGAGATCGGACGCCGCCGCGCCGGAGGCCGCCGGATCTTCCCCGCCGCGGCCAGCCTGTTCGCGCCGGTCTGGGTGCTCGAACGCGCCACCTGCAGCTGGGCGGCCCTGGCCGCCAGGTTCGCGCTCGGCGGCGTGCCGTACGCGGGGCGGCGCCTGCGGATCGCCGCGCACTCGACGCGCCGGCTCCGCCGCCGGGCACTTTAAAAGTCCGTCCCTTCCGGATCGGGCGTTGCCTGGCGGTGGTCGGGGCTCCGTCAGCCGGGCGGATCGGGCTCACTCGTCGCGCGGAAGCCGACCGCCTTGTGAGAGCCGTCGCAGAACGGCTTGGTCGAGGATCGGCCGCAGCGGCACAGCGCCACCGTGGCCCTGCCCGGATCGATGCGCCGCCCGTCCTGCGTCATGAGCGCGAACGGCCCGCGCACCAGCAGCGGGCCGTCCTCGCAGGGCGTCACCGTGACCGCCGTCACCGTGGCCGGGTCCTCCGCCATGTGCTCCATGCGGTGCAGCCTGCCCGAGACGGTGACGGCATAACAGGTGGTCAGCGGCGCACGGTCAGTCCCATCTCGCGCAGTGGGCGGAGGGGCTGAAGGCCCAGCATCCGGCCCGGCCCGCGTCCGGTTCCTCCGCCGCGAGTGCGAACCCGGCGAACGGCGCGCGGAACGCGCCGGGGACGCCCGACGGGCTGGGCACGCCCGACTTCACGCTCGGCGGGGCGAAGGCCCACCGCGGCGTCGCCGTGCCGCCCGTCCCCCCGCCGCCCGAGAACTCGTGGGAGTGCCCGGCCGTACGGCTCCGCCAGGGCGCCAGGCTCCAGCAGCCGGCCGTGCCGTCGTCCCCGCATCGATCACGCGCCTGGGCGACCAGCGGCGGCAGCGGCAGATATCCCGGGATCGCGATCGGCGCGGCCGGCGGCTGTCCGACCGCGGGAGGCGGCACCGCCGCGGACCGGCCGGTGAGCGACGGCGCGGGAATCTCCCACGCCGCGCTGCCCGGAGACGTCGGGAGGGCCGTGGGAACTCTGGGAACTGTGGGAACTGTGGGAACTGTGGGAGCGGTGGGAGACGTAGGCGTCACGGGCGGAAGGGCCGTCCGCGTCGGCGTCGCCGTACCGCCCGCCTGCGGGACGGCGGGCGGAGTGGCGGCGGGAAGCGCGGTCGAGGTGACGGTCGCGCTCGGCTTGGGCTCCTGAGGCTGCTGCTGCGTCGGCTTGTGCGTCGGTTTGCCGCTCGGCGCCTGCTTGTCTGTGGGCTTCGGCTTCGAGGTGGGCTTGTCCGTCGGCTTGTCCGTCGGCTTCGAGGTCGGCTTGGCCGTCGGCTTGGCCGTGGGCTTGTCCGTCGGCTTCGAGGTGGGCTTGTCTGTGGGCTTGCCCGAGGGTTTGTCCGTCGGCTTCCCTGTGGCCGTGGGGCTCGGTTGGGGGTTCGCCGTGGAGCCCGTGCCGGGCGAGACGTCCACCGAGACGGTCGCGTGCGGGGTGGCCTGCGGGGTGGCCTGCGGCGTCGCCGTCGAGGCGGGCCCGTTGCCCGGTGTGGCCGCGGTCGCGCCGCTCGCGGCCGGTGCGGGAGTCGCCGTCGAGGCGGGCCCGCTGCTCGCGACCGGCGCGGGCGCCCCCTGACCGGTCTGGCCGGAGGAGGCGGCGGCAGCGCCGCCGGCCGTCGGCTTCGGAGTCGACGCGGTGCCCTGCCCGCCGTTCGGCGCCGGCTTTCCCTGCCCGCCCGGCGCGGCCAGGGCCTTCATCATGGGGCCGCTGCTCGCGGTGGGGACGGGCCCCTGCGGAGCTGATGGCGAGGGGACGGGCGGCGTCGCCGTGCCACCGGGCGTGTCCGGCGACGGAGTGGCGGGTGGCGGCGGAGCGGAGCCCTCGGCGCGCCTGTCGCCGCCCGCGTGACGCGACGTGCCGATCCGCCGGTCGCCGCTGCTGCCGCCGGACCCGTGGCGGCCGTAAGCACGGGAGTCGCGAGCCGTCTGGTCGCCCGTGACGCGGCTCCGGGCATCACGGTCCTGATCACGCAACTCGTGGGCCGTCCGGTCTCGGGTGGAGGTGTCTTTCGATCCGGCGCCCACGGCGACGCCGGACGACCCGGAGGACGGCCCCGCGGACTCCTGTGACTTCCCTGACGAGCCATCGGAACTGCCGGACGAGCCGCCAGAGGCACCGGAACCGGCCTTGTCCGCCGATTGCGAGTCAGGCGCGGCGTCGCCCGCTGCCTTCGCGGTGTCATCGGACTGGTTCGAGGCACCGGGCGAGTCGTCGTGCGTAGAACCGGACGAACCACCCGGGCCGCCCGGCGAGTCCTGCGCCGTACCCGACGCACCGCCGGAGCCGCCCGAGGAGTCATGGGCCGGACCGTCCGGGCCGCTGTGGGAGTCGTGGGCCGTGCCGCCCGAGCCGCCAGAGGCACCGGAACCGGCCTTGTCCGCCGATTGCGAGTCAGGCGCGGCGTCGTCCGGTGCGTTCGCGGGGCCGTCCTGCGGGCTGTTGCCCGCGTCGGCGCTCGCGCCGTCGGCCTCGCCGGCCGAGCCGCCGGAACCGCCCGAGCCGCTCGATGCCGAATCAGACGCCGAATCAGACGAGGACGACGAGGCGTTGCCGGGCTCGTCGGAGGTGGGCGCGGCCAGGGGGGCGGCGCCTTCTATCGGTGGGGGGGCGTCCAGGCCGGGCTCGGCCACGGCGGCCCAGGGCTGCGCGACGACGGCGCCGCCGGTCGCGGATACCGCGGCCAGGAGCAGGCCGGAGACCAGGGTGGCGCGCCGGGAGGACATTCGGGGGGTCATTGAGGGGCTCTTCCTCGATCTAGGGAGTGGGCCGGGGACCGATGAGGGACTTCCAGCCCGCCGCGGCGAACTCGGGCGTCCCTGGGAGAGCGGCTGCGGGCACGGACGGAGGCGTAGGGTCGGGGATGTTCACCCAGTCGCCCTTGTTCGCACCGCGCATATCGGGTTTCCACGCCATCAGCAGGCTCATGGCGTAGGGGCTGGAGTAGACGGGGCCGGTGGCACCGGCGCCCGTGGTCGCCGTCACCTGCACCAGGACGGAGACCTGCACCTGGTCCTCGGAGCGGACCTTCCACTGGACGCCGATCGTCTGCGTCCGCAGGGCCGCCCCGGCGGGGAGTTCGCCTTCGGGGGGAAGGCCGAGGGTCTCCCGCCAGCCGCGTACGGCGTCGCGAGCACCCTCGCGTGCCGCCTCACGCTGGTCCGGCGGGGCGTACAGCGCGGCCGCCTGTTCCGCCTGGCCGACGTCGAGCGTCCAGGCGGCCTCCAGGGCGGCGGCCGCGGCGGACGCCGCCCCGATCTCGCTGTGGGGGAAGCCGACGGGATAGCCTCCGTCGCCCTCATGACCGGTCGGCGCCGCCAGCGCGACGGACGGCGCGACGACGCGCGCCGGCGTGGACGGCGCCTCGGCGTGCCGGGTCTGCAGCACGATCACCGCGACGGCAATGACGGTGACGACCCCCGCGATGGCGACGATCAGGTGCCGGGGATCCCACCGTCGCGGCGGTCCCAGGTCCCAGTCGAGCGCCGGATCGGGGATGACCGGTCCCACTACTTGCTCCGGTCTGGCCGCTGTGAGAACGCCTGCCCGGCAGCCGCGGCGAGGCGCAGGTACGCGCCGCGAGTGGTGGGCCGCAGCCGGGCCAGGTCGACCTCGGCGCCCTCCTTGAGATGCGGGTCGAACGGCACCCGCACCACCGCGCGGCAGCGTCCGGCGAAGTGGCGTTCGAGCAGGTCGACGTCCACGTGCGACTTCGGCTCGACCGCGTTCAGCACGACGATGGCGTTCTTGACGAGGTGGCCGTGGCCGTGGGCGGTCAGCCAGTCGAGGGTCGCGGCGGCCGAGCTCGCGCCGTCCACGGCGACCATGGTGACCAGCACGATCTGGTCGGCGAGCTCCAGCGTGGCGCCCATGGCGCCGTGCAGGAGCCCGGTGCCGCAGTCGGTGATGCAGATCGAGTAGTAGCGCTCGATCAGATTGGCGACCGTACGGTAGTCCTCGGCGTTGAACGCCTCGCTGACGGCCGGGTCGGTGTCGGACGCGAGCACCTCCAGCCGGGCGGACGACTGCGAGGTGAACGCGCGGGCGTCGGCGTACCGGACGATGTGCGGCGCCTCAGCCAGCAGGGTCCGGATCGTCGCCGCGGTCTCCGACTTGACCTTGATGCCGAGCGTCCCCCTGTCGGGGTTGGCGTCGATGGCGATCACCCGGTCGCCGCGCAGCGAGGCCAGTGTGTTGCCCAGCGCCGCCGTCGTCGTGGTCTTCCCCACCCCGCCTTTCAGGCTCATGACCGCGATCCTGTGGTGACCGCTGGCGACGGGCGTCTGGGCCTGGGCGATCAGTGTGCGCCGTTCCAGCTCTGCCGCCGACTCCGAGGGGATGATCCGTCCGCCGGAGAGCTGGTAGACGAGCCGGCGCCACCCGCCGGTCGGCTCTATGCGGCGGTTGGTCAACAGATGTTCTGCCGTGAGAGGCACGCTCTCCGGGAACTGCTCGGCGGGAGTGGGCACCGAAGTGTGAATCTCGGTCATGGGGGTCCTTTCACCGAGGACGGGAGGAAACGGGGGCGGTCAGCAGGTGCTCCATCGCACGGTGGCGGTACCTTTGCCCTTCGGGGCGTGCAGTTCGAGCGGTGCCGTCACGGGCGAGGGGACCCCGCACCAGTAGCGGACGCGCATCGCGCGCACGGTGAGCACGTCGGTGTGCCCGGGCTTGAGCGTTCCACTGGACGGCTCGACCACCAGGCCGGGAGCCGATATCCGCCATTTCACGGGTTTTCCGGAGGTCGTCGAGAGAGTGAGGGTTCCCCTCCCGAACGCGTCGAGTGTGACGACGGACGGCGCCTGCACGCCCCAGGCGCCCATCAGGAAGGCGCCGGGAGATGCGGGGGCGTCCGGAGCGGCGCCGCGCCCATCAGGCCGCGTGGCACCCCCGCCTGTGGCGCCCCCGGCCGCGGTGCCCTGTTGCCCGCCGGACTGCGCGGCGCCCCCGGCCGCGGTGCTCTGCCCGCCAGGCTGCGCGGCGCCCCCGGCCCCCGCGGCGGTCGCGGTCACCGTGGCCCGCGGCGTGCCCGAGGCCGTACTCGTCGCGCGCTCGCCCACCGCCGCGCCACCCGCCGTGGTCCCGCCGGTCGCCGCTCCGTCTGTCGCTGCGCCGCCCACCGCAGCGCCGTCCGTCTGGCCGGCCGCCAAGGGGTTCGCGCCCGTTCCCGTTCCCGCCGGATCGGCGGACGCCTGCGCGACGCTCGCCTCCAGCGACCCCTTCTGGGACTGGGGGGCAGGAGCGAAGAGGTTGATTCCCGTCACGGTCCCCGCCGCCCCCGCGACGACGACGATGACGATCCTTAAGGCGGTCGCCCGGAGCAGCGAGCCGACCCGGGCCAGGACCTCGACGATCCTGATCTGCGCACCGGCGAGCGGCCTGTGGGTGAGGTCCACCTCCCCCACCGTGTCGGCGACATCGGTGACGTCGGCGACGTGGGCGGGGGCGGGAACCGCCTCGGCGGCGTGCGCCAGGGCCTCCCTGGCCCTGATCTGCGAGAGCAGCGCGTTGTAGAGAGGCGTGTCCTGCCCCGGCGGGAGCGCGGTGCCCTCTCCTGAAACCGGGTGCGCCCCCCGCGCCGGCCCAACCGGTCCGACCGGCCCAACCGGCCCAGGCGAGCCCGGCCCCCGCGACCCGGGTGAGCCGGTCGCGCCCCGCGACCCGGGTGAGTCGGCCGCGCGCGACGGCCCGGGGAACGGGTTGGGCCGTTGCGCGCCGCGTGACTTCAACGTCCCCGGCGACCACGGCAGGCTCGGCTGGGTGTCCTCCTGCGAGATGGCCCGCACCGGGCGCTCCGGCAGTTCGGGCCCGGCACCGGCCGCACTCTCAGCCACAGTGTCGGCCGCAGTGTCAGCCCCGGTGTTGGCCACTGTGCCGGCCACAGGGTTCGCAGCAGGGTTCGTCACTGTGTTCGCCACTGTGTTCGTCACTGTGCCTGCAGGACGCGGCGCCTCCGGCTGCGCGGGCGGGACCAGGCGGCCGGGTCTCGTGTCCTCCCGGGACGGCGGGCGGGGCTCCTCACGGGACACGGCCGGCGACAGGCCGGAATCGGGCGGCACCGGCGGCGGAGCGGCCGGAGACGACACGGGGAACGCCGGTGCGGGGGCGGCAGGTGCGGGCGCGGTGTGCACGGGAGCGGTGTCCACGGGAGCGGACAGCGGCATGCCGAACGACGAGGGAGGCCGGTGCCCCGTCCGCTCCACCGGCGCGGGCCGGTCCCTGTTCAGGGCGTCCAGGAGTCGTTGCCTGGTCTCGGGCGTGAGGTCGGCGACCGGAGGGCGGGAGAGGATCTGCGGAACGGTGTATCGGATGTTGATGGGCCGCTTGCACACCACGCACGTCACGATGTGGCGGAGCAGCGCCGTACGGGCGGCGCCGAAGTCGGCCGCCTCGCCGTGCTCGTCCGGGAAGACGGCGGCGGCCAGCGGCGCGATCTCCGGACAGATCGGCCGGCCCCGGGCGAGGCCGTCCAGCCCGCTCACGAGGATCTCCACCACGTCCTGGGTACGCGCGATGAGCCTGCCGGCCTCCTTCAGCGGCAGAGCGAGCACGTACACGAGATCCCGAAGCGGGAGTTCGTGGCGGTAGAGCAGGAGCAGCGTCTCCGCGCCCAGGGGGTCCGCCAGGCGCCACGCGCGCCGCACCGCGAGGTGGTCGGGCCCGCCGGGACCGGGCCCGGGCAGGAACCCCCGCCCCGGGCCGGTGGCGACCTCACGGCGCAGCGCGGACAGCAGCCAGGCCCGGTCTGAAACGTTCCCGGGCCGTTCGCGGGCGGCACACGACTCCAGCGCGGCGATCACCGCCGCGAGCATGGGGCCGGACTCGAGATGACCGGAGGCGTAGTCGACGAGGTGGGCGCCATGCTCGTCCACCCATGCCATCCCCCGGCCGGGGTCGAGCGTCAGATCCCCGGCGGGCGGGTTCATGCGCACCGGATCGGGGTGAGGATGACGACGGCGTCATGTTCGGCCAGAGCATCCCTGCGACTTAGGCATCGCACTTGCCTAACAGGAAATCTTGATGCATACCGATACATAGAACGAGATCTTAGACTGACTGCGATGTGTTGGGAAGGAAAAGAACCAGAGAAATCCTGAGTTGAGGATAAGCCGCAAATAACACCGATATGGTCATCCGAAAGGGGCCCAGTCGCGGCACCGTTATCATCTCCCGACTTGTCTGGAGAAGTTGCGGATCATGCTTGCTCTCGCCGCCCCACAGGCCGGATGACCTGCCCTTTCATTCCGTTTCCACGCATGTAACCCTCCCGGAGATGGACGGGTTTCCCGGCCCGCCTTTCGCCCGTCATCCGTACGCCACATCCGATGTGAATAGCCTTCATATTTCCGGGGAATAACCAGCATTCCATGCTTTTTCGGCATTACAGCATGCGCACGACCGGTCTCGGCGTGAAGCAGCCTCCGCCGTACGACGAAACGATCTCCCGATTTACTCGGGAGCCGCAACCACGGGCGCGACCTACGTCGAAGAGGTACGCGTGGAGACCGTCGTCGTGCTGTTCAACCGGGACCTGCGAATTCATGATCACCCGGCGTTGTCCGAGGCGTGCGCCGTGGCCCGGCACGTCGTTCCGTTGTTCGTGTTCGACCCCGCGATCGAGGCCAGGCACCGCCGCGACTTCCTCCACGCGTCCCTCCACGACCTGCGGTCGTCCCTGCGCGTGCTCGGCGGGGACCTCGTCGTACGGCACGGCGACCCGGTGGCCCACGCCGTACGGGTCGCCGGGGAGGCGGGCGCGTCGGCGATCTGGGCGAGCGCGGACGTCAGCCCGCTGGCGCGGCGGCGGGAGCGGCGCCTGGCGGAGGAGTGCCGGGCCCACCGGCTGGAGTTCCGCCTCTTCCCCGGCGTGACCGTGGTGCCCCCCGGCGCGCTGCGACCCGGCAGCGGGAGCCACTACCGGGTCTTCTCGCCCTACTGGCGGGCCTGGTCGGCCACCGCGAGACGGCCGGTCCTCGGCGCGCCCCACCGCCTGTGCCTGCCGCCCGGCATCGATACGGGCCTCCTGCCCGAGGCGTCCCCCGAGCCGTACGGGATCGTGCGGGGCGGGGAGAGCGAGGCGCGGCGGCGGCTGGAGCGGTGGGTGGGTGACGGCCTGGCCTCCTACGCTGAAACCCGCGACCGGATGGCGGGGCGCACCTCGATGCTCAGCGCCTACCTCCACTTCGGCTGCGTGTCGCCGTCGGAGGTGGTGGACCGCGCCTGCGAACGGCCGGGCGGCGAGGAGTACGTCAGGCAACTGTGCTGGCGCGACTTCCACTACCAGGTCGTCGACGCCTTCCCCGAGATGGGCCGGCGCGACTACCGGCCGAGGGACGTGGAATGGCGGCGCGACGAGGAGGCGGAGGCCGCATGGCGGGAGGGCGCGACCGGGGTTCCGATCGTGGACGCGGGCATGCGCCAGCTTCGCGCCGAGGGCTGGATGCACAACCGGGTGCGCCTGATCACCGGCTCCTACCTGACCAAACGCCTCGGGATCGACTGGCGGGCCGGGCTGGAGCACTTCGCCGAGTGGCTGCTCGACGGCGACATGCCGAACAACTGCGGCAACTGGCAGTGGGTCGCGGGGACGGGCAACGACACCCGGCCCTACCGCACGCTCAATCCCCTGCGCCAGGCGAAGAGATTCGATCCGGAGGGGGAGTACGTGCGGCGCTACGTCCCCGAGCTCGCGTCGCTGCCCGGCGACCTGGTCCACGAGCCGTGGAGGGTACGCGGCGGCGTGCCGGGCTACCCCTCCTCGCCCCTCGGAGGTGAGCTCAGGGCGTGACGGCCGCTGTGCCCGTCCCGCCAGCGGCTGGGCGGCATGCCGGTCTGGCGCTGGAAGAACGTGGTGAAGTTCGCGGGATCGTCGAAGCCCAGCCGCTGCGCGCACCGCGCGACGGACAGGTCGGTGTGGGCGAGCAGCCGTTTGGCTTCCAGCAGGATCCGCTGGTCGAGAAACTGTTTGGCGCCCACTCCGGCCGCCGCGCGGGTGGCCCGGGTGAGGGTGCGGGGCGTGTAGCCGAGCGTGCCCGCGTAGTCGGCCACGTGGTGCCAGGTGGCGAACGACTGTTCCACCGCGGCCCGGAACCGGCGGAACACCTCGTGCTCGGGGCCGTCGGAGCCCGGCGCGGAGCCCGTCTCGGGGACCATCCGCAGCACGAGCGCGGCGAGCAGATGGGCGAGGATCGGCGCCGACGCCGGCCGGGGATCCGCCAGGGCGGCCGCGTGCTCCCGGCCCAGGTGGTCGGCGGCGGTCAGGCAGAGGGGCCAGGCGTCCTCGCCGGCCCGCCAGGTGGCAGGGGCGAAGACGTCGGCCGCGGCCCGCGCCGCGGGTCCCGACGCAGGAAGGACGCCCTGCTCGAACAGCACGAGAGACCCGTCGACCCGATCGACGTCGGTCCAGCGGTGCACCACGCCGGGACGGATCCACACGACGGTGCGTTCGCACAGCGGATGGTCCACGAAGTCCGCGGTGTGCCGGCCGCGCCCGGAGCGGATCAGGGCCAGGACGTGGAAGTCGGGACGCTGGGGGCCGGCCCGGCGGCGATCGGGGTCCATGCGCCGCAGCGCGTCGAAGCCGAGCACCTCGACGCCGAAGTCCGGTCCCGGCGCCGGGGCGTAGCGGAGCTGCCGGACACCGGGAAGCTGACCGTTTTCCACAAGCACCGAGCGCCTTTCGACCGGGATCTCCCCGGCCCGTCACCCTAGCGTTTTCTCCACACCCCTGCACGACAGAGGCGTCGGAGGGCGGGACGCACCGCTCACGTACGCCTGCTCGTGCCATGGATCGGAGGACATGATGACGACGACTTTCACAACTCAGGACGTCCCGGTGACGGGCGGCACGATCGAGGTGCGCCACCAGGGAGGCGGCACGCCGGCGGCGGTGTTCCTGCCCTACTGGGGCGGGTCGGCCGCGACCTGGGACGCGGTCGTGGAGCGGCTGCCGCGCGAACGCGGCACGGTCCGCTACGACCCGCGCGGGTGGGGCGCCTCGCGGGGGCTGCCCGGCCCGTACGGCCTTGAGCAGCTCGCCGACGACCTGGCCGCCGTGGTGCGGGAGCTGCGCCTGGAACGATACGTGCTCGTCGGGCACTCCATGGGCGGCAAGATCGCCCAACTGGCCGCCGCCCGGCGTCCGGCCGGCCTGGCCGGTCTGGTGCTGGTCGCGCCCGCGCCCGCGGAGCCGCCCGCCACCGTCACGCCCGACTACAGGCGGTTCCTCGCCGGCGCCTACGACTCGGCGCAGGCCGTCGGACAGGCCATCGACACCGCACTGACCGCCACCGCGATCCCCGGCGCGGTCCGCGAGGCGATCGTGCGCGACAGCCTGGCCGCCGACGACCCCGCGGGCCGGGAGTGGCCCCTCAACGGCATCGCCGCCGACATCACCGCCGCCGCGCGGACGATCGAGGCTCCCGTGCTGGTGCTCTCCGGCGAACACGACCGGGTCGAGCCGCCGCAGGTGCTCCGCGACCACCTGCTGCCCCACATCCCCCACGCGCGGTTGGACGTCGTCGCCGGGAGCGGGCACCTGCTGCCCGTGGAGGCGCCGGACGCGGTCGCCACGGCGGTGGACCGATTCATCGCCGCCGTCGCCGAAGGCTGACCGCTCAGAAGATCAGAACGAGCTTGCCGGTGGTGTGGCCGGTCTCGATCAGCCGGTGTGCCCGCGCCACCTCCTCGACCGGGATCGCCTCCTGGATCCGCACCTTCAGGTCGCCCTTCTCGTACAGGGCGGTCAGCCGGGCGAGCCGGTCCGCCGAGCGCTCGGTGCCCAGCCGCCGGACGCCGAGCCGCTCGGCGGCGGGCTGGTAGGCGATCGTGCCGGTCCGGGTGCGGTCGGCCACGAGCGCCGCCGAGGCCTCCAGCGCCTCCACGGTCCCGGCCGCGTCGAGCGCGGCGTCCACGCGGTGTGGGACGGCCGCCCGCACCCGCTCGGCCAGCCCGTCGCCGTACGCCACGGGAATCGCCCCGAGGTCGCGCAGGTAGGCGTGGTTGCGTTCGCTCGCGGTGCCGACGACCGTCGCCCCGACCGCGCGGGCGATCTGCACGGCGAACGTGCCGACCCCGCCGGCCGCCGCGTGCACGAGCAGGGTGTCACCGGCGCCGACGCGCAGCTTCTCCAGCGCGGTGTCGGCGGTCTGCCCCGACGCCGACAGCACCCCGGCCTCCGGCCACGGCATCGACGCGGGCTTCGCGACCACCTGGCCGGCCGGGACGACGACGTGCTCGGCGTACGACGCGAGCATCGCCCAGCCGACGACCTCGTCGCCCGCGGCCACGCCGGTGACACCCTCCCCGACGGCGTCGACCACGCCCGCGAACTCGTTGCCCAGCCGCTGCGGGAACGTCGCGGGCACGTAGGCGTGGGCGCCCCCGCCGCGGAACAGCGCGTCGAACGGCTGCACGCCCGCCGCCCGCACCCGCACCCTGATCGCGCCCGGCCCCGGCTCGTCCGGCTCCGTCTCGACGACCTCGAGCACCTCCGGGCCGCCGTAGGCGGAGAACACGACCGTCCTGCTCACGAGTCTCTCCTCGTCATCGCGGCGAGCTGGCCGACGACCCACTCGCGGTACTCCTTCGACAGCGGGTCGGCGCCGACGATCCCCTCGACCATCCGGGGCAGCGCGATGGGCGCGAAGGCCAGCGCGTAGGCGACCAGCAGGACGAACTCGGCGTCCAGCTCGCCGGTGATCTCGCCGTCCTCCTGGCGCCGGCGGGTCCGCTCCACGGCCTGGCGCAGCCGGGCCCGCTGCGCCGCCGCCCATTCGTCGTCGCCTGCGGCGGCCGGGCTGTCCCCCAGCGCCTGCCAGACCACGAGCCGGGACCAGTCCGGGTTGTCCAGCGTCGCGTCGAGGTGGGCCGCCACGCTCTGCGCGTACGTCGCGCCGGGCGGCGTCACGCTCTCCTGCGCCCGCGCCCACCTGCGCCGCAGTTCCTCGACGAGCCCCTGCTTTCCGCCGAAGTAGTACGAGATGAGCTGCTGGTTGACCCCCGCCCGCGCCGCGATGGCGGCCGTGCGGGCTCCGGCGTACCCCTTCGCGCCGAACTCCTCGACCGCCGCCTCCAGGATCCGCTCACGGGTCCGTTCGGCCGCCTTCCCGCGCTCCTGTGGCGCACGCCGTGCTGTTGAAGCCATGCGCCGCACCCTAGCCAATCATGCAGTTGAATGACAAATGTCAATCAACTACTTGATTAGGATGAGCGCATGATCTTCACAGAGCGCGAAATCGAGTACCTCGGCGGTCAGCGGATCGGGCGCCTGGCCACGCTCCATCCGAACGGCACGCTCCAGGTGAGCCCGGTCGGGTTCCGCTTCAACCGTGAGCTGCAGACGATCGACATCGGCGGGCGCGACATGGCGGCCAGCCGCAAGTTCCGCAACGTGCTGGCCAACGGCAAGGTGGCGTTCGTCGTGGACGACCTCCCGTCCACTGATCCCTGGCAGGTGCGCTGCCTGGAGATACGCGGGCACGGCGAGGCGCTCACCGAACCCGCCGGCTCGAAGGCCCCACTGTCCGGCCCGATCATCCGCGTCCATCCGCGGCGGATCATCAGCTTCGGCGTCGACCCCGGCAACCCCGCCGCCGGCAAGCGCGACGTCGCCTCACGTTGACCGGCGGTGGACCTCGTCCACCCGCTCGGTGAGGCCCTCGCGGTCGAGGTGTTCCAGCAGCGGCACCGCGACCCTGCGGCTGGTGCCGAGCGCGCTCCTGGCCTGGCTGACCGTGAACGGCTGCGGCAGCCGGGCCAGCAGCGCCGCGGCCCGCGCGTCGGCGCCCGGCGCGAGCACGACGCCCTCGGCCACGCGCAGCAGCGCCCCGGCGCGTACGGCGGCGGCGAGCTCGCGCGGTCCGAGCCCCAGCGCGGCCAGCCGCCCTGCCTCCGGCGCCTGGAACGGGGCCTTGGCCAGGTCGTCCAGCAGGGCCCGCACCGCCCCGGCGACGGGGGCGGGCAGCCCGGCCGTCCCGGCCACGACGCGGCCCGTCGTGGTGATCCGCCCGTCGGCCACCGTCAGCGGCGGCCGTACGAGCGCCGTGACGAGCCGGCGGTCGGGCAGGCCCAGCTCGTGGCGGGCGGCCTCCACCGGCATCCCTGGCTCCAGGGGGTGATCGGCGGCGTACCGCCGTACGACCTCGGGGAGCCGGGTGGACAGATCCGACCAGTGATCGGGGTCGGCGTGCCAGCCCGCGACCACCGGCCGTCCCCCGGGCGGACAGCCCATCGCGGCCAGCTCGCCGTCGCGCAGCAGCAGGTGCGTACGCAGGAGGGAGGCCGCGTCCGCCGACGCGTCCGCCAGCGCCTTGGCCCGCTCCCTGGCCGCCCCCCGGCGGCGCAGCTCCGGGGGCCGCACGTCGAGCACGGTCGCCCGCGCGAGCACCCGCGGCTCGCCCTGTCCCCGGCCCGGGTCCCGCAGCAGCAGCGCGTCTCCCAGGTGCAGGGGAAGCGGCCGGGCCAGGCGCAGCCGGGCCGCCGCCCCCTCGGCCTCGGCGCCGAGCGGGCGCACCTCGCACGGCACCGACGCCGAGCCGATGTGGGCGGTGAGCCGGGCGGGCAGGGGCCCGCGGGCGCCTTCCGCCATCGTCACGCGCACGTCGGCCAGGCTCGTCGCCGTCCAGGCGCCGGGCGTGACGAGGGCGTGCCCGCGTTGCGGCGCGATCCGCCCGCGCAGGTTGAGCGCCACCCGCGCGACCCCGGTGACCGACTCGACGTGCTCCTTCAGCGACTCCAGGGCGCGCACCCGCACCGGCTCGCCGTCCAGCTCCAGTTCGTCGCCCACCTCGACGCGGCCGGCGGGCAGCGTGCCGGTCACGACGGTCCCGCTGCCGCGCACGCTGAACGCCCGGTCGATCCACAGCCGCACCGGGGCCCGCGGATCGGGCGCGGGCAGCGCCGCCACCAGCCGGTCGAGGGCGGCGCGCAGCCCGTCCAGGCCCTCGCCGGTGCGCCCGCTGACCGGCAGGGCCTCCGCGTCGCCCAGTCCGGCCTCCGCCAGCCGGTCGCGCGCGTCCTCCAGCGCGGGCGCGGGGTCGGCCAGGTCCGCGCGGGTGACGGCGAGCAGGCCGTGCCGTACGCCGAGGGTGCGCAGCGCGACCAGATGCTCCTCCGACTGGGGCATCCACCCCTCGTCGGCGGCGACGACGAACATCACGGCGGGCACCGGGCCGACCCCGGCGAGCATCGTGCCGAGGAACCGCTCGTGCCCGGGCACGTCGACGAACGCCACCCGCTCCCCGGAGGGCAGCGTCGTCCAGGCGTAACCCAGCTCGATCGTGAGCCCGCGCCGCCGCTCCTCCGCCAGCCGGTCGGGCTCCATCCCGGTCAACGCCCGCACCAGCGTCGACTTGCCGTGGTCGACGTGTCCGGCCGTGGCCACGACGTGCGTTCCCGGGGCCATCAGGAGGTCGCCTTCAGGACGGCCGCGAGGACCTCGCCGTCCCGGTCCGGCGGCACCGCGCGCAGGTCGAGCAGCAGGCGGCCCCCCTCGACCCGGCCGACGACCGGCGGCTCGCCCCGCCGCAGCGGTGCGGCCAGCCGTTCCGGCAGGCTCACGGCCACGCTCGGCAGACGCACTCCGGGGGCTCCGCCCCCGCCCACGGTCGCCTCCGCGGACACGGCCGCCGCGTCCACGCCCGCCTGGCACAGCGCCTTGGCCAGCGCCTCGGCCCGCTCGCCGAGAACGATCGGGTCGGCGTGGAGAGCCTGCCGTACGGGGGGCTCCGGGCCCCGCAGCGTCGCCTCGAGCGCGGCCAGCGTCAGCTTGTCCACGCGCAGCGCGCGGGCGAGCGGATGCCGTCTGAGCCGTTCGACGAGGTCGCGGCGGCCGAGCAGCAGGCCCGCCTGCGGGCCGCCGAGCAGCTTGTCACCGCTCGCGGTGACCAGGTCGGCGCCGGCCCGCAACACGCTCGCGGCGTCGGGCTCCTCGGGCAGGAGGGGATCGCGGTCGAGCAGCCCCGAGCCGATGTCGACGACCACGGGCACGCCCAGCCCGGTCAGCTCGTCCACCTCGACCGAGCCGGTGAAGCCCTCGACCCGGAAGTTCGACGGGTGGACCTTGAGCACGAACCCCGTCTGCGGCCCGATCACGTCCCGGTAGTCGGCCAGGGTGGTGCGGTTGGTCGTGCCCACCTCGCGCAGGCGCGCGCCGGTGGACACGAGCAGGTCGGGGATGCGGAAACCGTCGCCGATCTCGACCAGTTCACCCCTGCTGATCACGATTTCCCGCCCCGCGGCGAGCACGGTGGCGGCCAGCACGAGGGCGGCGGCGTTGTTGTTGACCACGTGGACGCCCTCTGCGTCGGGCACGGCCCGGGCGAGCGCCTCGACCGCGCCGCGTCCCCGGCGCGCCCGCGCCCCCGTGGTCAGGTCGAACTCCACGTCGGTCGCCCCCGCCGCCACCGTCACCGCCTCGACGGCGGCCGGGGACAGCGGCGCACGGCCCAGGTTCGTGTGGAGCAGCACGCCGGTCATGTTGATCACAGGACGGAGGCTCGTGGCGTGGCGCGGCAGCGCGGCCAGCGCGACGTCCGCGACGTCCTCCGGTTCGATCTCGCCCTGCCGCGCCCGCTGCTGCGCCCGCACGACCGCGCCCTTGACCGCCGGACGGCCGAGCCGCTCGGCGGCGGCGACCAGCCGCGGATCGGCCAGCACGGCGTCGGTGCGCGGCACCCGCCTCCGTGGATCCACACTTCAAATTACAGCGGTGGCGCACGGCCCGGCCCATGAGGCCGGACCGTGCGCTCACCTGGTTTTTCGTCAGCTCTGGCAGTGGACGGGATAGGTGGCCTGCGCCGTCGGCTTGTTGTGGTTCAAGACCTCGATCTTGACCGTTCCGTCGGTCTTCTCGGCCCGCGTCCAGTACCAGGCCTGGATGCCCAGCACGCCGCTCTCCGGGATCGTGTGGGTGAAGGTCTGCTGGTTCACGCCGTCGACCACCCAGCGGTAGGTGACCTCCGTCCCGGCGGGCGCCTTGAACTCGCCGAAGGCCGTCACGTAGGGGGCGATGACGCAGTCGCCGTAGTAGCCGACGGACTCGATCTCGGTGATCTGCACGGTGCCCGGCGACGGGTCCGGCGCCACGCACGTCCAGGTGTACGGCACCTGCTTGACGGGCTTGTTGTGGTTCAGGATCTCCAGGCGGACGACGCCAGAACCACTGGACCTGGCGTTGCCGTACCAGAAGTCGCCGATCGTGCTCCGCACCCCGGGCTTGAGCTGGGCCGTCCTGAGCACGCCCGGCTTGTCATCGACGACCAGGCGATACCTGACCTCCGCGTCGCGGTCCGTCAGGACCATCGCGCTGGCCCGCATGGGGAACGAGCCGTCGCACTCGCCGTTGAAGTGGGGCGTCAGCATGTACTCGACGGTCAGGTTGGCGTCGCCGCCCTCGGCCACGCAGGTGAAGGTGAACGTGCGCTGGGCCGGCTGGGCGGGGCCGCCTTCGGCCCGCAGGCCGAGGGTGTGGGAGCCGCTCCGGGTGGAGTCGAGGCTCCAGGTCGCGGACACGTTCTGCACGCGGGGCTGGTCGCCGGCGGGGAAGTCGGCGAACTGTTCCTGCCACATGGAGCCGTCGAGGCTCCACCAGTATCTGACCCTCTGGGCCGCGCCCGCCGGGAGCGAGATCTGGCCGCCGGCCTGGTACGCGACGGGCTCGAGGCAGCCGCCCTCGTAGTCGCCCGGCGTGAGGTCGACGATCCGCGGCACCGGCGTCTGCACGGCCGGCGGCGTCGGACTCGGGCTCGTGGACGGACTCGGGCTCGTGGACGGGCTGGGCGAAGGCGACGGGCTGGGCGACCGGCTGTGCGAGGGTGACGGGCTCGGCGAGGTCGGCGGCGTGGTCGTGCAGGTCACCGTGTAGGCGGCCCGTCCGGAGTCGCGGCCGCCGGTGTTGACGATGCGGATGGCCTTCCAGCCCGCGATCGAGCTGCCCACGGCCAGCGGGAGCGTGACCTGCCGGCTGCGCGGGCCACCCGCCGCGAAGAAGAGCGACTCAAGCCGGCCCTCCCCGGTGCCGCTGTCGATCCAGCGGTAGTAGACCTTGGCGGGCGTACGCGACACCTGGACGGTGCCCGTGAACGTCACCGTCGTGGGGCAGGCGCCCCGGTAGGTCGCCGGGCTCGCGCCGACCGCGGCAGCGGCGACCAGCGGTGCGCTCGGCCTGGCGGGCAGCGGGTGGGCGGTGTCCCAGATCACGACGGCGCCGGTGCACCCGACGTCGAAGCGGCCCTTGGCCGACAGCCCCTTCTTGCCGAGGATCTCCACGGCCTGCCAGCCGGAGGTGCTGCGGTCGAACGTCTGACGGTCCCGCACGACCACCTTGCGCGCGCCGTTCACGCGGAAGCTCCTGATGGCGCTCCTGCTCCCGTCACCGCGTACCCAGCGGTAGCGCACGGTTCCCTTCCCCTTCGCCGCCACCACGGCGGAGAAGCCCACAGTGGTGGGGCAGGCGCCGGATCTCGTGGCCGGGCTCGCCTTGACCCTGGCCACGGCCGTCTTGACGACAGGGGCCGGCCTGGGGGCGGCCGATTCGGCAGCGGGGGCCGTCATGGGAGCAGGGGCCGCGAGCACCGGAGGGGCGGTCAGCAGGCCGCCGAGCAGCGTGGCACTCAGCAGCGTCGCCGTCCATCTCATCGGGGGTCCTTTTCGTTGTTCACGGAAGTCGTCGCTCATGGGAGACGGGCCATGCTGTCCGGTCCGACTTGGAGATCACTTGACACCGCCTTGTAACCGCCGCCCCAGCCGTTTCCTGCCGTCGTTGACAGAGCCGGAGGCGGATCTTACGGTGCTTCTGTTCGCATTTGAGGAACTAGTTCACATATGTGACCATAGGAGCCGTCATGTCGTCCCTGACCCCCCTGATCGGCCGGCGGCAGGCGCTGGCCGGCGCGGCCGCCGCGATCCTCGGACTCGCGGTCGCGTCGCCCGCACGCGCCGCCCACGTGCTCCCCTTCGGCCGGTACGGCTCGCCCCGGCGCCGGCTGAACGACCGCACGCTGTACGTCGACGCTCAGGGACGGGGCGACCACGCCACCGTCCAGGCCGCCGTCGACGCGACGCCGGACGCCCCGGCCGAGGGCTGGACCCTGGTGATCGCCGCCGGGACGTACCGGGAGACCGTCCTCGTGCCGCAGGCCAAGACCGGCCTGTGCTTCCTGGGGGCGACCGGCGACGCGCGCGACGTAGTGATCGTCTACGACAACGCGGCCGGCACGCCCAAGCCCGAGGGCGGCACGTACGGCACCAGCGGCAGCGCCACCACCACGATCCAGGCCGACGGCTTCACCGCCGCGCACGTCACGTTCGCCAACGACTGGCTGCGGGCCGACCACCCGGACATCACCGGCACCCAGGCGGTGGCGGCGAAGGTCATGGGCGACCGGTCGTACTTCGAGAGGTGCCGCTTCCTCGGCCACCAGGACACGCTGTATGCCGACACCCGCGCCCTGGCCTCCTTCGCGCGGCAGTACTACCGCGAGTGCCACATCGAGGGGGACGTCGACTTCGTCTTCGGCCGCGCGACCGCCGTCTTCGAGCGGTGCGAGCTGAGCACCCTGGCCAGGGACGTGACGTTCCGTCCGTACGGCTTCGTGTTCGCGCCGAGCACGGCCGCCGCCAACCCGCGCGGCTACCTGGCGGTGCGATGCGTGATCAACGGGACCGCGGCCGACGCGTCCTTCGGCCTGGCCCGGCCCTGGCGGCCCAGCAGCGACCCGACCGCCCTCCCGTCGCTCGTCGTACGCGAGACCTGGATGGGCCCCTCGATCGACGCGGCCACGCCGTACGTGGACATGAGCTCCGGGTATCACTGGCAGGACGCGCGGTTCGGCGAGTTCCACAACATCGGCCGGGGCGCCGCGATCCCCGTCCCCGAGAACCGGCCGCAGCTCACCCCGGAACAGGCCGCCGAGCACACCCCCCGCAACTACCTCGGCGACTGGCGCCCCGGCCCCGCCCTGCTCCCCCGTCCCTCCGGCCGGTGACACCGTTCTGTCGGTCCCGGCGGTAACGGCGGACTCCCCCTCCGCGAGTTCCTGGTAACCGTCTCGGGAGGGGAGTCCCCATGGACGTGCGGGACCACGCCGGCGCCGGTCCCGGCCGGGAACCGGCGCTTCGAACCGGGACAGCAAACGGACGCGGCGTGCTCGAAGGGGCGTTCCACCTGCTCGACGTCCTGGCGGCGGCCGAGGACGGAGCCGGTCTGTCCGAGCTCGCCCGCGACGCCGGCATGCCGAAGGCGACCACCTATCGCCTGCTCCGGCAGCTCGCGAACCTCGGCGCGGTGGAACGGCACGGGCAGCGCTACTTCGTGGGACGGCGGCTCGCCCGTCTGGGCGGCGCCTGGCAGCCCGACCCGCGGCTGCAGGCCGCCGCCCGCGAACCCGTACGCCTGCTGTCCGCGCTGACCACGACCGTCACGTTCCTCACCGTGCTGGAAGAGGACCGGGTCAGGGTGATCACGGCGACACGGGGAGAGATCAGGAAGGTGCCGCCGGTCTTGCCGGGCTCCGAGCTGGCCGAGGCGACCGCCGCGGGCCGGGTGCTGCTGATGCAGAGACCGGACGGCGACGCCGCGCCGCCGGGGTTCACGCTCGCCGAATGGCGGCGGGCCCAGGCGGTCTTCCGCCGGTCGGGTTCGGTCGCCGCCGATCACCAGGAGGTCCTTCCCGGGGTCTGCTGCGTGGCCGTACCGGTCCGGCGCCCGGACGGCGAGATCGTCGCGTCGGTCAGCGCGCTCGCGGTGCGGCCGGCGGTGCCGGCGGGGCTCACCGAACTCGTGCTGCGGGCGTCGAGGGAGATCACGCGCAATCTCGGCCGCACCTGACACCGGTCCGCTGAGTGGACCGCGCTGTTTCCACCCCTGGGCTGCCCGGCCGACACTGCATCGGCAGGAACCGGCCGTACGTGCGAGGGAGCCGCAATGGCCGCTGAAACGACCCGGCTGACCATCCAGATCGCAGAGGAGAACGCCGACCCCCACGATGGAGGACCTGACGGCCCGGCTCCGTACGGAGTTGCTGAAGATCGACGTGGTGACGGCGCAGGCCGAGCGGGGGGCGCCGCCACCACCCGGCGCCAGGGCGGTGCTGTCGTTCTCCCTCGGCGGCCTGGTGGTCTCCCTCGCGGGCACGGAACTGCTCGCCGCGGTCGTGGGCGCGGTGACGGCCTGGCTGACCCGCGACCAGCGCCGGTCCGCGAAGCTCACGATCGACGGCGACGCGATCGAGCTGACCGGTGTGCCGTCCGCCGAGCAACGCCGCCTGACCGATCTCTGGGGGGCACGTGGTCAGCGAGATGGTCGAAGAGTTCTTCACCGACCGTGCCCCGGACGACGTGCTGCTGCTGCACTTCTCCTGCCACGGCGTGAAGGACGACAACGGAGAGCTGTACTTCGCCACGCCCACCACCAAGCTGAACCGCCTGGGGCGACCGCGGTCTCGGCCGAGTTCGTCAGCCGCAGGATGAGCCGCAGCCGGTCCAGACGCATGATCCTTTTGCTCGACTGCTGTTACGCGGGAGCGTGGGCACGAGGCGCGCTGCCACGCGCCGGCATGGGCGTGCACGTGGAGGAGCAGTTCGGCGGGCACGGCCGAGTGGTGATCACCGCGTCGAACGCGATGGAGTACGCCTTCGACGGCACCGAGCTCGCCGACGCCCAGGAGCAGGCGCCGTCGGTGTTCACCCGCGCCCTCGTGGAAGGGCTGGAGTCCGGGGACGCCGACCGCGACCAGGACGGCTACGTCGGCATCGACGAGCTGTACGACTACGTCTACGACCAGGTCCGGCAGACGACGCCGGGCCAGACCCCGGGCAAGTGGGCGTTCGACCTGCAGGGCGATCTCCACGTCGCGCGGCGCGCCCGCCCCGTCACCGTGCCCTCGCCCCTGCCGGCGGAGCTCCAGGCGGTGATCGAGAACTCCCTTCCCAGGGGTCCGCGCCGGGGCGGTCGAGGAGCTGCGGCGCCTGCTGAGGAGCCGGCACGAGGGTCTCGCCCTGGCGGCACGGCTGGCACTGCAGGAACTCGCCGACGACGACAGCCGCACCGTGTCCACGGCCGCCGCCGAGGCCCTCGCCACCGGCGGGACAACCGCACCGGCATCGCCGTCAGGGCCTCCGCCTCCCGCGCCGATGTCGCAGTTTCCCCACTCCGTGCCGGTATCGCCGGAGCCCGAGCCGTCGGAGTCCGCACCTCCCGCGACCTCTGTCCGCGCCACCACCGGCGAGCCCGTTCCAACCGCACCCACGGACGACCGCGCCGACCCGGTTCCTGGGGTGGCCGCCGATCCCGGCACCGGCGCGCCAAGCGCGGCGGCGAGGACGCACACTCACGTGGCGCCTCCGACCACGCCGTCCCCGGTAGGACAGCAGGCGTCATCCGTCTCCGAGACGGCGACGGCGGAATCGCCGGACCCGCCCGAGGGTATGGCGGGGATCCGGAACCGCGTCCTCCGAGCGTTCCGGTCACGCGACCGAGCCCTGAATCTCCGGGTGCCCGTCCTGCCGGCGGCCTTCCTGCTGGCGAGCGCGGCGCTCTCATGGCTGACCCCGGCCGCCGCGATCTGGCAGTGGCTGCTGGTGGCCGCCGCCCTCGGGGCGGGACTGCTTCCCCCGGAGGGACGGGCTCGGGAGATCGCCCTCGGCTTCGCCGCCGGTCTGAGCGCGGTCATGCTGGGGTTGCTCGCGTTCTACGCGGAGGAGTACAGCAGCGGCTGGAGCGTGTGGATCGCAGCGACCGGGACCCTGCTCATCTTCGCGGTCGTCATGCTGGAGGGCGCACCCGGCACGACGCGGTGGTCATGGCTGGGGGAGCGTACGGTCGGCCTGATCGCGGTGGCGGTGATCGCGGCCCACCTTGCCTCTCCTGAACGCATCACCGACGACCCGGGGAAGACGCTGCAGTGGTGGGGAGCGACGGTGGTGGCGGTCGCCTGCCTCTGCCTGTTCGTCGTCCGGGGCATCGAGCAGCGACGCGACACCCGAGCCCTCGTCGCGTTCGTCCTCGGCGCCGCCGCGACCGTGCTCGTGGTGCTCGACCTCGGCAGTGCCGTGCGCACCGTCTACCTGCCCACTGTGCTCGTCATGCTGCTGCTCGGCGTCCGCCCGGCCCGCGGGCGGCCGGAGTTCCTCGCAGCCGCCCGGCTCTCCCTCATCGCGGGAGTTCTGCAGGGCGTCGCCGACCACGGTCTCGTGAACCGCGTAGATCCGCCGTTCGTCCTCGGCAGCGTCGCGAAGGACCATCTGATCCTCCAGATCGTCGCGGCCCTCCTGGTCGCGATAGCCGCCTACACGGCCAGGAGCAGTTCCTCCCGCTCGTCCCGTCAGGAATAGAGCCGGTGCCGTCCCATGGCGGACGAGTCAGGACTCCTCGGCGAACAGGTCGGCGGAGGAGGTCGCGGTGACGGCCCGCCGTGCCCACTCATCAAGCCGCTCCAGATCCGTGCACTCCATGATGAACGCGCGGTCATCCTCGGAGACCGGGATACCCCGAGCCTCAAGGATGGTCAGCACCGCCCTCGCCTCACCCTCTGCTCGGCCGGCTTGGAGGCCCTTGCCGTAGTGCATCTTCGCGAATGGGCTGTAGACCGGCCAAACGGTGGACTCCATGAGTGCCTCCATCAGGTGTCGGGCGGCCTGCGAGGCCATCCGGTATGCGTATTCATAGTAATGCGGAGCGTGTTCGGCGGGGAGGTGCTGCAACGCGGCCACGAATGCCTCCACCACCTTGGCGTGCTCTCCGTGGTTCATCACGGACAGTGCGGACAGCTCCGGCTGTGCGGCTGCCTCCGCAGGGTCGGTGATGAGAGGGATATGATCCGGGCCCATCACCCGGCAGGTCAGTGTGTAACCGGGCAGGCTCGTGGGAATCGGCTTGGCAGCCCAAACGGCGGTCCGGACCTCGGGGGAGACCACCAACACCGTGACCGGGCAATTCAGCTGCAGCCACAATGCGGCGGCATACCGGGGTAACGCATGCTGCTTATCGGGATCCGGCCGCTGTTGGATCTCCACCACAATCGCGTGAAGGGGAGCATGCCGGGGCCCGACCGTGATCACGACATCGGGTCGCAGATCGATGGACGGACGGTCGTTCAAGTCGTTGCTCGCGACCTGAGCCGGCAGGCCGTCGGGCACGTCGACGCCAAGGTGGTCGCGCAGCATCTCGACGGCGAACTGCGGCCTGTGCCGGAACAGCAGGTTGAGCGTGTCATGCAGGGGGGACGGCATGACACGGAACGCTATCAGCCACTTGCGGAAAGTAGCCGGAATCCTGCTCGGCTCGTTGTCAGGAATTTCGGTCAGAAGCGGCAGCGATATCGGCCCGAGCAGAAGGCTTCTCCTGTCCGGCAGATCCACCACGAAGCTCGCGGCAGATCTACCACTGCCATGACTGCTCACCCGGCTTGAGCTGGTCGAACGCGGACTGTCGACGGGACCGGAGGCTGACCTGCCAAGGGGGGAGTGAGCGGAGGCGGACGGGAATCGAACCCGCCAGGCCGAGGACCTCGGCCTCGTCGGTTTTGAAGACCGCGGGGGCCACCAGGCGCCCACACACCTCCAGGGAGAAACCTAGCCGGAACGGGGTAGGGACGACGGCGGCGCCCCCATGGCGGCTGCGTGGCGGACGAAAGACTCGAAACGAGGGCGGTATGACCGAGGCGGCGGAGCGGGCCGGAATCCGGCTGACCCAGCAGGCGCACGGGGGCGGCTGCGCCTGCAAGATTCCCCCGGGCGAGCTGGAGAGCATCGTGGCCGGGCTCGTGGCCCCGAACCCGTCGGCGTACGCGAACGAGCTGATCATCGGGTTGGACGACGGCGACGACGCGGCCGTGGTCAGGATCGAGGGCGGCCGGGCGGTCGTCGCCACCGCGGACTTCTTCACCCCTGTCGTGGACGACCCGTACGACTGGGGGCGGATCGCGGCCACCAACGCGCTGTCCGACGTGTACGCGGTGGGCGGCGAGCCGGTCGTGGCGGTGAACCTGCTGGGCTGGCCCAGGGAGGCGCTGTCCATGGACCTCGCCAGGGAGGTGCTGCGCGGGGGCCTGGACGCGGCGCGGGCGGCGGGCTGCCACGTCGCGGGTGGTCACAGCGTGGACGATCCCGAGCCGAAGTACGGCATGGCGGTCACCGGCCTGGCCGACCCGGACCGGCTGCTGCGCATCGACGCGGGCCGGGCGGGAATGCCGATCTCCCTCACCAAACCGCTCGGCGTGGGTGTGCTTAACACGAGGCATAAGGCGACCGGCGAGGTGTTCCCACAGGCGATCGAGGTCATGACGACGCTAAACCGGGACGCCTCGCGGGCGGCGCTGGCGGCCGGGGCGGTGTGCGCGACCGACGTGACCGGATTCGGCCTGCTCGGCCATCTATACAAGCTGGCCAGGGCGAGCGGCGTCACCGCGGTGGTCGACGTGGCGTCCGTGCCCTACGTGGAGGGCGCGCGGCAGGCGGTGCGCGACGGCTACGTCAGCGGCGGCACCCGCCGCAACCTGGATTGGGTGCGCCCCCACCTCGACCCGGGCCGGTACGCGGAGGAGGACCTGCTCCTGCTGGCCGACGCCCAGACCTCGGGCGGCCTGCTGGTCGCCGGTGAGGTCCCCGGCGCGCCGATCGTCGGCGAACTCGTCCCGGCCGAGGCCGCCGCGATCCGGCTCGCCTGAGACCTCGATATCGGCCGCGATCGCGACGAGGTGGTAGACCCGGGACATGCGACCTGAGCCCGGCGAGGTGCTGCATTTCTCCGAAGACCCCAATATCACCCGATTCATCCCGCATGTGGCGGCCACCGCGCGGCAGCCGGAGGCGTACGTCTGGGCGGTGACGGCCGAGCGCTGCGCCGACTACTGGTTCCCTCGCCAGTGCCCGCGGGCCATGGCGTGGACGACGCCGGACTCCACGCACGCCGATCGCGACCGGATCATCGGGCCGGGCTGCGGAGAGCGGGTCCACGCCATCGAGTACGGCTGGCTGGAGGCGTTCCTGACCGTCCGCCTGTACGCCTACCGCTTCCCGGTGGAGAAGTTCGTCCCGTTCGGAGAGCCGGTGCCCAACGCGGTGGTCGCGACCGAGCCCGTCGAACCCCTCGGGCCGCCCGAGCCCGTCGGCGACCTGCTGCGACTGCACGAGGAAGCCGGCATCCAGCTCAGGCTGCTGGACGACCTCTGGCCGTTCTGGGACGCGGTGACCGCGAGCTCCCTGGGCTGGAGCGGCATCCGCCTCCGCAACGCCCGCCCCCGGCGCTCACAGCCATTCGTTGATCGCGGCGACCGTACGGAGTCAGCGGGGTTTGCCGAGCGACCACAGGGAGGCCGCCATGAGGAGAGCGGTCAGCCCGCCGCAGATCATCACGGTGGAGACCGAGAAAGCGTCCACGACGCGTCCGCCGAGGAACGCGCCGAGAGCGAAGGTCGCCTGGAAGGAGGAGGTGAAAACGACCGTCGCGGCTTCGGGCGTGTGAGGGGCGGCGGCGATGAACGACGCCTGCGAACAGACGGGTACGCCTCCGTAGGCCAGGCCCCAGACCACGAGTGACATCACGGCGCCGATGGTTGTGCCGCCGACCGAGGGCAGCAGCAGGGTGGTGACCGCGATCAGGAAGCCGCAGATCACGAAGGCGGTTCGCGGTGTCGCAGTGCCCTTGCCGGCCAGGAAGTTGCCGACGATTCCGGCGACGCCGTACGCCAGCAGGATGGCGCTGACCGCGGCGGGAGGCAGGCCGGTGACGTTCTGGAGGAAGGGCGTGACGTAGGTGTAGGTGCCGAAATGGGCCAAGACGATGAGGAAGGTGGCCAGCAAGGCGATGGCGGCGCCCCGGGTGCGCAGCAGGTCGAGCAGGACGCGAGGGCGGGTGACCTGATGGGCGGGCAGCGGCGGCAGCAGGAGTGTCAGGGCCGCCAGGACCAGGAGTGCCAGCACGGCCAGGACCAAGAAGGCGGTCCTCCACCCGGCGAGGTCGCCGATGAAGGTTCCGGCCGGTACGCCGAGCACGGAGCCCAGCGGCACGGCCGAGAAGATCACAGCGGTGGCGGTGCCGACGGCGTGCGGCGGCATCAGGCGGGCGGCCAGTCCGGCCCCGATGGACCAGAAGCCGCCGATCGTGAGGCCGACGAGCGCCCTGGAGATCAGCATGATCCAGTAGGAGGTCGCCACTGCGGCCAGCACGTCGGCTACGGCGAGCACCGCCATGAGGGCGCACAGCATCACACGGCGGTCCAGGCGCGCGGTGGTGAGTGTGACGGTGGGCGCGGCGACCGCGGCGACGATGCCGGGCAGGGTCATTGTCAGCCCTGTGGTGCCGTCGGAGATGCCGAAGTCGGCGCCTATGGCGGTCAGCAGGCCGATGGGCAGGATTTCGCTGGTGACGATGGCGAAGATGCCCAGCATGAGCGAGGTGACGGCGAGCCAGCCGATGAGGGGCGAGCGGGGCCGGGCGAGCGTGGTGGTCGGCATGGGTTCCGTTCGGCCGGGTGCGGGTGGAGGGCGGGCACCCAGCGAAACAGTGGGGTGGCAGCGGGCACTGGCACGTTTCGGACGCGACCACCCCCCTTGCGCGAGCCCGGACAGCGCGGTGAGGGCCCGGCCACGCCCGCCGACCGTGGCGAAGCAGGCCGCCTGGAGGAGCACGTCAGGGTTTGTTCAGGTAGGTGAGGACGGCGAGGACCCGGCGGTTGTTGTTGCCGTCGTCGGTGATGCCGAGCTTGCCGAAGATGGAGGTCGTGTATTTGCTGATGGCGCTCTCACTGAGGAAGAGCCGCTGGCCTACGGCCTGATTGGACAGCCCTTCGGCCATGAGGCCGAGCACCTCGTGTTCGCGTTCCGTGAGCCGTTCGAGTCGCCGGTTCGACGACCCGCTGGACAGCAGTTTGGCGATGACGGCCGGGTCCATGGCGGTCCCGCCACCGGCCACCCGCTCCAGAGCGTCGACGAACTGATCGGCGTCGAACACGCTCTCTTTGAGGAAATAGCCGATGCCGCCGGTGCCGTCGGCGAGGAGCTCGCGGGCGTACAGCTGCTCGACGTGCTGGGAAAGGATCAGGATCGGCAGTCCGGGCAGCCGGCGGCGGGCGTCGAGAGCCGCCCGCAGGCCCTCGTCCGACTGGGTCGGCGGCATGCGGACGTCGACGACCGCGACGTCCGGCCGCTGTGTCAGCAGCGCGTCGAGCGTCTCGGGCCCGGTGGTCGCCGTCGCCACCACCTGGTGTCCGTACGCCTCCAGGAGGCGGACCATCCCGTCACGCAGGAGGTAGAGGTCTTCGGCTACAACGATTCGCATGGCACGACCATTCTCACGCGGGTCGGACCGCCTGCCGGACTGGTGATCTCCAGGGTGCCGTCGAAGACCGCGAGGCGGCGGCGCAGCCCGTCGATCCCACCGCCGGCTCGTATACCGGCCCCGCCCTCGCCGTCGTCCTCGACCTCGACGACGACGTCGGTGCCGTGGCCGGCGATGGAAATCCATGCCCGGGTCGCACGGGCGTGCTTGGCCGCGTTGGTGAGCAACTCGGCGACTCCGAAATACAGTGCGGACTCGATCGGCGGGTCCAGGCGCAGCCGGAGGTCGGCGCTGACAGCGGCTTCGAGGGCACTGTCCAGTGCGAGGGCGCGAACGGCGTCGACCAGCCCTCGCTCGGTCAGCACCGGCGGGCTGATGCCCCTCACCAGGTCGCGGAGCTCGGTCAGGGACGTGGCGGCCCCGGCTCGCGCCTCCCGCAGCAGCGCCTTGGCCCGGTCGGGGTCGGTCTGCATCAGCCTCTCCACGGTCGCCAAAGACATCCCGAGCGCGACCAGGCGCGCCTGCGCTCCGTCATGCAGGTCCCGTTCGATGCGGCGGATCTCGGCGGCCTGCGCGACCGTCGTGTCCGCGCGCTGGGCCGTCAGCTCGTCCACCCGGTCAGCCAGCGCCATCGCGGGCGACGGCCCCAGGAAACGGACGGCCACCGGCCCGACCGCCCGCCAGGCGTACGGTGCGGCGCCGATCGCCACGGCCACGCCGAGCACCCCGATCAGACGCATGGAGGCCGCCGGGTGGCCGAACCCGACGACCGCCGCCACGACTCCGGCCGGCGGAACGGCCGCGATCACCCCCATGGTGACGGGTGCGATCACCGCGAAGCGCAGGTCGCGCCAGGTGGCGGGATCGCTCCACCAGAGCCGCATCCTCTGGTCCCGGCGAGCGTCCCGGCTGGTGCGCTCGTAGGAGAATCCGTTCCACCAGTAGCCGGTCGACATACGCACCACCGGCGCGGCCTTCCGATATCCGGGGGGAATGACGGTGCCCGTCCATTCGGCGACGACAGAGCGGACCATCCGGCACACCGGGCGAGACAGGGCGAGCGTGCCGATGCACGCCCAGATGAACGGCGCTATCGCCGGCCACGGGTTGCCGCCCCACCACCAGATCCACAGCCCCACGGCGGCGGCCCACACGGCCGGGACCAGCATGCTGACGACCATCACGACGCACGCTCGCACGAACCCCACGGCGGCACTCGCCACCCACGACACCAGCTGTCGCATGAGCCTTCCTTCGTACTCCACGACCCCGGTTTCCGAGGTGTTCGGCGATGCGCCGGTCCGGGCCGGTACGGCGTGATGTCTCCACTGTGTACCGCACAGAGCCCGGCGCCCAGCCGATCGCCCCCGGAGTGGGTCTGGCCCCACCCCGCCGTACGTCCAGACGCATACCGCGCCGCCCGTCCGCTCCCTAGCGTCGAGACCACGACGAGAAGGAGAAATGACATGACCACCATCACCGGCGCCACGGCACACCTCGACGACGGCCGCACCCGAGAGGCCTTCGACCTGGCGAAGAAGTGCGTCACGCTCTCCGGCATGATCTGCGGCATCACCCTCGCGACGGTTGCCGTGCTGTCGATCGTCGATCACCCGGGAACCGCGTTCATGTGGGTCCGGGCCGTCGTGCTGCTCGCCATCGCCCCGGTGCTCCGCCGGATGATCGTGCGTGCTTCGCAGGGATCGCGGCGCAGCTTCGAGCGTATGCGCACCATCAGCGTCACCATGCCGATCGCGATCATCGGCGTCGACCTGATCCCCGGTATCTGCCCGGCGTGGTACGCCGTGATGCAGGCCATAAGCGTCCTGCCCCTGATCGCGGTCGCCTTCATCCTCAGCGGATCCGGACCCCGCGCCGCTTTCCCCAAGACGCGCTGAGCACCCGCTGCCGCGGCGCCCGGCCGGCAGGCCGGTCGCCGTGACCGGGCGCGTCGATGACGGCGACATAGAAGCCGCAGCCGGTCACGAGAAGGCGGGCGCGGCCCGCCATCGCCGGATGCTTCTTGTGGTTGCCGCCGCCATGGCCCATCAGGACGAGGGGCGCACGATCGGCGCCGGGAGCCGGCGACCAGAGAACTCCGGGGATGTCCCCCACGGTGAAGTCGCGGCCCGATCATCATCCCTCCCAGCCCTTTTCCCGACCTAGTGGCCGGGGACGGAGGCGGGGCGGCCGGCGTCGAGGCGGTCGCGCTGCGGCACGACGGTGTACTTCGGGTCCTTGGCCGAGGCCCGGCCCGCCTCAAGCACGCCGAAACGGGTGCACAGGGCTCCCGCCGTGATCGCGAGCCCGGACAGCGCGGTGAGGGCCCGGCTGCGACCGGCGACCGTGGCGAGCAGGCCGCCCCCGAGGGTGAGCACGCGGGAGGCCCGCATGAGCCTGCCCGCCCTGCCCTTGCGGTACGGCTCGCCGACGAGACCGAGACGGCGCTCCATCAGGCCGCCGGCGACGACCTCGGCCACGGCGCCCGCCGCCGCGGCGGCGCGGGCGGGCCCGGCCTGCGCCCGTGGCGTGGTCAGCATGACGGCCGCGCCCGCCGAGGCGAGGGCGCTTCCGGAGAACAGGAACGGCAGCTCGCGCATCCCCTCGTGCCAGGCGGGGACGGCGGTGTCGGCCAGCAGGACGGCCGTGTAGGTGGCCATCGCCACGCCGCTCAGGCCGCTCGCGACCGACGCGGCATCACCCGCGAGGGGCAGCAGGCCGGTCACCGCGGAGCCCGCCGCGACGCCGGTCAGCCCGCTGTGGGCGGCCAGCGTCCAGGAGCCGACGCTCATCGGCGAGGTGAGCTTGAACACCCGCAGCATGTTGAGGAAGCGCATCGGCCGGCCCAGCTCGGCCACGAGGAAGGCCGCACCGGCGCTCGCGCCGGCGAAGGCGGTCATCCGGGCGGCCAGTTCCAGCCGATCCCGCCCGGTGAGGCGGGCGGCCGCCGCCATCGCGCCCGCCGCGCCGGACAGCCCGCCCAGATAGAGGTACGTCGGCATGTGGGGTTCGTGCCAGATGGGCTGCTTGATGACCGGCTGGCCGTAGTAGGACCGGAACTCGGCGTCCGGCACCATCTCGTCCCGGCGCCTCGGCATCAGTGCCTCCCCACACACGGTGTCGCCATCACAGTCGCCCGCCCCCATTCCCATCCCAGGTCCCGGCCGGGCTCGTCAGGTCGTCCGCCAACCCCGTCAGCTCCTCTTTCCGAGGAAGCAGGCGGCCACACCGGCGGCCAGGGCGAGCGCCGCGCCGCCCGCCCAGCGCCACATCGCGGGCAGGTCGCGGGTGGTCACCACGGGATCCGGGGGCAGGCCGTACGTCTCCGGCTCGTCGAGCAGGAGGAAGAACGCGCCCGTGCCGCCCACCCCGTTGTCCGGGTCCGCGCCGTACAGCCGGGCCTCGGTCACGCCCTCGGCGTGCAGCCGCTCGACCCGTTCCGCGGCCCGCTGCCGCAGCTCGTCGAGCGGCCCGAACTGGATGGACTCGGTCGGGCACGCCTTCGCGCAGGCGGGCTCCATGCCGCCGCGCAGCCGGTCGTAGCAGAGCGTGCACTTCCACGCCCGGCCGTCGTCCTGTCTGCGGTCGATCACGCCGTACGGGCAGGCGGGGACGCAGTAGCCGCAGCCGTTGCAGACGTCGGCCTGGACGACGACGGTGTCGAACTCGGTGCGGAACAGCGCACCCGTGGGGCAGACGTCGAGGCAGGCGGCGTGGGTGCAGTGCTTGCACACGTCCGACGACATCAGCCACCGGCCGTCCTGCTCGACGAACGCCACGTGCCGCCAGGTGCTCGCGCCGAGCGCGCCGGTGTTGTCGTAGGAGGTGGCCCGGAACACGAACCCGTCGTCGGGCACCTGGTTCCACTCCTTGCAGGCCACCTCGCAGGCCTTGCAGCCGATGCAGACGGTCGTGTCGGTGAAGAACCCCACCCGCTCAGCCATCGCGGTACCTCTCGATCAGGTCGAGCAGGGCCTTGCCCCGCGGGCGGCGCCCCGGCAGGACGTCGCAGGTGCCGGCCTTGCTCTCCTGGATGTAGACGTTCGGGTCGAGCACGATCGACGGCAGGTCGTTGACGACGTCCCCGGTGATCACCCCGCCGCTGCTGTATCCCCAGTGGTACGGCATGATCACCTGGTGGACGGTCCGGCCGTTCAGCCGCAGCGGGCGCACCCGGCCGGTCACGAGCACGCGCAGCTCGATCGCGGTCCGCGCGGTGACGATCGTCGCCCAGCCCCCGTTCTCCAGCCCGAGCTCCTCCGCCATCCGCGGGGACACCTCGCAGAACGCCTCCGGCTGGAGCTCGGCGAGGTAGGGCAGGGGTCTGCTCATGGCGCCCGTCGTGTGGTGCTCGGTGAGCCTGCTCGTCGTGTAGACGTACGGGAACCGGGGCGACAGCGCCGGGTTGTACGGGTTCTCCGGGCGGTCGATGGTCCGGCGGGCCGGGTTGGCCTGCTGTGCGTACAGCGCGTTGCGCACCGGCGACTCGTGCGGCTCGTAGTGCGTGGGCAGCGGCCCGTCGGACAGGCCGGACGGGACGTACAGCCAGCCCCTGCCGTCCGACTGCATGATGAACGGGTCGGTGCCGGCCAGCGCGTCCTGCGCCTTGGCCCCCTCGGGCGGCACGTAGCCGGGCGCCTTGTCCTCCTCGAAGTCCGGCACATCGGGTCCGGTCCATTTGGTCCCGTCCCAGTAGACGTACTTCTTCCGCTCGCTCCACGGGCGGCCCTGCGGGTCGGCCGAGGCGCGGTTGTAGAGGATGCGCCGGTTCGCCGGCCAGGCCCAGCCCCATTCGAGCGCGACAGGACCCTGCTCGGTGTGCGGTTTGCGCCGGGCCGCCATGTTGACGCCGTCGGCGTACACCCCGCAGTAGATCCAGCAGCCGCAGCTCGTCGAGCCGTCGGGCTTCAGCTCGCGCAGCGACGCCAGCAGGCGGCCGTCGGCGGCCGTGCCGTTGATCTCGCGCAGGACGGCCTCGGCGTCGGGGTCGCGCTGCTCGCCGATCTCCGGGTAGTCCCAGGTCAGCTCCATGACCGGCCCGTCGATCCCGTCGTCGCCGAGCCGCTGCCTGATCCGCTTGCCGAGGTGGTAGTAGAACCACAGGTCGCTGCGGCAGTCGCCAGGCGGGTCGAGGGCCTTCTCCCGCCACTGCAGCAGCCGCTGGGTGTTGGTGAAGGTGCCCTCCTTCTCCACGTGGCTCGCGGCCGGCATGAAGAAGACCTCGGTGCCGATGTCCTCGGTACGCAGTTCGCCGGTCTCGATCTCGGGCGCGTCCTTCCAGAACGTCGCCGTCTCGACCAGCATGAGGTCGCGGACCACCAGCCAGTCGAGGTTGGCCAGGCCGAGCCGCTGCGCCTTGCCGTTGGCCGAGCCGACGGCCGGGTTCTCGCCCACGACGAAGTAGCCCTTGACCGTCCCGTCGATCTGGCCCATCACGGTCGCGTAGTGGCCGTGATCGCCGGTCAGGCGCGGCAGGTAGTCGAAGCAGTAGTCGTTGGCCTCCGTCGCCGCGTCGCCCCACCACGCCTTGAGCAGGCTGACGACGTACGCCCGCCGGTTGCCCCACCAGCCGGTGTCGGCGCCCTCCCGCTCCAGATAGTGGTCGAGGCCGTCGTGCCGGTAGGCGTGCGGCATCGCGATGTATCCCGGCAGCAGGTTGAACAGCGTCGGGATGTCGGTGGAGCCCTGGATGCTCGCGTGCCCGCGCAGCGCCATGATGCCGCCGCCCGGCCTGCCCATGTTGCCCAGCAACAGCTGCAGGATCGAGGCGGCCCTGATGTACTGCACGCCGACCGAGTGCTGCGTCCAGCCCACCGAGTACACCCACGCCGTGGTCCGCTCCCGGCCCGAGTTGGCCGTGATCGCCTCGGCCAGCTCGTGGAACCGCTCCGGCGGGATGCCGCACAACTCCTCCACCATCTCGGGCGTGTAGCGCGAGTAGTGCCGCTTGAGGATCTGGTACACGCACCGCGGGTCGGTCAGCGTCGGGTCCTCGGGCGGCGTCGCGCTGGCGCCCGCGCCGCGCGCGCCGTAGGAGTCGGACCCCGCCGCCTCGGCATGGCGCTTGCCGCCCTCGGTCAGCTCCTCCTCCTCGGGCACGTCGCCCTCGTACGCCCAGCTCGACGGGTCATACCTGCCGGTCTCCTCGTCGTAGCCGGAGAACAGGCCGTCGAGGTCCTCGGTGTCGCGGAAGTCCCTGTTCACCAGGGTCGCGGCGTTCGTGTACGCGAGGACGTACTCGCGGAAGTCGAGCCCGTTCGACAGCACGTAGTTGATCAGCGCGCCGAGCAGCACGATGTCGGTGCCGGCGCGGATCGCGAGATACCTGTCCACGGTCGCGCTGGTCCGGCTGAAGCGCGGGTCGATGTGGAAGACCTTCGCGCCGCGCGCACGCGCCTCCATCACCCACTGGTACCCCACCGGATGGCACTCGGCCATGTTGGAGCCCTGGATGACGATGCAGTCAGCGTTGGCCAGGTCCTGCTGATACTGGGTCGCGCCGCCACGCCCGAAGCTGGTCCCCAGACCGGGGACGGTGGAGGAGTGTCATATGCGCGCCTGGTTCTCGACCTGGATCGCGCCGAGGGCGGTGTAGAGCTTCTTCATCAGGTAGTTCTCTTCGTTGTCGAGCGTCGCCCCGCCCAGACCGGCGATGCCCAGAGTCCTCCTGACCTCCTGCCCCTCGTGCGTCTGCTGCCAGGTCTCGCGCCGGGTCCGCACGACCCGGTCGGCGATCATGTCCATCGCGGTCTCGAGGTCGAGCGGCTCCCACTCGGTGCCGTACGGCCTGCGGTAGAGGACCTTCGTCTGGCGGCCGGGGTGGGTGACAAGCTGCTTGCTGGCCGACCCCTTGGGGCAGAGCCGCCCGCGGGAGATCGGCGAGTCGGGGTCGCCCTCGATCTGGGTGACCTTGCCGTCCTTGACGTAGACGAGCTGGCCGCAGCCCACGGCGCAGTAGGGACAGACGGAACGCGCGACCGTCTCGGCCCCCTCGACCCGGGGCCGCAGGGCGTCCGTACGCGCCGAGCGCGCCGCCTGCCCTCTGCCGTCCTCTCCCTTGAGCTGCCGGATCACCGGCCACCGGGAGAGCCATCCACCACCCACGACGCCTCTGATGCCCCGGTCGTGACGGTCTAATCATGAGAGATCGCCGTGTCGTCCACCACCCGCCGGGACGTGACCGCGTGGAGGTAGCCCCGGGCGAGCGCGCGACGCCCGGACGAGCGGTGCAGCTCGCCGAGCAGCCGCCGGGTGGCCGCCTCCCCGCTCCGGTCGCCGAGCTGCAGGAAGATCGCCAGTGAGCTCTCCAGCCGGGCCGAGCCGTGCCGCCAGTCGCCCCTGGCCGCCTGGAGCCCGCCCAGGCCCTGCATCGCGTACGCCGCGCAGTGCCGGTCGCCGAAGCCCTCGAATATCGTCAGCGCCCGGCCCTGGGCGCGCATCGCCCGCCCGGTCTCCCCCGCGAGGTCGTGCAGGCGGCCGATCTGCAGCGACACGCAGCCCTCCCTGTGGGCGTCGCCGAGCTCCCGCGCCATGCGCAGCGCGCCGCCGAGCCAGTCGGCGGCGCCGTTCAGGTCGCCCGCGCTCAGGCAGGTGCGCCCAAGCGCCTGCCGCGCGTACGCCTCGCCCGACCGGTCGTCCAGCGACACGAACATCCCGAGGGCCCTGCGGAAATACCGGGAGGCGGCGGCCTGATCGCCCCGGAACTGGCCGACCGCGCCCAGCCCGCAGACCGAGACCGCCTCGCCCCTGACGTCCCCGAGCGTACGGAAGATCACCCGGGAGCGGCGGAACATGCCGGCCGCCTGGACGTACCTGTCCCGATAGAGGGCCACCTGGCCGAGCCCCCGCAGCATGGCGGCCTCGCCCGCCCGGTCTCCGGCGGCGCGGGCGGCCTCCAGGGCGACGCGGTGGGTCTCCTCCCAGGGGCCGAGGTGACAGCGCAGGTCGAAGTACGGCACGAGCGCCGCCGCCAGGCCCCAGGCGGCGCCGGCCAGCCCCGCCTCCGCGGCCAGCCGTACGGCCTCGACCAGGGTCTCGTGCTCGGCGCCGAACCAGGAGACCGGGTCGGCGGCGACCCGGCGCAGGGCGTCCTCCGGCAGCCGCCAGCGCCGGGCGGCGGGCGAGGTCAGGCGGAAGACCGTGGTGGGCAGCAGGGCCGTCGCGTGTTCCGCGGCGGCTGTCCAGCCCGCGACCACGCGGGCCAGCGCCGGCATGTCCACCTCCCCCGCCTTGTCCCTGGCGTCGACGCGCAGCAGGTCGGGCAGCCGGTAGCGGGGCTGGCCGAGGGGGTCGGTCCCCACCGGGCGCAGCAGGTTCGCGTCGACCAGCACGTCGGTCACGTCGTCGCTGCGGTGCCGGTCGAGCACGGCGTCGACCACCCAGCCGGGCAGCGGCCGGGTGCCGAGCAGGCCGAGCGCGCGGAACGTGCGCGCGGCGTCGTCCGGCAGCAGGCGATAGCTGCGGTCGAACGACTCCCGCACCTCCAGGTCGCCGGCGCGCAGCTCGGCGAGTCTGACCGTCTCGTCGTCGAGCCGCCGTCGCAGCACGGCCGGCGACCAGCCGGGGCGGGCGGCCAGCCGCGCCCCGGCCACCCGGATCGCGAGCGGCAACCGGCCACAGGCCCGCACGATGGCGGCGGCCTCCTCCGGCTCCCGCTCCAGCCGCTCCGCGCCGACGATCGCCGTCAGCAGCCCCAGCGCCTCCGCCTGTGGCAGGACGTCCAGGTCGATCCGCGCGGCGCCGGGCAGTTCGGTGATGCGGCGCCTGCCGGTCACGACGACGGCGCTGCCGCCGCCCGGCAGCAGCGGCCGCACCTGCGCGGCGCCCGCCGCGTCGTCGAGCACGACCAGCATCGGCCGTTCGGCGAGCAGCGTGCGGTAGAGCGCGGCCCGCTCGTGAACCGTGGGCGGCAACGGCTCCGCCGCGCCCAGCGCGCGCAGCGCCTCGGCCAGCAGCTCTCCCGGCTCGACCGGCGACCAGGCGCCGCCGCCCGGCGAGACGGCGTCATCGGGCTGTGCCGTGTCATCGGGCTGTGTGGAGCCGCTGGGCTGCGTCGTGTCGCTGGGCTGCGCGGTGTCGCTGGGCTGTGTGGTGCCGCCCAGCGACAGGAAGAGCTGGCCGTGGGGGTACGCCTCGCGGACGGCGTGCGCGCAGCGCACCGCGAGCGCGGTCTTGCCGACGCCCGGCGGCCCGGTGACGACGGCGACCCCGCCGGGGGCGAGCGCCCGGGTCAGCGCCGCCACCTCGGCGGCCCGCCCGGTGAAGTCCACCAGGTCGGGCGGCAGCTGACGCGGCACGACCCGTGAGGGCGGCTCACCGGCGAGCACGGCCTCGTGCGCCCGGCGCAGCTCGGGGCCGGGCTCGATGCCGAGTTCGGTCACGAGGTGCTCGCGGACCGTGCCGAAGGCCTGCAGGGCCTCGCCCTGCCGCCCCGACCAGTGCAGGGCCAGTATGAGCCTGCGCCACAGGTCCTCGCGGAAGGGATGGTCGGCGAGCAGGGCCCGCAGCTCCCCGACCGCCTCGCCGTACTGCCCGGCCGCCATGAGCAGCTCGACCAGGTCCTCCGCGGCGCGCAGCCGCGCCTGGGCGAGCCGTTCGAGCCGGCGGTCCCACAGCGGGCTGCCGGGCAGGTCGGACAGCGGGACGCCCTGCCACAGCGCCAGCGCGCGTGCCAGCAGGTCGGCCGCCTCGTCCGGCCGGCCCCGCGCCCGGCACTCCCGCGCGGCGGTCACCCGCTCGTCGAACAGCAGCAGGTCGAGCTCGTGCGGCGGCAGCTCGATCGCGTACCCCGCCCCGAGAGCCCGGATGCGGGCCGGGGCCTGCCCGAGCTCCGCGCGCAGGGCGCTCGCGTACGTGCGGAGGTTGGCCGCGGTCGAGCGCGGCCGGTGGCCCGGCCACAGCACCTCGGCGAGCTCGTCGCCGCCGACCGTGTGGTTGGCGTGGAGGAGGAGGGTGGCCAGGAGCATGCGGGGTTTGGGGCCGCCGAGCCGTGGTGCCGTGCCCGGCAGGCGGACCTCCAGGGGACCGAGCACCCTGAACGTGGGCTTATCGACTGTCATGACCGCGTTGCTCCCCCTGTCGAAGGACCGGTTCGCCATGACTCGCCCACCCTTTGTACCGAGTCTTGATGTTTTTTGTGCAGTAGATTCCGACTCTTTTTGGTCATGAGACTCAAATCGCTTGTCACGGCGGGCCTCGCGGTGGTCCTCAGCCTCGCGTTCGGCGCCGCGACCGCCCCTGCGGCCTCCGCGGCGGGTCCGCGCCCGGACTTCCAGATGCCGTTCCCCTGCGGCCAGGTCTGGACCGGCAACTCCAACGCCAGCAGCGCCCACCAGTCGTACGAGATCGACTTCAACCGTGGCAGCACCGCCGATGCCGACTACGGCGACACGGTCGTGGCGGCGGCCGCCGGCACGGTGGTCATCTCGGCCCACCAGGGCTCCACCAACGGCTTCGGCAACCTCATCAAGATCGACCACGGCGGCGGCTGGTTCACCTACTACGCGCACCTGAGCGTCCGGTCGGTGAGCGAGGGGGCGCACGTCACCCAGGGGCAGAAGATCGGCGAGGTCGGCAACACCAGCAAGCCCGGCAACAACATCGCCCCGCACCTGCACTACGAGGTGCGCACCAGCGACACGTCCTACCCCGCCAACATCCAGAAGGCGGTGTTCAACGGGGTCACCTTCGGCTACCCCGTGCAGACCGTGACCTCGCACAACTGCGGCGGCGGCGGATCGGCCAACCCGTACACCCCGCAGGAGGTCTGCGGCAGCGGCTACTCGGTGATCGACTCGGCCGCCCTCGGCACGGCGGGCACCGTCTACCTGCTCTACAACTCCGGCAACGGCAACAACTGCGTCGTCACGATGAAGAAGACGTCGCTGGGCACGGCCACCGCGACCAGCGCCTATCTGGAGGTCCAGGGCAGGAGCCGGGTGACCGACTCGGGCAACTACGGCTACTACGCCGGGCCGGTGCGCGCCTCGGCCGCCGACACCTGCGTCAAGTGGGGCGGCAAGGCGGGCTCGTCCAGCTACGACAGCCCCTTCGAGCACTGCGGCTGACCCCCATGACCGAACCCCTGATCGTCCGCGGGTCCCGACGTACGGCCCTGACCGCCGTCGGCGTCGTGACGCTCCTGCTGTGCCTGGCCGGGCTCGTCCCGGCCGGGTCGGCCTCGGCCGCCGAGGGCCCGCTCGCCACCGCCTTCACGCGGGCGGCGGCGGCCCACGGCGTTCCCCGCGACCTGCTCGTCGCGCTCGCCTACGCCGAGACCCACCTCGACGGCCACGGCGGCAAGCCGAGCGCGAGCGGCGGGTATGGCGTGGCGCACCTGGTCAGCAATCCCACGGTGCACACCCTGGAGGAGGCGGCGCGGCTCACCGGAGCGCCGGTCGCCTCGCTCAAGGCCGACGACGCGGCCAACGTGGCGGGCGCGGCGGCCGTCCTGCGGTCCAGGGCCGACGCCCTGGGCCTGGACGCCGCCGCCCGCGCCGACGCCGGTCGCTGGTACACCGCCGTCGCGCGCTACGGCGGGGCGAGCGCGCCCGAGGTCGCCCGGCTGTACGCGGACGCCGTCTACGACCTGCTGTCGGCCGGGTTCACCGCGCGGACGCCTGCGGGCGAGACGATCACGGTGGCCGCCCGCCCGGTGAATCCGGACCGGGGAGCCCTCGCGAACGCCCGCGACCTCGACCAGCCGGAGAACCGCACGCTCGCCGCGGCGGCCGTCGACTACCCGGGCGCGACGTGGGTGGCGGCCAGCACCGCCAACTACGCGGTGTCCGACCGGCCGGCGAGCGACACGATCGACCGCATCGTCATCCACGTCACCCAGGGCTCGTACGCCGGGACGATCTCCTGGTTCCAGAACCCCGCCGCCCAGGTCTCCGCGCACTACGTCGTACGGTCCTCCGACGGCGCGATCACCCAGATGGTGCGGGAGAAGGACCGGGCCTGGCACGCGGGCAACTCCGACTACAACCACCACTCCATCGGCATCGAGCACGAGGGATACGTGGACGACGCGTCCTGGTTCACCGACGCGATGTACCGCTCCTCGGCCGCCCTCGTCCGCTCCATCGCCGCGCGGTACGGCATCCCGAAGGACCGGTCCCACATCGTGGGGCACTACCAGGTCCCCGGGAGCGACCACACCGACCCCGGGCCCTACTGGGACTGGAACACGTACATGCAGTACGTCACGGGCGGCAGCGGGACCGGTAACCCGTACACGCCGGAGCAGGTGTGCGGCAGCGGCTACTCGGTGATCGACTCGGCCGCCCTCGGCACGGCGGGCACCGTCTACCTGCTCTACAACTCCGGCAACGGCAACAACTGCGTCGTCACGATGAAGAAGACGTCGCTGGGCACGGCCACCGCGACCAGCGCCTACCTGGAGGTCCAGGGCAGGAGCCGGGTGACCGACTCGGGCAGCTACGGCTACTACGCCGGGCCGGTCAGTGCGTCCGCGGCGGACAAATGCGTGAAGTGGGGAGGCAAGGCGGGCTCGTCCAGCTACGACAGCCCCTTCGAGCACTGCGGCTGACCTCTTCCGGCATCGGGTCCGAGCATGGTCTGAAGCATGGTCTGAAGCACGGCCCGAAGCACGGCCCGAAGCATGATCCGGGGCCCTCGCGCGCCGCACCGCGCGGGGGCCCTCGCGCTGTCCCTGAGAGATTGATGAGAGCTTGCGCCCCGCGACGTGTAGAGCGCGCTGGGAGGGCAATAAGGGCCTGATTCGGCACTCTTCGTGGGCGACTCATGCCCGCGGGACCACCCTCACGCAGAGGACATCGATGAGCGACCAGCCGCCCGAGTGGGCGAGAAATCTTGAGAAGGCGGCGATCGAGGCGGCCAGGGCCGTCGAACGCGCCGGCCGGGCACTCGGCAAGGCGGTGGAGCAGGCAGGGCGCACCGCCAAGGCCCAGGCGGCCATGGCGGCCGCCTACCAGGCTGACCTGGAGGCGCTGGAGACGGTGCTGCGGGCCCTTCCCGCGGAGCAGGTCAGGGACATCTCGGCGGCCGCGGCGGTGGTGACGGCGACCGCCGACCAGGTGCTGGCCCAGACGCCCAAGGACGACCTCTGAGCCGGTGGCGGCGAATGCGGCCGGATCCTTCCCCGGAGCAGCGGGCAGGAGCGACGTGCCGATGTCCACAGCCTGTGGACGACCATGCGGCCCTGAGCTTTTCCCACTCCTTGTGGTTTTCCGCACCCCTGGGATGCGGCGCACCGGAGGGAGCCCGGCGGCGGCCCTCATGGTGACCGCGGCGCCCGGCTTCTAGCGTCACCCGCATGGACACCGCGGAAATCGGAGGGATCGCCGGGTGGGCGATGGAGCTCACCGAACGCCTGGGCGCGCCGGGCGCCGGCGTCGCGATCGCCCTGGAGAACCTGTTCCCTCCACTGCCCAGCGAGGTCATCCTGCCGCTCGCCGGGTTCACCGCCGCGCGCGGGGACATGAGCCTGGTCGCCGCCCTCCTGTGGACGACCGCGGGTTCCGTCGTGGGGGCGCTCGCGCTCTACTGTGTGGGCGCGCTGCTCGGCCGGGAGCGTACGGTGGCCGTCGCGGCACGTCTGCCGCTGGTCAAGATCTCCGACATCGAGAAGGCGGAGGCGTGGTTCGCCCGACATGGTGTGAAGACGGTGTTCTTCGGGCGCATGATCCCGATTTTTCGCAGCCTGATCTCGGTCCCCGCCGGTGTGGAACGCATGCCGCTCGGCACCTTCCTGCTGTTCACCACGCTCGGCAGCCTGATCTGGAACACCGTGTTCGTGCTGGCGGGTTACCTGCTCGGCGAGAACTGGCACCTCGTCGAGGAGTACATGGGGATCGTGTCCAAGGTGGTCGTGGCGGCCGTCGTGCTCGTCGTCGTCCGGTTCGCGGTCGTACGGCTGCGGGAACGGCGCGGCCGGGGACCCCATGCCCGTTGACCGGCCGCTCCCCGGGCAGGTCCGCCTGCCGCCCCGAGCGGCGCGAACCGCCGCGAAGGAGCCGATGAACGTCGCACGCGCCCTCAGGATCCTCGCGGCGCTGGTAATCGGCACGCTGACGGCGGTCGTCGAGCTGGCCTGCCTGCTGGTGGCCGCGCCGGTCGCCCTGCTCTGCCTGCCGCACCCCGGCGCGCGACGGGCCGGGGAACGGGTGCTGCGGGCCGTGGCCGTACGGCTGGTCCAGGTCGAGATCCGCCGGCTCGGCCTGCTCGGCGGGTTCGACCTCGCCGCCGGGACCGGGCGGCTGACCGGGTATCTCGCGGCCCGGTGGCCGGTCGGCCTGCTCGGCGGCCTCGTGCTCTTCCTGCTGTGGCTGGGGGTGAGCGAGGGCGTGCAACTGGTGTGGGGCTGGGCCCACGGGGAGAACCTCGACGGCATCCCGCCCACTCCCGGCGTGCTCGCCTACATCGGTGTCGCCGGGGTGGTGCTGCTCTTCCTCGACATCATGGGCATCCAGGGCGTCGCCGCCCTGGAACTGCGGATCGCCCGCCGCTTCCTCGGCCCCAGCCCCACCGAGCTGCTGGAGCGCCGCATCGACGAGCTGGCCAGGACCCGCGCCGGGATCGTGAGCGCGGTGGACCAGGAGCGGCGCAGGATCGAGCGCGACCTGCACGACGGCGTGCAGCAGCGGCTGGTGGCCCTCGCCGTGCTGATCGGGCGGGCCCGGCGCGGGCGCACCCCGCAGCTACTCGACGACCTGCTTCACCAGGCCCACGAGGAGGCCCAGGAGGCCCTGCGCGAGCTGCGCGAGGTCGCCTGGCGGGTCTACCCGGCCGAGCTCGACACGCTCGGGCTGCGCGAGTCCCTGGCCGCCGTCGCCGAGCGGGCCGGGACACCCGTCACGGTCGCGTACGACCTGACCGCGCGCCCGCCCACCGAGGTGGAGACGGCGGTCTACTTCGTCGTACGGGAGGCCGTGACGAACGCCGCCAAGCACGCGGCGGCGGGGCAGGTCCGGGTGGAGATCCTGGAGGACGAGGACACGATCGTCGTACGGGTGCGCGACGACGGGCGGGGCGGCGCCGACCCCGGCGGGGGCGGCCTGTCCGGGCTGGCCCGCAGGGTCGCCGCGCTGGACGGCCGGTTCCGGGTGGACAGCCCTCCCGGCGGTCCGACCACCGTGAGCGCGGAGCTGCCCTGCGGGTGACCCCGGCCGAAGGCCGGATCCTCCTGCCGGAGGGCTCGTCCGGCCTCCCGCCGAGCAGGGGAATCGATCAGCGTGTCGTCGACGTACGCGCGCCGCGTGGCATCTCGTGCAGACCGGTGACCGCTCGCCGTGCGGCGCTATCGTCAGCGACATGACCGATCAATCGCACGCTTGGGAGAACGTAGCCGTTCTAAGGAACCTCTAAAGGTGGCTGAAACCACACCAGAGGCCGCGATGTTTCTGTTGTCCCAAGGACGCCGGTTCTCGTCCGGCGCGCTCAGTGGACGAAAGGCATCATGATGATGAAACGCACGCGGCTGGTCGTGGCCACGGTCACGCTCGCCACACTGGCCGCGACCGGTACGGCCGCGGCGGCCGCAGCGGCCGATCCAGCCCCGACACCCGGCGCTGCGAAATCCGACTCCGCGACGGTCAAGGTAGACGGGAAGTCCAGGGCGGGCGCGAATGCCGATTTCGCCGCGATGGCGGCGAAACTCGGAGTGACGACCGAGCGGCTCGACGCCGCGCTGGTCGCGGCCAAGACGTCGCTGGCCAACTCGGCCGACGTCACGCCGGAGGCCTTCGTCTCAGCGGTCGCGACCAACCTGGGGCTGCCGGTCTCGCAGGTTCAGGATGCTCTGGAGCCGATGGTCGCCGAGCCCGCGCCGGGTCGCGACGACCAGGGCAAGCTGGACGGCATGGACAAGAAGGCCCTGGAAGGCCCGCAGAACTCGTCAGACAAGCCCAGGGCGGGCGCGGATGCCGATTTGGCGGCGATCGCGGCGAAACTCGGAGTGACGACCGAGCGGCTCGACGCCGCGCTGGTCGCGGCCAAGACGTCGCTGGCCGACTCGGCCGGCGTCACGCCGGAGGCCTTCGTCTCGGCGGTCGCGACCAACCTGGGGCTGCCGGTCTCGCAGGTTCAGGATGCTCTGGAGCCGATGGTCGCCAAGCCCGCGCCGGGTCGCGACGACCAGGGCAAGCTGGACAGCATGGACAAGAAGGCCCTGGACGGCCCGCAGGACTCGCCGTTCACCACCGACGCCGCGGCGGCGTCTGTGGCCGCGGCGCTCGGTGTTGATCAAGCCAAGGCCAAGGCCGCTCTGGCCACTGTGGTGGCGTGGGGCAGAGTCGATCCGACGTCCAAGGCCTTCGGTGACATCGCCGCCTCGCTCGGGGTCATCTCCGACCAGCTCAATGCCGCGTTGAGCGATCTGAAGCGGTCACTGATCAAGGGCTGACAGCCACCGCGTCTCACGCAGCTTCAGGATCGACGGCGAGGATGGGCGACCATGCGGATACTTGTGGTGGACGACGACCCGGCTGTGCGGCGGTCCTTGGAGCATGCGTTGCGCCGGGACGGCTACGACGTGTCGTCCGCCGCCGATGGGGCGTCCGCCCTCGCCGAGCACGGCATGTTCCGCCCGGACGCGGTGGTTCTCGACGTCCTCATGCCCGAACCGAACGGGCTGGAGGTGTGCCGGACGCTACGTTCGAGCGGGCACGACACGCCGATCCTGATGCTCACGGCCCGGGACCTGGTCACCGACCGGGTCGCCGGGCTCGACGCGGGGGCCGACGACTACCTGGCCAAGCCCTTCTCCTTGGATGAGCTGCGGGCCCGGCTCAGAGCCCTGCTCCGGCGCAGCGGTGCCAGGGCCGAGGTGCTGCGCTTCGCCGACGTCGACCTGGACTTGAGCGGCTGCAGGGCCGAGCGTGCCGGCCGGCGCCTGGATCTGACCAAGACGGAGCTGTCCTTGCTGGAGCTGTTCCTGCGCAATCCCGGCCGGGTGCTGAGCCGGACCCAGATCTTCGAGTCCGTCTGGGGCTACGACTTCGGCCCGGAGTCGAACGCACTGTGGGTGTACATCAGCTACCTGCGAAGCAAGCTCGAAGCGGACGGCGGCAGCAGATTGATCCAGACGGTGCGCGGCCTGGGGTATGTCCTGCGCGAGGAACCATGAACCTGCGCACCCGGCTGGCCATCGCCGGCGGTTCCGTGGTCGCGGGCGCCCTGGTGCTCGTGTCGGTGGTCCTGTATCCGGCCGTGAACGCCAACCTCCGCGGCCAGATCGACAGCTCGCTGGTCGTGGCCGCCGACCAGGCACCGAACGTGGCCGCGGCCATCAAGACCAAGTTCAGGGACGTCAACGGAGAGCCGGGCTTCCCGACTGTTCCGCTGGGGATCGGAAGCACCCAGCTGCAGATCGTGCCGGGCCCGGTCCAGATCGGGCCGTCGACGGAGTTCGTCGACCTCACCGCCCGCGACGTCGCCGTCGCGAACGGCACCGCCGACGCCTACTTCCGCGACGCGGTCTACAACGGCGTCGCCTACCGCGTCTTCACAGCCCAACTGCCCGAAGCTCCGGGGACGCTCGTACGCACGGCCATCCCGGAGTCCGATCCCGCACCCACGCTACGCGAACTCGCCTGGCTGCTCGCCGGCTCGACGGTGGCCGCCGGACTTCTGGCAGCACTGGCCTCACGCCTGGCGGCACGCCGCGTCCTACGCCCGGTGCACCAGCTCACGGAGACCGTCGAACTGATCCGCACGACCGGCGACCTGTCCATCCCGATCCCCGCCGACAGCCGGGACGAGATCGGCCGGCTCGGCTCGGCGTTCGCGGCGATGACCGCCGCTCTGGACGAATCGGTCGGCGCCCAGCGCCGTCTGGTGGCCGACGCCTCGCACGAACTGCGCACGCCGCTGACGAGCCTGACGGTGAACCTCGAGCTGCTGGCGGAGAACCCGGCCGACGCGCAGGCCCCACTCCTCGCCGCCGAAGCGCTCGGCCAGGCCGGCGAACTCACGACATTGGTCAACGACCTGATCGACCTGGCCCGCTACGGCCAGGCCCCGTTCCACACGGAAGACGTCCGCCTCGACCTCGTCGCCGAGCGCGTCGCGGCCCGCGCGGCGCGTCGGGCGCCGCAGATCGAATTCGAGCTGACCTGCGCGCCCACTCTCGTCCACGGAGACCCCGACGCCCTGGAACGCGCCGTCGCGAACCTCGTCGACAACGCCGTGAAATGGAGCCCGTCCGACGGCCGGGTCAGGATCAGCGTCAAGGCGGGCACCCTCGAGGTCGCGGACGCCGGCCCAGGGATCCCCGACAGCGACCTCGAATTCGTCTTCGACCGCTTCTACCGATCACCCGCGGCCCGCGCGCACCCTGGCTCCGGACTGGGCCTGGCCATCGTCCGGCAGGTCGCCGAGGCTCACGGCGGGACGGCCGAAGCCGTGCCGTGTCGAAGCGGCGCGTTACTGCGGCTGATACTGCCGACGTGTATCGAACACACGGAACCCTAGGCACCCCCGCTGATGTGCCTCGGGTTCCGTGCGCGATCGTCACCGCGCCGTGCCCGACCGCGGCGCAGCCTCCGGCCCGCCTGAGGATCCGGCCGCCGTACAGGTCCTAACCGAGGTGCCGGGTGAAGAACCGCAGCGAGCTGTCGATCTCGAACTCGGGGATCTCCCCGTGGTTGCCGGGATTGGCGTGCAGCGTCTTGTCGGCCGACCCCAGAGCGTCGAACAACGCCAGGCCCTGGGCCCGCGGCACCTTGTCGTCGTCCCACTGGAGCAGGAACCGCACCGGGACGGTGACCCGGGCGGCGGTCTCGGCCAGCCCGTCCACGCCGAGCAGGCCCAGCACCGCCGCGCGGACCCGGCGTTCCGCGGCGACGAAGGGCACACCGAGCCCGCAGCCCATCGACATGCCGCAGTAGCCCACAGGGCCGGCGCCGACGACGTCGAGTTCCCGCACCGCGGTCAGGACCGCCTGCCATTCCGGGACGGCGTGGTCGGCCAGGAACGTATGCATGGTGGCGAGATGCGGGGCGATGTCCCCGCCTGCGGCCATGCCGGCCCGCAACCCGGCAACGACCCGGGCGAACTCCTCGGTCTTCGGCCGATCGCCATGGTTGGGCGCATCGACCGCGACCACCGCGTAACCGCCCTCGGTGACGAAGCGGCGCGCGCGGGCCACGATGTCGGGGGCCTTCTTGTGCTGCCCGCCGCCGTGGCCCATCAGGATCAGGGGGCGAGCCCCGGCGGCGTCTTCCGGCGTCCACAACACACCGGGAACCTCGCCGAGGGTGAACAGTTGTTCGGTGACGCCGTCCGACGACGTCCGAGAGATGAAGCGCAAGCGTTTCACGCCTTTCGGGATGCCTTCTGCGGGCGCTCCCTAGACCATGCAACGGAGGGAGCCCCGACCTGTCACAGCGTTGATCGGTCTCACCTCCTCAGGTCGCGGCGATATGCACGGCGGCGCCGAACATATCACCACACCTCGCAGAGCTCCCAGTGGTTTACCCGGCACCGGGAGCGCTGCGCGGCTTCCCCGTCGAGCGCGTCAGCGTCGCGCAGTGTCGAGTGCGTCAGTGTCGAGTGCGTCAGCGTCGAGTGCGTCAGCGTCACCCGTGAGTTCCGCGCGCTTGGCGGCGGCGACCACCGAGACCCAGGCCATGGCGACCAGCACACCGACGCACAGGGTGAGGGAGCCGGCCCGCCCGCCGGACATGGCCCATCCGTTGCCCAGCAGAAGGGCCAGGCCGCCGAGACGGGAGGCGACCGCGTGCCCGGCCCGCCCCGCGCGGGCGAAGTGACGGCCGAGGACGAAGCAGGCCGCGATGAGCGCGGTGAAGGCCACCGAGCCGGCCGCCATGTGCAGCATCGCGTGCCAGCTCATCCCGGCCGGGGCCCCCAGCGGGGTGCCTGCGGGAAAGCCGTCCCCCGGGTCCATGCTGAAGGCTCCGGCCGCCGCGAGTCCGGCGCCCTCGACGAGCAGCAGCCTGGGCGCCCACGTCCCTCCGGGCGTGCCGCGCATGACCCTGCGCAGTCCGATCGCCCCGGCGACCGTCAGCACGGCGCTGATCCAGAAGTTGCCGACCTGCAGCCACCCGAGGTCGCCGGTGCTGAGCATGCTGAGCGGGTGACGGAGCAGGTCGAACCCCTCGCGGGTGAACGCCTGCGTCAGCGAGACGATCCCGAAGACGGGGGTGGAGAGCACGGCGCAGGTGAGCAGCGCACGCGTCGATCCCGTGAAGCCCGTCGAACCCGGCGTGGCGCGCCGCGCGGCCGGCCGCACGGTGAGCTCGGTGGCGATCTCGGTGGTGATCTCGGTGGTGAGCTGGGTCGTGTCCTGCGTGGCGGTCATGGCAGTTCCCTTCTTCGGCGTCCCGGGCTTCCCTGTCCCGGGCTTCGGCGCTCTCGGGGCCCCGAGGTTCCGGGCTTCGTGTTCCGGTCCTCGGTGGTCCCGGCCGGTGCGGTGTCCGGCCTCGCTCACGCGTCGAACGGCGTCCGCGCGATTCGACCACCCGTGCCCAGCCGCACGGTCCGCCTGCCGCTTACCCCTCCTACCTGCGGCGTCAGCCACCGCTGCGCATTCCCTGTCACATGCGCATTCCCTGTCACATCCCGATAGAGGACCAGGTCACGACGTGTCAGGATCGGAGCCCGTCGATTCCGGCTCGTGCCATACGACGTGTAGGTGACGGCGGGGACCGGCGAACGGCCCGGCCGGCCACTGGACCGAAGAAGAAGGAGAACGACGATGCGGTTTCTGATGACCACCAAGGGCGGCTCCCGGACGCCGGACGCGGAGATGATGGCCGAGATGGGCGCCTTCATCGAGGAGATGAGCAGGGCGGGCGTGCTGCTGGCCACCGGCGGGCTGGAGCCCGGCGGCTTGCGGATGATCTCCTCCGGCGGTGAGATCACCGTGACCGACGGCCCCTTCACGGAGGCCAAGGAGGCGATCGTCAGCTTCGCCCTGATCGAGGCGCGGTCCCGCGAGGAGGCCGTGGAGCTGGCCCGCCGCTTCTGGAAGATCGTCGGCGACGGTGAGAGCGCGATCCAGCAGGTGTTCGGCCCCGAAGACGGCCCCGGGGACGGCCCCCGCTGACACCGGAGATCGTCGGCAAGGGCGTGATGAAGCAGGTGACGTACGCGCCGGGTTGCGCGGCGGACGGGCCGATGCTGTCATCGGTCGGGTGACGTCGCTGGACGCCCATCGCGTCGTGGACGCGGTCTGGAAGATGGAGTCCGCGAGGATCGTCGCCGGCCTCGTGCGGATGGCCGGCGACGTCGGCCTGGCGGAGGAACTGGCGCAGGATGCCGTCCTCGCCGCGCTGGAGCAGTGGCCCGAGGCGGGCGTCCCAGACAACCCGGGCGCCTGGCTCATGGCCGTCGCCAAGCGCCGCGCCGTCGATCACCTGCGCCGGGAGGAGCGGCGGGACCGCGGGCAGGAGCGGCTCGCCCACGATCTCGCCACCCGTCCCGACGACGGCGAACGTGACGTGGACGACGTGGTGGACGCGCTCGACGGGGAGGTCGGCGACGACGTCCTCCGGCTGATGTTCGTCTCCTGTCACCCGGTGCTGTCCACCGAGGCCCGGGTCGCGCTCACACTGCGGCTGATCGGCGGCCTGCGGACCGACGAGATCGCGCGGGCCTTCCTCGTCTCCGAGAGCGCCGTCGCCCAGCGGATCGTGCGGGCCAAGCGGGCGCTCGCCGACGCGCACGTCCCCTTCGAGGTCCCGTCGGGGCCGGAACGGGCGGCCCGGCTGTCGTCGGTGCTCGAAGTGATCTATCTCGTGTTCAACGAGGGGTACGCGGCGACGGCGGGCGACGACCTGATGCGCCCGTCCCTCTGCCTGGAGGCGCTGCGCCTGGGCCGCGTCCTGGCCGAGCTGACCCCGGACGAGGCCGAGGTGCACGGCCTGGTCGCTCTCATGGAACTGCAGCAGTCGCGCTCGGCCGCGCGTACCGGCCCGTCGGGGGAGCCCGTCGTGCTGCACGAGCAGAACCGGGGGCGCTGGGACCCGCTGCTCATCCGGCGCGGCTTCGCGGCACTGCTGCGGGCGCGGCAGGCCGGCGGCCCTCTCGGCCCGTACGTGCTGCAGGCGGCCATCGCGGCCTGTCACGCGCGGGCCGCCACGCCGGAGGAGACCGACTGGCCGCAGATCGCGGCGCTCTACGAGGCCCTCGTCAGGGTGCTGCCCACGCCGGTCGTCCAGCTCAACCGCGCGGTCGCGCTCGCCATGGCCCACGGGCCGCGCGCCGGTCTCACGCTGGTGGACGCGCTGACCGGCGAGCCGGCGCTCAAGGGCTACCACCTGCTGCCCGCCGTACGCGGGGATCTGCTGGCCCGGCTGGGCCGGCACGACGAGGCCCTGGCGGAGTTCGAACGCGCCGCGTCCCTCACCCTCAACAGCGCGGAACGCGCAGTGCTGCTGCGGCGCGCCGCGACCTGCGCAGCGAAAGCCGGGGAAGCGGAGAAAGCCGAAGAAGCCGAGGAAGAGTCCACGGAGGCCGGCCCGGCGGACGGGGACGTCACGCTCGGCAGGGCGACGGGGCTCTTCCTCGCCCGGCCCGATCTGAGCGCCGACACCGTCCGTTCCTACAACCAGACCCTGACGCGGCTGTGCCGGCACCTCGGCGAGGACGCCCCGATGCGCGACGTGACGTCCCACCGGGTCGCCGAGGTCTTCGCCGCGGCGTGGGGCACGGCGGCGGCCGCGACCTGGAACCGGCACCGCGCGGCGCTGCGGTCGTTCGCCACGTGGGCGGCCGAGCGCGGCTGGGCCGCCGCCGGCCTCGCCGCCCCGCTCGACCGGCGGCCCGAGCCCCGCCCCCGCACCCGCCCCATCGACCGGTCGCGGCTGGAGAGCCTGTGGAAGCGGCCGGACATCTCGCTGCGCGAGCGCACGCTGTGGCTGCTGCTGTACGAGAGCGCGGCCCCGGCAGAGTGGGCGCTCTCGCTCAACGTGGAGGACCTCGACCTGCCCGGCATGCGCGGCGAGGTGAAGGCCAGAGGGCACTGGCTGCGCTGGCAGTCCGGCACGGCCGCGCTCCTGCCCCTCCTCGTCGGAGACCGCCGCCGGGGCCCGCTGTTCCTCGCCGACCGCAGGCCGGGGCCGGGTCGCATGCCCGCGGCGGCCGACCTGTGCCCGCACACGGGCCGGGGCCGCCTGTCGTACGAGCGGGCGGAGTACCTGTTCAAACGGGCCACCGGTGACCTCGACCCGGAGGGCGGCGGCTCCACCCTGCACCGCCTGCGCCACTCGCGCCTGGCCCACCTCGGCGAGGAGGGCTGGTCGGCGCCGATGCTCATGTCCCTGTCCGGCCACACCAGCGCGCGGACCCTGCACGGATTCGTCAGGGCCCCGCGACCTGCGGATACCGTTGCCTGAGTGGGGAGGAAAGCGGCATACCTCAAGGACGTCCTGCTCTGGGCCGTCCTCGGCCTGCCGGCGCTGTGGGCGGGCCTCACGAACATCCTGGCCGACAGGTACACCTGGCCCGAGGTGATCGCAGGCCTGGCGACGATCGGCGTCGCCGTCGCGCTCGCCCGGCCCCGGCCGCTGGGGGCGATGCTCGTGACGGCCGCGCTGTGGGCGGGTTCGGTGGCCGTGCGGGGCGACCCCACCGTCTTCTTCCCGGCCCTGGCGGTGACGAGCTACCTGGCCGGGGTGCGCATGGCCCGGGCCAGGCCCGCCCTGCTCGGCCTGTCGGCCGCCGCGGTGGTCGCCGCCGCCGTCGTCCCGTTCGTACGGTGGCTCCTCGCGGCGCAGTGGGATCTGGGCGCGTGGTTCTTCGCCGTCACGGGCATCGCGCTGTTCGGACTCGTCCCGTGGCTCGCGGGCCACGCGAGGCACCAGAGCCTGGCCCTGACCAGGGCGGGCTGGGAACGCGCCGGGCACCTGGAGCGCGAGCGGCGCATGGTCGCCGAGCAGGCGAGGCTGCGGGAGCGGACCACCATCGCGAGGGAGATGCACGACCTGCTCGGTCACGACCTGAGCCTGGTCGCGCTGCGGATCGGGGCCCTGGAGGTCGACGCCGGCCTTCCCGAGAGCCGGCGCCGGGCGGCGGGCGAGGCCCGCGAGGCGGTCACCGCCGCGGCGGAGCGCCTGCGCGACATCGTCGCCGTGCTGAGGGACGGCGACGACCCCGGCCCGGAACTCGAAGACACGGTGCATGAAGACACGGCGCATGAAGACACGACGCACCCGCCCGAGGAGAGCGTGGGCGAACTGGTCCGGCGCGCCGCAGCCGCCGGACTGCCGGTAACGCTGCACGGCGCGCAGGAGGAGACGCGGATCCCCGCGCCCGCGCTCGCCACCGTGCGGCGGGTCGTCCGTGAGGGGCTGACCAACGCCGCCAAGCACGCGCCCGGCGCCCCGGTCACCGTACGGCTCGCGCACGCGCAGGGCGAGACCGTGGTCACCGTCGCCAACGCCGCGCCGCACCAGCCCGGGCGCGGCGTGACCGGCGGACACGGACTGCGGGCGCTGGCGGAGCGGGCCCGCCTGCAGGGCGGGTCCCTGGAGAGCGGCCCCGCCGACGGCGGGTTCACCCTGACCGTACGGCTCCCGCGCTCCGTTCCCCCGCATGTCCACCCGCATGTCCACCCGCATGTCCCCTCGCATGTTCCCCCGCGAACGGCGTCGCGGCCCGTGGAGCTGGATCTGGCGCTGGCCCGGCGGCGGGTGCGCCGTACACGGCTGGCCGCGGCGCTGGTCTGCCTGGCCGCGGCGGCCGGAGTGGCGGCGTTCGTGCTGGGGTTCACGGTCTACGAGGCGGTCACCTCGGTCCTGCCGCCGGCCGAGTTCGCGAAGCTGCGGGTCGGGCAGGCCGAGTCCGAGGTCGCGGCGGTGCTGCCGGCCAGGACCAGGATCGACGATCCGTCGTGGCCCGAGCCGCCGATCCCGCCGGGCGCCCGGTGCCGCTACTACAGCACCAGCCCCGAGCCGTTCGGCGACTTGAAGCTCTACCGGCTGTGCTTCGCCGGGGGCCGCCTGGTCGCCAAGGCTTTCCTGCCCTCCTGAGCAGCACCCGGAGACCTTCCACGCTTCCGTACCATCAAGGCATGCACGCGATCCGGGTGGTCCTGGCCGACGACGAACCGGTGATCCGGGCCGGGGTGCGGGCGATCCTGGCGGCGGACCCGGGCATCGAGGTGGTCGCCGAGGCCGCCGACGGGCGTGAGCTGGTGGACGCCGTCCTGGCGCACCGGCCCGACGTCGCGCTCGTCGACATCCGGATGCCCGGCCTGGACGGGCTGGCCGCCGCGGCCGAAGTGCGCAGGGCCGCCCCCGGCACCGCCGTACTGATCATGACGTCCTTCGGCGAGGACGCCTACGTCGCGCGGGCGCTGGGCGACGGCGCGGCGGGATTCCTGCTGAAGACCGGGGATCCGCGCGAGTTCCCCCTCGGGGTGCGGGCGGCGGCCGAGGGCGGGGCGTACCTGTCGCCGCCGGTGGCCGCACGGGTCATCCGGGGACTCGCCGGCGACCGGCTGTCGCGCTCGGCCGCGGCCCGGGAGCAGGTCGCGGCGCTGACCGTCCGGGAGCGCGAGGTGCTGGCCCTGGTCGGCGAGGGCATGTCGAACGCGGGCATCGCCGCCCGTCTGCACCTCGCCGAGGGCAGCGTCAAGACCTACGTGAGCACGATCATGGGAAAGCTCGGCGTGCCCAACCGGGTGCGGGCGGCGGTCATCGCCCATGAGGCGGGACTGGCGGGCGGGCGGTAGTCAGCACCGCCGCCAGCGCCGGGCGCCGCCGCATCGCGGAGACCAGGGCGGTCGCGGGGTTCCGCAGGGCCAGCAGGACCAGCGGGGCGATCAGCGCGCCGAACAGCAGCCCCGCCGCCACGTCGTGGGGGTAGTGGACGCCCACGAAGACCCTGGAGAACGCCTCCAGCAGCGCGAGCGCCGGCGCTACCACCGCCATGCCGCGCCACAGGGCGACCAGCGCGACGGCCGCCGCCGCGGCGAAGGTCGCGTGGTTGCTCGGCAGCGACCAGTCGCCGTACGGCGGGCAGTGCGCCACGGTGACCACGTCGGCCAGGTCCCAGCAGGGGCGCCGCAGCCGCAGGACGCTCTTGACGCCCTCGCTCGCGAGGTAGGCCGTCACCACCGCGACCGGTGCGAGCAGGGCGAGCGCCATCCTGCGGTCATCCCCCCGCCGCGCCCTCCACCAGCCGAAGACGAGGAACGCGAAGAGGATCGCGGGGACGGCGTCCGTCGCGATCCCCGCCGCGTCGCGCACCCATGCGGGGGTGTGCAGGGCGAACGCCGTGACCTCCCGATACCACTCGGCGCTGATGTCCGGGACGTCCTCGATCTCGTTGCCCACCGGTTCCCCTCCGTGCTGCTTCCCGCCGGTCCGTCCGGCCCCTCGACCCTAGGAACCGGACGCACGGCGGGCACTCGCGGAAAGTCGCCGGTGACCCTTCACTTTCGTCAATGTTCCGCCGGGACGGCCGCCCCCCTGCGGGTGAACCGCGCGTACGCCAGGGCGGCGCCGCCGACAAGCAGCGGCCAGAGGAGGTAGACGCCCGACGCGGCGACCAGCAGGGCGACCGCCACGAGCGCGAGCAGGGCGGCGGCCCTGGCCCGGCCGCGCGGCAGCAGCCGGATGGCGGCCGCCACGCCGATCGCGTAGACCACCACGAACGACCCGTTGGTCATCAGCACCAGGGGACGGATGCCCGTCTCCGCCGCGTACACGACGGCGAGCGCCAGGAAGGACAGCACGGCGACGACCGCGAGGCTGCGCCGGGGCACCTCCCCGGCGACGCTGCCGCGGGAGAGCCAGCCGGGCAGGGCGCCGTCGCGGCCGAGGGCCGCGCCGAGCTTGGCGGCCCCGGCCCAGTACGCGTTCATCGCGCCGAGCGTCAGCAGCAGCGCGGCCACGGCGGCGAGCAGCCGGGCGTTGCCGCCGAGACCGAGGGCCAGCAGGTCGCCGAGGGGCGCCCGCGCGCCTCCGGCGGCCGGGCCGAGAACGGCGACGGTGGCGAAGGCGACCGACAGGTACAGCACGCCGACCAGCACGACGGCGGCCGCGGCGGCCCTGGGCAGGTCCCTGGACGGCCTGCGGAAGTCGGCGGCGAGGTGCGTGATCGCCTCCCAGCCGGCGAAGCTCCACACGAGCAGGGCCGCCGCCGGGGCGATGGCCGTCCAGCCGTGCGGAGCGAACGGCCGCAGGTTGGCCACATCGGCGTGCGGGAGCGACAGCGCGACGGCGACGACGAGCAACGCGACGAGCAGCCCGGCCAGCCCGAGCTGGACCCGGCCGGTCACCCGCAGACCGGAGGCGTTCGACACGGTCACGATCGCCATCAGCCCCGCCGCCGTCAGCGTCGCCGTGCCGGTCCCGCCGCCCACCGCCGCGGCGACGTACTCGCCGCCGAACAGCGCCGCGGCGGCGGCGCTGGGCGGGATCGCGAAGTAGAAGCACCAGCCGACGACGACCGCGGCCCGGTCCCCGAAGGCGAGGCGGGCGTAGGTCGACACGCCGCCGGAGTCGGGGTGGCGCGCGCCGAGGGCGGCGAACGCCGCGGCCAGCGGGGCCGACAGCACGACCAGGCCGAGCCAGGCCAGCAGCGACGCCGGCCCGGCCGCCTGGGCCGCGAGCGCGGGCAGGGCGATGACGCCCGTGCCGAGCACCGCGCCGACGTACATGGCGGTGCCCTGGGCCGCCGTGAGGCGGCCCGCCGGTGCGGCGGCGGGTGTGGCGGCCGGTGGTGGGGCGGCAGGGGTGACGCTCGGCTGAGTCATGCGCGTTCACCTTCCAGTCAGGGAAGTGGCCGGCCGGGAACACCCGGCCGGCCCAGGTCGTGGAGCTGTCTCAGGCGGAGGTGCTGAACTCGAGGCTGGCGGGCAGGTCGGAACGGCGGGTGACGTTGAGCTTGCGATAGATGCGGGTCAGGTGCTGCTCGACCGTGCTGACCGTGATGTACAGCTTGTCGGCGATCTCGCGGTTGGTGTATCCGACCGCGGCGAGCGAGGCCACCCGGCGCTCGGCTTCGCTCAGCGTCCCCGGGCCGCTCTCCGTGCGGGGCGGTTCGGCCGGCTGCCCGGGACCGCCCTGGGTGAGCGCGTTGACCAGCGGGACGGCCTCGCACTCCTCCGCGATCCGCTGGGCCTGCCTGGCGACCGTACGGGCGCGGCGCAGCTCTCCCACCGCCTGGTAGGCGTCGGCCAGGTCGACCAGGGCCCGGGCCAGCTCGTACTGGTCGCCGCTCGCCTGGAGCATGTCGGCGGCGCGCCGCAGCAGCGGGGGACGCTGCCTGGGCTCGCTCGCGGCGGCCGTCAACCGCAGGCCGGTCCCGCGGGCGCGGACCGGACCGGGGGCGCAGCGCGCCACGTGCTCGTCCAGCAGCGGCCGCGCCCGCTCCGCGCGGCCCATGCCGATCAGCGCCTCGGCCGCGCCCGTCCGCCAGGAGACGAGCCCCGGCGAGTCGAGGCTCCAGGAGCCCATCAGCTCGCCGCACGTCTGGAAGTCGCGCAGCGCCATGCCGAGGTCGCCCGTCGCCAGGTGGTAGCGGCCCCGCGCGTTCAGGTAGTGCAGGCCGTACCGGGTCTGGAGCATGGCCTCGGGCACCGGCTGGTTCACCAGCTGCACGGCCTCGTCCAACCGGCCCATCGCGGTCACCGCCGTCAGCAGCACCGACAGCGGACCGCCGACCGCGACCCCCCAGCTCGTCGGCGGGATGAGCCGTACGGCCATCTGGGCGAGGCCCTCCGCGCCCTCCAGGTCACCCTGCCGCAGGCTGATCTCGGCGCGCAGCGCCGCGAGGCGGGCCTGCCTGCTGGGGGCACGCCGGCTGGCGGCCTCCTCGAAGAACAGGTCGCACCAGGGGGCCGCCAGGTCGGACCGCTCGCCGTAGATCAGCGCGAGCAGCGCGCACTCGACGGCGTCCATCGACATGTCGTCGAGGCGGGAGCCGCGCAGGATGCGCTCCACGTCGGCCAGCGTCTGCGGGTGCGGGCCCTTGGTCAGCACCGCCGCGAGCGCTGTGGCGGCCTCCAGCCGGCCGATGACCGGCGCGGACGGCGGCGCCTGCGTGCTCATGTCGGTGACCCTCGGGATGTGCGCCAGGAACGGCGTGTAGGAGCAGCGCAGCCACGGCCGGACGGCGCGGATCTCGGCCACGGTCTCCGCGTCCATGATCGAGCCGATCCTGCCCAGGTGGTCGAGCACGTCACGGGCGTCGTCGAAGCGGCCGTGCCACAGCAGCGCCTTGGCCAGCACGACGGCGTCGGAGCCGCGCAGGTGGCCGCGGTGCATGGCGTCGGTGAGCTCGTCGAGGTGGGCCGCGGGGGCGCTCGGGTTGAGCCGCCACTCCGCCCGCACCAGTGTCGTCTTGATGGTGGCCCGGCGCTGGTCGTCGGTGCACGCGCCGTCGGCCAGCCGCAGGTAGTCGACGGCGGGCTCGACGCGTCCCTCGCTGAGCGCCTGCCGGGCCGCCTCCTCCAGGATCGGTACGGCCCACGAGCCCCCGTTGTGCGAGGCGGCCAGCAGGTGCTCGGCGATCACGGCGGCCGGGGCGCCCTGGCCGTACGCCAGTTCGGCGGCCTTGCGGTGCAGGTCCGTCCGCTCGTGCCGGTCGAGGTCGGCGAGCACGGCGGCGCGCGCCTGGGGGTGGCGCAGGTGCAGGTCGGCGCCGACCAGCCCGGCGTTGTGCAGCGCGTTGAGCGCCTGGACGACGACGCCGGCGTCGAGGTCGAGCAGCCGGTCGAGGTGGCCGGGGTCGCCGGCGACCGCCAGGCCCCGCGCGACGCGGGCCGCGAGCGGGTGCCCGCGGCGCAGGCACGACTGCACCGCCTGGCGGTAGGCGTCGCCCGCGACGATCTCGTCCGGCTCCGCCACCGCTTCGCTCTCGGCCGGGGCGCCTCCCGCGTCGGTCGCGGCGAGGTGGTCCTCGATGAGCGCGCCCACGAGCAGCGGGTTGCCGCCGCTGACCGCGTGCCAGTCCGCGGCGAACCGCCGGGCGACGTCGTCACCCACGATGTCGGCGGCCATGATCTCGACGCCCTCGCGGGACAGGGCCGACAGCGGGAGGCGGCGGCAGTGCGGCTGGCGCAGCAGCTCGGTCTGGAACAGCGACGGGGCGTTCCACGACTCCTCCGACTGGCTGAAGATCGCCAGGATGTGGGCGAAGCGCAGCCTGCGGGCGAGGTAGGCCAGGCAGAGCTGCGAGGCGCGGTCGGCGTGCTGGATGTCGTCCACCACGATCATGAGGGGGTGCCGCTCGGCGAGTTCGAGCAGCACCATGCACAGGGCGTGCACGATGTGGGCGTCCACCTGGTCGACGTAGTCGGCCAGCGGGTCGGCCGACATGGCGCAGCGGGCGCCCTCGTGCAGCAGGTTGCGGGTGCGCTCCTCCTCGTCGGGGGTGAGCGGCGCGTTGTGCAGGATCTGCGACAGCACGGCCAGCGCCAGTCCCGACTCCGACTGCGAGCAGGTCGCGGTCAGCGGCAGGGCGCCGTGCTCCAGCGCGTCCTCGACCAGAGTGTTGAGCAGTGCGGTCTTCCCCGTCGCGACGGGCCCGCCGACGATCGCGATCTTTCCTCTGCCGGTGACGGCGTCGGCCAGCATGTCCTCAAGGGAGGCCAACACCTCTTCCCGCTCCACCAGGGCCATAATGAGCCTCCCGAATTCCGTTCGATTCTCGGCCGCGCCGGCCGGTTTCACAATTGCCGTGACTTCTGTAAAGGTTCTGTGTCGATCCGCGTTCAGCCGACCAGCGTCATTCGCGCCGAAACGCTCTCGTCGGCCCGCTCTCCCGCGCCTTCCGCGTCCGTTTCGCCGGCACGGGCCAGCGCCGAGCGGACGGCCGCGAAGGACGCGGCGACCACGTCGTGGTCGAGGCCCACCCCCCAGACCTGCCGCCCGTCGATCACACACTCGGCGTAGACCGCGACCTCCCGGTCCTCCGCGCTCCCGGCCGCGGCCTCCACGCCGGTGCGGTGGACCATCTGCACGTCCACGTTCCAGACCGCCAGCCGGGCGCCCAGGGTGCGGATGGCGTCGGCCCGCGGCCCGGCGACGTCGAAGCGCGCGCCGTCGACGTACAACGTGGTCTGCAGCGGCCTGCCGCCGAGCCCGAGCGGGACGGTGATCTCGGTCCGCGACAGGTACTCCTCGTCGAACAGGTCGCGGACGACGGCCGGGGTGATCTCCCCGCCCGAGCCGTCCGCATGGGCCTGCACGACGCGGGCGAACTCCACCTGAAGGTTCTTGGGCAGGTTGAGCCCGTGCCAGGCGCTCAGGATGTAGGCCACGCCACCCTTGCCCGACTGGCTGTTGATGCGCACCACCGCCTCGTACGTGCGGCCGACGTCCTTGGGGTCGATCGGCAGGTACGGCATGCGCCACGGCAGGTCGTCCACGCTGACGCCGGCCTCGCCGGCCTCCACGACCAGCGCGTCGAAGCCCTTCTTGATGGCGTCCTGGTGGGAGCCGGAGAAGGCCGTGTAAACGAGGTCGCCGCCGTACGGGTGGCGGGGGCTGACCTGCATCTCGTTGCAGTACTCGACAGTGCGCCGGATCTCGGTGATGTCGGAGAAGTCGATGCCGGGGTCGACACCGTGGGTGTACATGTTCAGGCCGAGCGTGACCAGGCAGACGTTGCCGGCCCGCTCGCCGTTGCCGAACAGGCAGCCCTCGATCCGCTGGGCGCCGGCCAGCAGCGCCAGCTCGGAGGCCGCCACGCCGGTGCCACGGTCGTTGTGCGGGTGGATCGACAGGCAGACGTGCTCGCGGTGGGACAGATTGCGGTCGAGCCACTCGATCTGGTCGGCGAAGACGTGCGGGAGCGACCGCTCCACCGTGGTCGGGAAGTTGAGGATGATCTCCCGGCCCTCCTCCGGCTGCCACACGTCCATGACCGCCTCGCAGACCTCGAGCGCGAACTCGGGCTCGGTCTCGTTGAACAGCTCGGGCGAGTACTGGAATCCGAGGTCGCAGTCGCCCAGGGTCGCCTCGGCGTACTTCATCATCAGGCGGGTGCCCTCGACGGCGAGGTCCCTGCACTCGTCGCGGGTCATGCCGAAGACCACCCGGCGGAAGAGCGGGGCGGTCGCGTTGTAGAGGTGGATGTTGGCCCGGGGAGCGCCGGCCAGGCTCTCCACGGTCCGCCGGATCAGCTCGTCCCGCGCCTGCACCAGAACCGAGATCCGCACGTCGTCGGGGATCCGGTCCTGCTCGATGAGCATGCGCACGAAGTCGTGGTCGTCCTGGCTCGCCACCGGGAACCCGACCTCGATCTCCTTGTACCCCATCCGTACGAGCAGGTCGAACATCGCGAGCTTGCGCTCCGGGCTCATCGGGTTGACCAGCGACTGGTTGCCGTCGCGCAGGTCGGTGGACAGCCATCGCGGGGCGGCCTCGATCGTCCGGTCCGGCCAGCGCCGGTCCGCCAGGCGGACGGGGGTGAAGGCCGAGTAACGGGAAGGAGAGCTGCTCATGAGGAATTCCTTTCTCATCGGCGACCTTGCCACCGAATTCGCGACCGACCGTTTTCCGAAAAGCTGTCCGCGAATCGCGCCGACTCCCATCCGGAAGGCCGTCCAAATTGCTGGTGATTCGCTGACCGGTACGTTGCCGAAGCTACAAGCGCCCTGGTCAAGGGGCAAGGGAGAAGCAACTAGAGTGCGCCCCGTGTCACCCGTACGATCGGTAGGGGTATCGAAAGTTGTAGACCCGGTACAACCTCCCGGGCGGCCCTCTTAACGCACCCCTGAACCGGACACATACTCCGAGTCATGTCGATCAGCAGAGCAGCATTCCCGGCCATTTCGATTTCGCCTTTCCGAATCCTCGGAATGTGCGTGACCGAGGCGCGCCCGTCCGTTCTGGCCATCTTCTTCCTGCGGTTCGCCGCCGGCGCGGCCCTGGACGCCGGACTCGCCCCCGCCGACCCGTTCCGCCTGGTGGCGGGGGCTCTGGTGTGGCAGTGCGCGATCTTCTTCGTCTACCTGTTCAACGGCGTGATGGACGTGCGGGAGGACCGCGTGAACGGCTCGCGCCGGCCGATCGCCCGCGGCGACCTCGACCCCGGCCTGGCCCGGGTCATCGCCTGGGCCGCCGCGGCGGCCGCCCTGCTCGGCGCGCTGCTGCTCGGCGGCGCGATGATCTGGCTGGTGACGGCGGTGCTCGCGCTGGGCTACCTCTACTCGGCGCCGCCCTTCCAGCTGAAGAAGTGGTCCAGCGCCACGGTGGTGGTCGGCGGCCTGTCCGGCCTTCTCTCCTACTGCGCGGGCTACACCTCGTGCGGGACCGGCCCCACCGGGCAGGCGGTGATCGCGCTGCCCGCGTTCGCCGTCGCGGCCTCGCTGTGGATGGGCCTGGTCGGCACACCGGCGAAGGACCTGCCCGACATCGCGGGCGACCGCTCCGCCGGGCGCGTGACGTTCGCGGTGAGCCGCGGAGAATGGCCGGTCAGGCTGCTGCTGTCGGCGGTCGCCGCCTCCGTCGCGCTCGCTTTCTGCGCGGTCGCGCTGCTATTGCGGGCGCCGCTCGGCTTGGCGCCGGCCGCGATGCTCACCGGCGCGTCGCTGCTCGTCGTCGTCACTCTTACTCCGCTTTCCCGGGGGTCCCGGGTGCGCCGCCGCCTGCCCTACCGGGCGTTCATGACGACGCAATACGCTGTGCATTTGGCTGTTCTTCTCCCGCTGGTGTCACAATTCTTATTGTCTGGGCGTGCGGCTTAGTCCAGGATGGAGGCACTCGTCCGCTTCCTCTCGGAGGGTCCATTGGCGGGAGATGAAGAACTGGGACCGGCGGTCCCGGACTTCGAGGGTTTCCTCGAAGCACATCGCTCCGAGATTCTGGAAGCGTACGCACGGAACCTGGCGGCACTGAACAGCCCGATCAGCCGCGATCCGATCGCCCTGCGGCAGGCGCTGGCGAACGCGGAGCAGATCCTCGACGACGTCGCGGAGACGCTGCGGGCCGGCAGCATCAGGGTGGGCGACTCCCACAAGATCATCGCGTGGGAGGTGGGGGCGACCAGGGCGGCGAGCGGGGTTCACCCGGACGAGTCGCTCCGCGCGGCGTCGGTGTGGTTCCAGGCGGTCGTGACCTGCCTGCTGGAGCGCATGCCCGGCGACGCCGAGTCCATGCAGCTGCTCACGCTGGTCGTGCTGGGGCTGGAGCGCAGCATCACGACACGGATCAGGGAGGCCTCGGCCAGCTACTCCAGCTTCCTGCTCGACAAGGTCCACGAGGCCCAGGTCGAGGAGCGCCGCCGGATCGCCCGCGAACTGCACGACCGGCTCGGGCACGGCCTCAGCGTCGCCCACCGGCAACTGGAGCTGTACGACCTGCACCGGGCGAGCAAGCCCGCGACGGCGACCGCCAAGGTGGAGACCGCCCAGCAGGCCATCCTGGAGACCATGCAGAACCTGCGCGCGGTCACCAGCGAACTGCACCCGCAGGAGCCGCTCAACAGCCTGGAGAAGGCCCTGCTGTACTACCTCGAGACCGTGGACATGGAGGAGGTGGACATCCGGCTGCGGGTCAGCGGGGACGAGACGTGGGCCTCTCCCACCGTGCGCGACGAGTCCTTCCTCATCCTGCGTGAGGCGACCAGGAACGCGCTCAAGCACGGCAACCCCACCAAGGTGCTGATCCGGGTCGACTTCGCCCCCCACGAGCTGCGAGCGTCGGTGGAAGACGACGGCCTGGGCTTCGCGGAAGGGGGCAGGCGGTCGGACGGGGTGGGCCTGCTGTCGATGCAGGAACGCGCTGCGATCATCGGAGGGACGACCACCATCACGAGCAGGCCAGGCAACGGCACGCACGTCGAACTGTACGTGCCCTTCTCGGGGCTCACCGCATGAGTGAGCGTAGCGAGCGAATCAAGCAACACAGCGCGGTTCGCTCATGCGACCCCGAACCGCCAGGCGAGGGGGCAAAATGAGCGAATCGGACAAAATGATCAGCATTGCCGTCGTCGACGACCACGCGCTGTTCCGGGAGGGCCTGCGCGAGATCCTGGAGGCCCAGGACGACTTCGAGGTCGTCGGCGAGGCGGGCGACTCCGACGGGGCGGTAGCCCTGGTCGAGCGGGAGCGGCCCGACGTGGTCCTCCTCGACGTCGAGATCCCCGGCGACGACGCCACGCAGACCGTGACCCGCATGCGCACGATCTCGCCCGAGTCGCAGATCATCATCCTCAGCATGTACGACGGCCCGCAGTTGCTGAGCCGCCTGCTGGCGGCGGGCATCCGCGGCTACCTGCTCAAGAGCGTGCACCGCCAGGAGCTGATCTCGGCCGTCAGGAGCGTCAGAACCGAGCCCGACCGGCTCGTGCTCGCCGTCTCGCGCGACTCCTTCGCCCAGGTGCAGGGGGGCGGGTCGAAGGTAGTGCTGACCGACAGGGAGCGGGAGATCCTCGAACTCGCCGCCCAGGCGCTGAGCAACTACCAGATCGCCACCCGGCTCACGCTCACCGAGGCGACGATCAAGCGGCACCTGCACAACATCTTCACCAAGCTCGGCGCGGTCTCCCGGATCGACGCGGTCAACAAGGCGCTGGCCGCCTCGCTCATCTCACCGCGCCGCGACCAGCCCGCGCCCCGCCCCCGGCCGAACCCCCCCGGCCTGCGGGGGCAGCGCTCGTTCCCCTGAACCTCAGCCCTCCTCCAGGGGAAACTCAGTCCTCCTCCTCCAAAGGCGGGCAGTTAGTCCTCCTCCAGAGGAAATGCCCTGGCGAGGCGGGCCTTGACCGGCTCGGGCAGCAGGATGCCGGTCGCGGTGAGGTTCATCTCCAGGTGAACCAGGTCGCGCGTGCTCGGCACCGGAACGATGTCGCCGCCCCGCCCCAGCAGCCAGGCGATGGCCAGCCGGCCCATGCCGACGTCCATGTCGGCCGCCACCCGCTGGGCGTCACGCAGCCGCAGCAGCTCGGCTTCCAGGCTCTCCGGGGAGAAACGCGGGTCCAGACGGCGCACGTCCCCCGGGCCGAGCTGGACCGGCGAGGTGATCCGGCCGGTCAGGAAGCCCCGGCCGAGCGGCCTGCCGGCGACGACGCCCATCCCCAGCTCGCGTGCCAACGGCAGCAGCTCCCGCTCCGCCCGGCGCTGCCACAGGGAGTACTCCACCGCGACGGCGGCGACGGGCCGCGCCGCGTGCGCGCGCCGCAACCGGTGCCCGTCCAGCCCGCGGACGCCGATGTGCGCGATCTTCCCGGCGTCCTGGAGACGGCCGGCCACGCCCATCGTCTCCTCGATCGGCGCGCCGGTCGCGCCGGGGTCCACCACGAAGAGGTCGATCCGCTCGATCCCCAGGCGGGCCAGCGACGCGTCGCAGGCTCGGCCGAGGTCCTCGGGACGGGAGACGCAGTCTCGCCCCTCCCATCGGGCCGCACCGTCCCATCGAACCGCACCAGGGCCGGCCGCGATCAGGGCCTCGTCGCGCCGGTGGGCGACGGCCTTGCCGACCAGGCGCTCGGCCTCGCCGTCGGCGTCGATCAGGTCGATCAGCGACACGCCGCCGTCGAGCGCGCGCAGGACGACCCGCATCGCCTCATCGGGGTCGGCCGGGCCGTACGCGCCGGTCAGCGCGGTGCAGCCGAGCCCGAGGCTCGTGGAGACCAGGCCCTGCCCGCCGAGGCTCACGCGCCGCATGACGCCACCCGCGACCCGCGTGGCCGTGACCGTCTGAACGGTTTCGATATCGCTTTGTCATTCACGTGGACACCGCTGGAAGTAATGGAGGTACGAGAAACGCGAGGATGCACCCGATACCACTCAGATTGCACGAGGCGGATTTTCCACCCCTATTTTTCCCTACCGCTGCGGCCGTACGCGCTACAAATCTGGCAAACCATCGGCCAGATATGACGGCATTTCGGCCACGGAACCGCCGAACAGGACGAAGCGGCTTGCCAGGTGGCCCGCGTGGGGGTTGCGGGCGCCGTGCCGGACGCCCGGCGGCGCGAAGACGCCGTCGCCCGGCCCCAGGTCCACCCACCGGTCGTGCAGGTAGAACTGTCCCTCGCCCTCGAAGACGAAGTACACCGCCTCGCTCTCCTCGCGTGGGCGGACGCCGAGCGTCTCCCCCGGCAGCATGATCCCGCAGCGTAGGCAGAGCCCCGCGCAGCCGGCCTCCGGCCGGAACAGGACGTTCGCGGCGGGCGGGGTCAGCCAGGTCTCGCCGTTCCACAGCGAGCGGAACCGGGCCGGGCCGGTGCCGGGCCGGGTGGTGCGGGCCGTGCCGCCCTTGGACGGCACGGCGCTCCAGATGTAGACGGTCATCTCCCGGTCGCCGGCCGACAGGGAGTACGTACTGCCCATGGGCGAGTACAGCGCCGAGGCGGCGCGCATCCGGCTGATCTCGTAGCCGACGGTGCCGACGCCCGCGCCGGCCAGCACGACCGCGATCTGCTCGGCCGCCGCCGCGCCGGGCGGCGACCACTGGCGGCCCGCGGGGATGCGGACGGCGTCGACGGCGGAGTGCCGCGCACCGATGTGCGGGCCGGCCACCGGGCTCACCCAGCAGTCGCCGTGCCGCCGATACTCCAGCTCCGCGCCCCGCAGCACCGCGCCGGTCTCTTGCCTGGTGCCGATCTCTTGCGTGGTCAGGTTCATCGGGTCTCTCCCTGATCACGCCCGCGCGAGTTCGGCGCGGGCGGCGGAGGGGGTGAGGATCGCGTGGTACTGCCAGATGATCACAAGGCCGAAGACGCCGTACAGCGCGGCCATGCCCCACGGCGGAAGGACCGAGCCGATCGTGATGCACAGCGACGCGACGACCAGGGCCACCCGGATGTTGAGGTTGTAGACGGCCATGTAGCGGGTGCGGGACGCGGCCGGGACCATGTCGGCGAGCAGGGCCTGCCGCACCGGCACGTCCATCAGCTCGCCCACGGTGAGCACCAGCGCGGCCACGAGCAGGAGCCAGCCGGTGTCGCTGATGGCCAGCACCATGTATCCGGCGGTGAACAGCCCCGCCCCGGCGTACATCCGGACCCGGTCGGGCACCCGGCGCAGCACCACGTGGGCGACGAGCGCGAGCGCCACGACCAGCACGGTGTTCTCCGCGCGGAGGATGCCGAGCATCTCCACGCCGTCCACGCGGACCGACCACGAGCCGATCGACAGCAGGTCCTGCGCCGGCAGGTCCCTGGCCAGCCGGACGCCGATGTAGTTGATCAGCTGCAGCTCGATGGACATGAACAGCGTGGCGGCCACCAGCAGCCGGCCGAAGGCGCGGTCCTGGAGCACCAGCCGGTAGCCGTTGGCGAAGTCCCGCAGGATCGACCCGCGCGGCTCGGCCGCCGCACCGGTCTCCGCCTGCTCGGCCTCCTCCGGCTTGGTCTCCGCGATGAGGAAGTACGTGGCCGCGGCGATCGCGACCGTGCCCGCGGCGGCCAGGGTCAGCAGCAGCGTGAAGTGGCCGTTGTAGAGGAAGCCGCCGAGCAGCGCGCCGAAGGCCAGCGCGAGGTTGATCGACCAGTAGTTGATCGTGTAGACGAGCTTGCGGCTCTCGGGGGTCGTGACGTCGAGGATCATCGCGTCGTTCGCCGGCATCGCGAAGCTCGCGGCGAACTTGTTGACGAGGTAGCCGCAGTAGACGATCGCCGGGCTGTGCCAGGCGGACGAGTCGGCGACCGCCATGAGCGCGAACGTCAGGCAGACGCCGGTCTCGCCGAGCAGCAGCGTGCGCCGCCGCCCGCGCGCGTCGGACATGTGCCCGCCCGCCAGCGTGCCCACGACGCCGAGCACCATGACGGTCACGACCAGCACGCCCGCGACCGCCACGCCGTACTCGAAGGCGAGGTAGATGGCCATGAACGACATGACCATCGAGTCGAGCAGGCGCTGCAGGAAGCCGACCGCGATGCGGACGCGCAGATTTGGATGGAGGGCGGCCAGGTTCATGACGCCACGCCCGCCCCGGCCGCGACGGGCTCGCCCACCTCGGCTCGTACGAGCGAGTGGACGTGCCGCGCCCGCGCGACGGCCTGCTCCTCGGTCTCCCCGGTCACGACGACGAAGCCGTGCCGGGTGCGCCAGTCCACCGTCTCCGGGATCCGGTCGCCCGGCCGGAACGGGAACTCCAGCATGTCCACGAAGTCGAGAGCCCTGGCCTCCTCCACACCGGAGACGGCGCGGACCTCGCCGGGGGTGAGGCTGAAGTACGAGATGTGGGCGACCGCCCGGCGCTCCACCGTGCCCGGCGCCCTGCCGTCGAGGACCCGGAAGACGGCCCGCTCGATGTCGAGCCCGGTTGCGAGCTGCACCAGGCGCGGGATCTGGTCGCCACCGAGCCGCGCCTGCGACTCGACGATCCGGGGACCGGCGGCGGTCCAGATGATCTCGGTGTGGGCCGGGCCGGTCTGGTAGCCGGTCAGCCGCAGCATCTCGACCGTCAGCTCGGCCATCGCCGCCGTGTCGGGCCCGGCCTGCGCGGGGTGCACGTGCCCGGCCTCGACGAACAGCGGCGGCGGTCCGAGCACCTTGCGGGTCACGCCGACCACCTGGTGGCGGCCGTGGTCGCTGAGCGACTCCACGCTGTATTCGGGGCCGCGCAGGTACTCCTCCACGAGGACCGGGCCGCCGTAGCCGTACGAGTCGAGCAGCGCGCCCCATTCGGCGACCTGGCCGGGCTCGCGCAGCAGGTACACACCCCGGCTGCCGGCCAGCTCGGTCGGCTTGACGACCACGGGCAGCTCGAAGCCGCCGAGCAGGGCGGGCACGTCCTGCCAGCGCGCCGCGTGGGCGAACCGCACGGGCGAGAGATCGTGCTCGGCGAGCAGCCGCCGCAGCTGGAGCTTGTCGTTGAGCAGTTCGATCGAGCGTGCGGGGTTGACCGCCTTGCCGAGGTCCTCCGCGATGCGGTAGGTCGCGAGCATGCTCTCCTCGGCCCCGATGTGGTAGACGAGGTCGGCGCCGAAGTCGCGCACGGCCTGCCGTACGGTCCGGTCGAACGCGACGGGGTCGGCGAAGTCGGTGAGCACGAGGGCGTCGGCCAGGTCGGCGATGCCGGCCAGGTAGTCCGGCGTCTGCAGGGTGGGATCCCAGACCGCGCAGATCCGGTGCCCCTCCTCTCGGGCCTTGATGACGAACGCCCGGTAGGGCATGACCATGACGAGATTGCTCACCGGGATCCTCCCCTCTTGCTGCTGGAAGCGGCTGTGTGTGTAAGTGGGTGCTTTGAGTGGGTGCTTTGAGTGGGTTCTGTGAAGTGGGCCGGTCAGTAGGGCAGCTCGCGGCCGGACGGCGTGCGGAGGTCGGGCGAGTTCGACTGGGGCTTCCTGGTCGGCTTGCTCACGCGGATGCGACGTGCCATCGAAATCCCTCCAAGTCCCGTACGAGCCGTTTCACGGGCCCTCTGACCAGCACGCTGGCACGCGCATATGGCCGCCACAACGGCCGCGCACCCTAATGACCAGGCCGGATGACGGAAGGGGCAGTCGGCCTACAACTTTGGTTACGCCGGAGTGCTACGAAAATTCACACTCGGGCGTAGGCGAAGCTCGGCGCACGGCTCGGCCCGCGCCGCAGATAGGTCCACCAGGTGAGCCCGGCGAGCAGCACGTAGGAACCGATGAAGATCCACAGGGCGGGCAGCGACCACCCCGCGTGCTCCTGGGCGACGCGGGCCGCGGCGGCGCCGGTCACGCCCTTCATCGCGCTCGCCGCGTCGAGGCTCGCCAGGCGGAACACCTGCTGGATCAGGAACCCGCCGAACGCGCCGATCGCCCCGGCGATGCCGATCACGGCCGCGGCCCTGCGCTTGTAGTCCGTCGCGGTCAGCGCCGGGTCGAGGCCGCGTTTGGCCGCCTCCCTGCGTCCCAGCTCGCCGAAGATCACCGGAATCATCCGGTACGTCGAGCCGTTGCCCACGCCGGAGCAGGCGAAGACGACCAGGTAGGCGCAGAAGAACAGGCCGAAGTCGTGGCGGATCACCCCGGCCGCCGCCGCGACGGTCGCCACGACCATCCCGGCGAAGACGGCCAGCGTGACCCGGGCCCCGCCGTACCGGTCGGACAGCCTGCCTCCGAGCGGCCGGGCGACCGACCCGGCCAGCGCCCCCACGAAGCCGAGCCCGGCGAGGTAGTCGCGCACGAACGGATGCTGGGCGAGGAACTCGGGGAACGTCGTCCTGGTCACCAGCGGCAGCGCGAAGGAGAACCCGATGAACGAGCCGAACGTGCCGACGTAGAGCAGCGACACGATCCAGGTCTGCCCGTGCCGCAGCGCCGCCGCGTACGACCGGGGGTCGGCCTTGGCCTCGGCCAAGCTGTCCATGAACAGCCAGGCGCCGAGCCCGGCCACCACGATGAAGGGCATCCAGACCAGGCCGGCGTACGCGAGGTGGACCCGCGTGCCCGACGCCGCCACGGGCACGCCGGCGACGACCACCAGCGGCACCAGGAGCTGGACGACCGCGACGCCGAGGTTGCCGCCGGCCGCGTTGAGGCCGAGCGCGAAGCCCTTGCGCCGCTCGGGATAGAAGAACGAGATGTTGGCCATGGAGGAGGAGAAGTTGCCGCCGCCGACGCCGGCCACGGCGGCGCAGGCGAGCAGGACCCAGAACCTCGTGTCGTGGTCCTGTGCGGCCAGCCAGCCGCTCGGCACGACGAACGCCAGCAGCGACGACGGGACCAGCAGCAGCGCCGCCGACATCGTCGTCCACACGCGGCCGCCGAAGCGCGGCACCGCGAACGTGTACGGGATCCGGATCGCCGCGCCCACCAGGTTGGGCGCGGAGACGAGCCAGAACGACTCCGACACGCTCATCGGCAGCCCGGCGGCGGGCAGGCTCAGCACCACCACCGACCACAGCACCCAGATCGCGAAGCCCAGGTGCTCGGTGAAGACCGAAAGGATCAGGTTGCGCCGGGCCACCCGGCGGCCTGTGGTCTCCCAGAACTCCTCGTCCTCCGGGTTCCAGTGCTCGATCCATCCGCGGCCGCGCCGGGCGGCCGCCCTCGTTCCGCTCATGGGCAACTCCTCGTCAGCGTGGTCGGGTCGGGGTCTCAGGACTGGGCATGCGCGGTCCCCGCGGCTTCGGCCTTCTCCGATTGGGCGAGCCAGCGGGCGATGCCGCACACCGTGTCGGTGCAGGTGCCGCAGCCCGTGGTCGCCCGGGTCGCCGAGGCGAGGGCGGTCAGGTCGCGGGCTCCGGACCGCCACGCGGCGACCAGCTTGTCCTTGCTGACCGCGTTGCAGCGGCACACCACGCTCGCTCCCGGCAGCCCCGCCGCGTTCCCGCCGCCGGGGGCCGCGCCCTCGCCGTACGGCATGGCCCGGCCGAGCAGCAGCGCGAGCCGGTCGGGAGGCACGGGCAGGCCGCGGTCGTAGAACTGGGTGATCGCGGCGGCGGCGTCGGGCACGCCGAGCGCGATGGCTCCCGCGACCCGCTCGTCGCGGACGACGAGCTTGGCGTAGCGGCCCCGGGCCGGCTCGCTCAGCCACAGCACCTCGGCGCGCGGGTCGTCCGGCGCGGCGTGCACGTCGCCGAGCGCGGCCAGGTCCACCCCGCTCGCCTTGAGCCGGGTCACCACCTTTGTGCCGCGGTAGGGCGACCGCGTGCCGGTGAGCAGCGCGGCCAGCGCGGCGGCCTGCTCCCAGGCGGGCTGCACCAGTCCGGGGACCGTGCCGGGATGCCGGGCGCAGTCGCCGATCGCGTGGATCCACGGGTCGCTCGTGCGCAGGTCGTCGTCCACCAGCACGCCGCCTTCGACGTCGAGCCCGGCCGCCCACGCCTGTGCGGTCTGCGGACGCACCCCCGCCGCCACGACGACGAGGTCGGCCTCGACCAGCCGGCCGTCGTCCAGCTTCAGCCCGTCGCCGGGCAGGTAGCGGGCCGCCCGCGAGTTCAGCAGCACCCGCACGCCGAGGCCGCGCAGGACCTGGGCGAGCACCTGGCCCGCGCCGTCGTCGAGCTGGCGCTCCATCAGGTGGCCTCTCGGATGGACGACGGTGACCTCGTTGCCGCGCGCCGCCAGGCCCCTGGCCGCCTCCAGCCCGAGCAGGCCGCCGCCGAGCACGGCCACCCGCACGCCGCCGCGCGCTCCTGCCGCGATCGCGGCGCAGTCGTCCAGCGTGCGGAACGTCGTCACGCCGGGGGCGAGCTCGCCGTCGTCGCCGATCAGCCCCTCGACGGGCGGCACCCACGCGCGGGCGCCGGTGGCCAGCACGAGCACGTCGTAGTCGACCAGCGTGCCGTCGTCGAGCGTGACGCGGCGCCCGTCGCGGTCGATCGAGACGACCTCGCGGCCCCGCCGCACCTCCACGCCGTGCGCGACGGCCCAGCCCTCCTCCTGCAGCCGCACCGACTCGGCGGACATCGCGCCCGCAAGCACGTTGGACAGCAGGACCCGGTTGTACGGCGGGTGCGGCTCGTCCCCGATCGCGACGATCGCGACGCGCTCTCCCGCCGGGTCCCGGCGGCGGATCTCCTCCGCCAGCCGGGCGCCGGCCATGCCGTAGCCGGCGATCACGACCCTGGTTTTCACTGCGCCTCCCGTTCCCCCGCCGGCGACAGCCGTACGGCGCAGACCTTGAATTCGGGCATCCGGCTGACGGGATCGAGCGCCGGATTCGTCACGAGGTTGGCGCGCTGGGCGCCCGGGAAGTGGAACGGCAGGAAGACCACGTCGGGCCGCATCGACGGCACGCAGCGCACCGTCGCGAGGACCCGTCCGCGCCTGCCGACGACCGCCGCCGCCGCGCCGTCGCGCAGCCCGGCCCGGTGGGCGGTGTCCGGGTGCACCTCGACGTACGCCTCGGGCACGGCCGCGCGCAGTTCCTCCACTCGGCGGGTCTGCGCGCCCGACTGGTAGTGCTGGAGCACCCGCCCGGTGATCGCGTACAGGGGGAACTCCTCGTCCGGCGGCTCGGCCGGCCCTTTGTGGTCCACGGCGGCGAACCTGGCCCGCCCGTCGGGATGGGCGAACCGGTCCAGGAACAGCCGCGGCGTCCCCTGATGCCCCGGTGTTCGCGGCACCGGCCAGTGGAGTCGTTCCCCGGCGCGCAGCCGGTCCCAGGTCACGCCCGAGTAGTCGGCGGGACCGCCCTCCGACGCGGCCCGCAGCTCGGTCAAGACCGTCTCGGGGTCGGTGGGGAAGCGCTCGGGCGGCTGCCCGAGCCGTACGGCCAGGTCGTGCAGGACCTCCAGGTCGGTGCGCACCCCGGGCGGCGGGGCCAGCGCGCGGCGGCGCAGCAGCACACGTCCTTCGAGGTTGGTCAGCGTGCCGTCCTCCTCGGCCCACTGGGTGATCGGCAGCACCACGTCGGCGGCCCTGGCGGTCTCCGACAGCACGATGTCGGCGACCACGAGAAGGTCGAGCGCGGCCAGCCGGTCGGCCACCCGGGCCGAATGCGGCGCCGACACGACCGGGTTGCTGCCGAAGACCAGCAGCGCGGACGGGCCGTCCGGAGTGCCGAGCGCGTCGAGCAGTTCGAACGCCGACCGTCCCGGGCCGGGCAACGCGGACGGCTCGACCCCCCACACCCGTGCCACGTGCGCGCGGGCCGCGGGGTCGTCGATCCGCCGGTAGCCGGGCAGCTGGTCGGCCTTCTGCCCGTGCTCGCGCCCGCCCTGCCCGTTGCCCTGGCCGGTCAGGCAGCCCCAGCCCGAGCCCAGGCGGCCGGGCAGGCCCAGCGCGAGCGCCAGGTTGATCCAGGCCCCGACCGTGTCCACGCCGGTGGCGTGCTGCTCCGCCCCCCGGGCGGTCAGCACATAGGCGCTCGCGGCCTCGGCCAGGATCGCGGCGGCCCTGCGCTGGTCGGCGGCGGCGACGCCGGTCACCCGCTCCACCCGCTCGGGCCACCAGGCGGCGGCCACCCGCCATGCCTCCTCGAAGCCCGTCGTCCGGCCGGCGACGTACGCCTGGTCGAGACGGCCGTCGGCCACGGCGGCGTGGAGGATGCCGAGCGCCAGCGCGAGGTCGGTGCCCGGGGCCGGCGCGAGGTGCAGCGCGGCACGCTCGGCCGTGGGGGTGCGCCGGGGATCGACCACGATCAGCCCCCCGGCGTCCATGGCGCGGCGCAGGTGGGACAGGAACGGCGGCATCGTCTCGGCCGGGTTGGCCCCGGCGAGCAGCACCGCGTCCGCGCCCTCCAGGTCGGCCAGGGGGAACGGCAGCCCCCGGTCGAGGCCGAAGGCGCGGTGCGCCGCGGCCGCCGCGGACGACATGCAGAACCTGCCGTTGTAGTCCACCTGGGAGGTGCCGAGCGCCACCCGGGCGAACTTGCCGAGCAGATACGCCTTCTCGTTGGTGAGCCCGCCGCCGCCGAAGACCGCGACGGCGTCCGGCCCGCGCTCCGCGGCGATCTCCTTGATCCTGCGGGCGACCAGGCCGAGGGCCTCGTCCCAGCTCGCCGGGCGCAGGGTCCCGCCGTCCCGGACGAGCGGCGTGGTGAGCCGGGCCGGCGAGCCGAGCAGGGCCGCGGCGGTCCAGCCCTTCTGGCACAGTCCGCCCGCGGACGGGTCGCGGGGCCGCACCCGCACCGAGGCGCGGCCCGCCGGGCTGAGGGTCATGCCGCACTGCAAGGCGCAGTACGGGCAGTGAGTGTCGACGGCGGTGCCGTCGGCACCGACAGCGGCGTCCGCCGGGCGCGTGCTCGTCGCCGCGCGCATCGCTCCACCTCCTCGACCGGCACTCGTACGCAGCCGGGCCGGGCTAGACGACGTCGGGGGTGAGGGCGTCGTGGATCTCGGAGTAGTCGGCGGCCGGGGCCGGGGCCAGCCGGCGGCCGACGCCGAGCGAGAGCATCTCCAGCCGGCTCATCAGCCGGGCGAAGTCCTCGGGGAGCAGCGCCTGCTTGCCGTCGCACAGCGCCTGCTCGGGCTGGACGTGCACGTCGATCAGCAGGGCGTCCGCGCCCGCCGCCACGGCGGCCAGCGTGAGCGGCTCGATGAGCTCGGGGATGCCGAGGGAGTGGCTGGGGTCGACCATCACCGGCAGGTGGGTGCGCCGCTTGAGCAGCGCCACCGCCGACAGGTCGAGCGTGAAGCGGGTGGCCCCCTCGAACGTCCTGATCCCCCGCTCGCACAGCACGAGCTGGTCGTTGCCCTCGGCGAGGATGTACTCGGCGGCGGTGAGCAGCTCGTCGACCGTGCAGCCGAAGCCGCGCTTGAGCACGGCCGGCATGCCGCTGCGGCCCACCTCGGTCAGCAGCTCGAAGTTCTGCATGTTGCGGGTGCCGATCTGGAAGCCGTCGACCACCTCGGCCATCCGGTCGACGTGCCGGGGGTCGACCACCTCGGTGAGGATCGGCAGGCCGGTCTCCTCCCTGGCCTGCACCAGCAGGTCCAGGCCCGCCCACTTGAGGCCCTGGAAGGAGTACGGCGTGGTGCGCGGCTTGAACGCGCCGCCGCGCAGGCCGACCGCGCCGTGCCGGGCGACGGCCCTGGCCGTGGACATCATCTGCCCGGGGTTCTCGACCGCGCAGGGTCCGGCGAAGACGGCGATGTCCCCGTCCCCGACCACGGCGGAGCCGATGGTCACGGCCGTGCCCGAGGGGAACAGCTCGCGCCGGCCGAGCCGGAAGCCGCCGCTCGCCCGTGCCGTCTGCCGGGGCCGGGGCAGGTCGGCCGGGAGGGGCAGCAGGGTGCCGGGCCCCTGGGCCACCATCACGTCCGCCCCGCCCAGCCGGTACGTCGTGACCGTGGTGCCGGTGGAGTCGAAGTGCTGGGCCCACCCTTCGATGCCGGACGGGTCGATCGTCGAGTCGAACACCAGCAACAGCTCGGCGTCAGTCATGGGAATTCTCCACATCCGTGTGGTCGGGTCTTCGTGGCGTCGGGGCGGCAGTGTCGTCTGCGTGTGCGCCGCCGGGCCGGGCCTGGGGGGGAACCTCCGGCCCGGCGGCGCGGATCGGGTGCGGATCGCCGTTGATCCGCGTGCGGATCGCGGGAATCGGGGGGCGTCGGCGGGGCGGGATCAGACGAAGACGTCGGTGAGGATCGTGCCGAGCGACTTGCCGCCGTTCTCGCGGATGTAGGTGGACAGCGAGCTGTACTTCTCCCGCAGCCGGCGCTTGAGGACCTTGCCGGTGACACCGACCGGGAAGTCCTCCTCGTTGCGCGCGACCTCCAGCATGGTCAGCTCGGGGTGACCGGCGGCCTTCAGCTTCTCGTTGGCCTCGTTGAGCAGCCTCTGCGCGTCCGGCCTGGCGGCGCTGGACGTCACGACCGCCACCGGGACCGTGCGGCCGCGGTGGATGCCCGCCACCACGGCGCAGTCGAGGACCTCGGGCAGGTCGTTGAGCAGCAGCTCCTCCATGAAGACCGAGTAGCCGGTGCCGCTCGGGGTCTCGATCGCGTCCACCGCCCGGTCGACCTGGAAGTAGTTGCCCGCCTCGTCGCGGTAGGCCATGTCCCCGGTCAGCCAGTAGCCCGACAGCTTGCTGCGGTAGGTGGTGTCGGAGTCGCTCCAGTATCCGGCGGTGATCGCCGGGCCCTTCGCGCCGAGCAGCCCGACCTCGTTGACGTCGGCGATCGTGCCGTCCCTGCGCAGCACGGCGACCTCGGCGACGCCGACCGGCTTGCCCACGCACCGGTCGTTGCGCTCGTCGGCCAGCGTGCGGACCTTCAGCAGCACGCCCCAGCCCAGCTCGGTGGTGCCGAGGCGGTCGAAGAACGCGGCCGGCGGCAGCGACGGGTCGCGCTTGGCCAGAATTCCCTTGATGTGCTTCTCGTGGACCGCGTCGCCGATGGAGATCCAGACGTTGACGGAGTCGATCGCCCCGGCCGGCAGGTCCGCGCCCGCCAGCTCGGCGTACGCGTGGCCGAAGGCCATGACGGTCGTCGGGCGGTACTTCTCGACGGCCTCGGCCAGCTCGGGGCCGCTGGTGTCGTACCAGGGCACGATGGGCGTGCCGCCCAGCACGGCGTACGTCGTGTAGGCGATGCAGCCGAGGTGCGACTGCGGCAGCGCGGTCATCATCACGGCGCCCGGCTGCTCGTGGTGGTCCACGAGGCGGAAGCGCGGCCCGGCCACGCACGAGCGGTGGGTCTGGATGACAGGCTTGGGCCGCCCGGTGGTGCCGGAGGAGTGCAGGATCGAGACCGGGTCCTCACCGACGTGGCGGAAGCGGGCCTCCTGCGGCAGCACGGCCGGCGGGGGCGCGGGCAGCTCCTCGGCCACCTGCGTCCACCGCAGGCCGGGCAGCAGGTGGAACTCCTCGCCGAGGATCTCCAGGTGGGCGAGGTCGGTGTACATGCCGACCGGGTTGGTCTGGCGGCACAGCTCGGTGGCGATGTAGCGCGACGCCTTGCTGTTGACCAGCACCGCCACCGCGCCGATCTGGGACAGCGCGTAGAAGTGCAGGGAGTAGGCGAAGGAGTCCTCCAGGTAGATGGCCACGCGGTCGCGGGGCCGCACACCCTGGCGCAGGTACCACACCGACCAGCTCTGGGCCAGCTCGTCCAGATCGAGCAGGCTGAACTCGGTCTGCTGCTCACCCTTGGTGTTGGTGAGCGGCCGGCCGAGGTGGATGAACGGCAGCTCCGGGTGCGGGTTGGCCTCGATGGCCTTCGTCAGCAGGTTGCCGCCGCCGAGGTCCGGGTCCGCGGCGAACCTGGCGCGCTGCTCCGGCGTGAGGACGGTCTCGTGGGAGATGGAGATGGTCATCGATCTCACCTTTCAGTCGTGACGGGAGGTGAAGTGCTCGTGGTGGGGCTGGGCTCGTACGGGGCCAGGGGGTGCTCGTAGGAGGGCAGTGCGCCGAACATCTCGGCGCAGGTGTCGCGGTAGAAGCCGAGGTCGGGGCCGAGGAGGTCGCGCAGCCCGCCCAGGGCCGCCGCGAACTCCGCCTCCCCGGCCGCCCGGCCGTCGAGGAGGCCGGCGAGTGTGCGTACGCCTTCTGCCAGCGCCTCGCGGGCGGCGGCGGCCTGCGGGTTGGCCGACTGGACGTCCCAGTAGACCTCCGGGGTGCCCGAGGCGATCCGGGCCAGCAGTGCGAGCATCGTGGCGTGCGGCGGCGGGGCGACCGCGGCCAGTTCGGCGACGCCGACGCCGAGGCGGGCCAGGGCGAGCCCGAACGACAGCACCGCCGCGTGGGTGAGCGCCTGGGTCGCCGCGGCCAGCCGGTCGTGCTCGTGCGCGCCGAGCCGTACGGCACGGCCGCCCCAGCTTTCGACCAGCCGCAGCAGCGCCCTCGTGCGGGGACCGTCGTGGATCACGACGGCGGCGACCGGCCGTCCCGCGAAGCCGAGCGACGGGGCGAACATCGGGTTGAGACCGGCCGCCTCGACGTCCCCGGCGTGCGCCAGGATCTCGTCGGCGATCGGGCCCTTGACCGAGAGCGTGTCGGCGAGCAGCGCGCCCGGCCGCATCGCCGCGGCCACCTGCTTCACCGCCGCCAGCGCCACCTGCTCGGGCACCGCGAGCAGAACGAGGTCGGCCCGCCCGATCTCCTCGCGGAGATCGGGCCCGATGTCCGTGATGTCGCCGCGCAGGAACCTCGCCTCGCCGGACCCTGTCCTCTCGGCCGGCCCGCCGGACCCTGTCTTCTCGGCCGGCCCGCCGGGCAGTGCCTCCCCGGCGCCGGGGTCGACGACGAGCACCTCGGCGCCGGACCGCAGCAGGTGCTCGGCGAACAGGCCGCCCACGGCGCCCGCGCCGCCGACGACGACGCAGCGCCGCAGCAGGTCCGTCGTGTGGTCCCCGCGGGTCATCGTCAGGCCCCCACGGTCTGGGCCGCGGTGGCCAGCACCGCGGTGATCATGGCGCGGGACTTGACGACGGTCTCCTCGAACTCCTCCTCGGGGTCCGACAGGGCCACGATCGCGCCGCCGACGCCGAAGCTGACCCGGTCCCCGGTGGCGACCAGGGTGCGGATGATGATGCTGAGGTCGGTGGCCCCGCCCAGGGAGAACCAGCCGAGCGCGCCGGAGTAGGCGCCGCGCGGGCCCTCCTCCAGGCGGTCGATGATCTCCATCGTGCGGATCTTGGGAGCGCCCGTCATCGACCCGCCGGGGAAGGCGGCCCGCACACAGCTCACCACCGACTCCTCCGGGCGCAGCGTGCCGCGGATCGTGGAGACGAGCTGGTGCACCGGAGCGTACGTCTCGACGTGGAAGAGCCGGGGCACGTGCACCGACCCGACCTCGCAGACCGTGTTCAGGTCGTTGCGGATCAAGTCGACGATCATGAGGTTCTCGGCGCGGTCCTTCTCCCTGCTGAGCAGGTCGTGGCGGAGCGCCTCGTCCTCCTCCGGGGTCGCGCCGCGCGGCCGGGTGCCCTTGATCGGCTTGGACTCGGCGACCCGGTCGGGGCCGATCGTCATGAACCGCTCGGGCGAGGCGCTGAGCACCGCGACGTCGGGGAAGTCGAGCAGCGCGCCGTACGGCACCGGGCTGATCGTCCGCAGGTGGCTGTAGGTCCGCAGCGGGTCGATCTCGGCGCGGACGGTGACGGCGTTGGTGAGGCAGATCTCGTAGGACTCGCCGTGGTAGATCTCCTCCAGGCACTCGCCGATCCGGCTGAGGTAGCCCTGCTTGTCGTGCCGCATCTCCACCGCGCCGGCGATCGCCGGGTCGGTCATGCCGACCCCCGCGAACGCGACCGGCTCGGCCGGCTCGTGCCTGGGCAGGGAGAACAGCCGCGCCGCGGCCTCGTCCAGCCAGGCGAGCGTGCCGCCGTCCGTGTCCCCGTCCGCGCTTGTGGTCAGCGCGAGCAGGTAGCAGACGCCCTCCACGTCGTCGAGCACGAGCATCCGGTCGGCGAACAGCAGCGCCGCGTCGGGCTCCTCGGCCTGGTGCGCGGCCTGGCCGCCCGCCTCGGCCTTGAGCTCGTAGCCCAGGTAGCCGACGTACCCGAGGTTGAAGTCGAACGGCAGGCCCTCGGGCGTCGGCACGGCACGCTCACGCAGCTGCTCGTCCAGGTACTCGAAGAACGGCTGCTCGATGCGCTGCCGCGACCCGTCGGCCCGGCCTACGGTGACCGTTCCCTCCGCCACCCGGTAGGTGACGTACTCGGCGAGCGGGCCGGAGCCGTCGCCCATGAACGAGAACCGCGACAGGCCCTCGATCACCGAGCTGCTGTCGAGCCAGAAGCCGTGCTCCTTGCCCGCGAACAGCTCCCGGTAGGCGGTCTCCGCGTCCGGCAGCAGCGGCAGCCTGCGCACGTGCACCCGGTAGGGCGAGCGGGCGGCGGCGGCGCGCTCCTCCCTGGCCTGGCGGTGGGCCAGCGCGAGGTCGCGGAAGTTGGCCAGCAGCTCGCGGCCGTGCTCGCTGCTGATCGACTCGGGGTGGAACTGGACGCCCCAGATGGGCTCGGTGCGGTGCCGGACCCCCATGACGACGCCGTCGTCGGTCCAGGCCACGGCCTCCAGCTCGTCCGGCAGGTCGGTGGCGGCCAGCGAGTGGTAGCGCACGACCGAGAACGGCGAGGGCAGGCCGGCGAAGATGTCGGCGCCGGTGTGGCGCACCTGCGAGACGCGGCCGTGCATCGGCTGCGGCGCGTGGGTGACGGTCCCGCCGAAAAGGTGGCAGATGCCCTGGTGGCCGAGGCAGACGCCGAGCACGGGCAGCCCGCTCTCGCGGATGGCCCGCGCACTCACGCCGAAGTCGCGGGCCCGCTCGGGCCGGCCAGGACCAGGGGAGATCACGACGCTGTCGAACTCGTGGATCGGCACCTGGGACCAGTCGGCGTCGTTGCGCACCACGACCGGCGGCTGCCCGTTCACCTCACCCAGGAGCTGGTAGAGGTTGTAGGTGAACGAGTCGTAATTGTCGATCAGGATCGTTCTCATTCCGGGGTTCCTCCAAGCCGTGTCGGAATAACCGGGTGAGCCGCCGGCGCCGCGTTCACCGAGCGGCGACATCGCCGATCACCAGGTCCTCGACCCTGCAGGTCTCCGCGATGACGAGTTCGTAGAGGCGGCGCAGGAAGTCGGGGTCGATTCCGTGGTCCTGCGCGTATCGGGCGGCCCGCCGCTGCACGATGCCGATGCGGTGGGGCTGCATCATCGGGACGTTGTGCTCACGCTTGAAATGCGCGATTTCCACGCAGCACTCGATGCGCCTGCGCAGTGTGTCGAGCAGCGACTCGTCGATACGGTCGAGCGAGGCCCGCAGCGTCTCCAGACCGTCTTCTCCGGCGCCGTTGCCAGCCATGTGAACAGCCCTCCAATCGGGGGTGCACGGGTGTTCCGGCCCTGTCGGGCTAATTCAGGATTCGATCCGGCGCACATTTCTCACAACCCCTAACGGCCCCACAGCACAGCCGGACAATCCGGGATGACCTCGGACTTCTCGGCACCCCCGAGGCCGCGCGGACGAAGGGCGGCCGGCGACCCCGATCCACCCCTATCGGGTAACGGCTCATCCCGAATGATCGGGAAATATGGTTGACCGTCCGAAAATGGCGGAACTAATCTCCGTTCGTGCGAAGTGCCTGTGAGCACGTGCGAGAAACGGCGGTGACGAAAGTGAAACCTCGAGCATTCGTACTTACCGGATCATTCCTGGTGATCTGCCGGGCCCCTCTTTATCTGCGCGAACTGTCCCGCCGGGGGCTGCGGATCCTCGTGGTCACGCCGGCCTCCTGGCGGGAGCAGGCCCTGGCCCAGATGCGCGATCCCGCGCACCCCGCCTCGGTCATCGAGGAGATCGCCTTCACCGACGGCGACGTCAACACGGACAACTCGTTCACCGCCGGCGTGATCTCCGGCGTACGGGCGTGGCGGGACCGCTACGACATCGCCGGCGTCTACGCGGTCGGCGAGACGCTGGTCGAGCCGACCGGCCTGCTCGCCGACGCCCTGGGGCTGCCCTCCCCCGGCCTGCGGGCCACCCGCGCCTGCCGCAGCAAATACCTCCAGCGGTGGTATCTGCCGGAGTTCAGCCCGGCCTCGGTGGTCGTCCCCCCGGCCGCGCGCGCGACGTTCACCGCCGCCGACGTGTCGTTCCCCGCCGTGGTCAAGCCCGCGAGCCGGCACTCCAGCTCGGGCGTGGAGACCGTGCGCGATCCGGCCGAGCTGCGCGCCCAGCTCGACGCGTACCTGCCGCACGAGACGGTGCTGGTGGAGGAGAAGGTGGCGGGCCAGGAGTTCTCCGTGGAGAGCCTGGTGCAGGACGGCCAGGTCGTCTTCGCCTCGGTGACCCGCAAGGAGACGACCGAGTCGGGCACCCGCACCTTCGTCGAGCTGTCCCACTCGGTCCCGAACGAGCTCGACGGCGTGAACGAGATCATCCTCGACGCCAACCGGCGCATGCTCGAACGGCTGGCCTTCGGATGCGGCATCGCGCACGCCGAATGGCGCGTGGACGACACCGGCCGGGCCTACCTGATGGAGGTGGCCGCGCGCACCCCCGGCGACGGCCTGTCGATCCTCTACTCGCTCGCGACCGGCGCCCCGATGGAGCCGGAGATCATCCGCATCGCCCTCGGGGAGCCCGCGGCCTACCCCGCGCCGCGCCGGTACGCCCGGCAGGTCTACCTGGAGCACGAGCCCGGACTGCTCGGCGACGTGACGGTGGACTGGCCGGGGATCTCACCGGCCTGGGTCGGCGAGGGCGGCCTGTGGCCCGAGATCGCGCCCGGCGCCCCGGACGACCCGCCCACCCTGCGCGCCGTGCTCGTGCTCAAGGATCGGGGCGCCGAGCTCGGGCCGCTGCACAGCTCGGACGACCGCGCCGTGACGTTCCTCATCGACGCGCCCACCCCGGCCGAGCTGGACGAACTCGAAATGCGCGTACGGCACGCCGTGCGGATCCACACGCTCGAGCCCGCCGGCGCCCGGATGTGACGATGATCTCAGTATCGCCGGGCCAGTGGGGGTGTCTTCAGCCTAGGATGAAGACACCCCCGGCGGCGGTGGCGAGGCCGGGGCCGAAGGCAGCCGCCGGCGTGTGGGCGCCGGGCTCGCCTTCGCCGCGAGCGAGCCGCGCCGCGGCTTCGGCGGCGACGTCGGCGGTGAAGTCCATGCCGTCGTCGGCGCGCAACCATCCTTCGCGACTGGTGCCGTCGGGCCACGTGACGACGGCGTGTCCCCAGGAGTGTCGCCGGGGGCGGGGGGCGGCCTTGACCGGGATGCGGGCCATCCGTCGGACGGCGAGACGACGCAGCGCCGGAATGGCCAGCAGGATCCCGAGGAGGGGGAGCACCGCCCGGACGGCTGGGGCGGCCGGGGCCAGGGCGGAGGTGACGGTCACGCTCGGCGCTCCGCTCGCCCGCTGCGCGGCGAGGAGCTCGCCCGAGGGCATGCCCGCGGACTTCACCGTCTGCCCGTCGGGGAGGGCGAGCTTCTGCGGGTCCGCGCCGAGCCGGGTCTTGACCAGGCGGCCGTCGCTGTAGCGGCGCCCGCCGGTGGTCAGCACGTCGACGATGGAGGCGGCGTAAGCGCCCATCACTCCGCCCGGCATGGCCACCGAGCCCAGGGCGTCGACACGTACGCGGCTGGGTGTGGGATGGTCTTCGCACAGTTTGACGACGACGGCCTCGGTCGCCAGAACGCCGAACCCGGCGCCGGTCACGAGGACGCTGCCCGCCGTGGCCGCCTCCTGGTGCAAGGCGAGCAGCCGGGAGACAGCGGTCAGGTCGGCGGCCAGGTCCACGTAGTGCCCGCCCGGCATGCAGGCGCGGGCGATCAGCAGGGCGGTTTCCGCATACGCGCCGATGGCGTTGACCACCACGGCCGGCCGCCGTCGCGCGATTTCGGCCGCGATGCGTTCCGTGGTGCCGGCGACGACGACCTTCACGTCATCGCCGGGGCCGAGATCCGCTTGGGCCTTTTCCAGACGTTCGCGGTCGCGTCCGACCAGCACGAGCGGGACCCCTTGTGTGGCGAGGCGTGCGGCGACGGCGGCGCCGATACGGCCCGTGGCTCCCAGGATCCATACCTCGCCGGTCCGCGCGCCGCTCATTGCGTGGGTCACGGGACTCCTTCCCGCGCGCTGGCCCTCCAGGTGGAGCCCCGGGGTAGACCCGGGGGCAATCCGTGGAGGCCGGCGCGACGTGATGTCTCAGTGTGTCATCACTGAGGTTAGCACTGACGACTCACTGAGACATCACTTGATATCGTCGGACCATGGCGAGATGGGATCCCGGAACGCAAGAGCGTCTCATCAAGGCCGCGCTGGAGCTTTACGCGGAGCACGGCTACGACAACGTGACCGTGACACAGATCGCGGAGCGCGCCGGAATCACCCGGCGCTCATACTTCCGGTATTTCCCCGACAAGCGTGAGGTCCTGTTCGCGGGCTCAGAGCGGCTGCCCCCCGCAGTGAACGAGGCCGTCCTCGCCGCCGCCGAGGCCGCGTCCCCCCTGTCCACGACCCTCGACGCCCTCGCCGGTGTCGGCGCCCGGCTCGTCGAACAGGTCAGGCACGCCGCGGAGCGCCGCTCCGTCATCGACGCCAGTGCGGAGCTCCAGGAACGCGAGCGCACCAAGACCGCCGCTGTCACCGCCGCGATCCGCGAAGCGCTCAAGCAGCGCGGCGTGGAACACAGCAGGGCGAAGCTGGTGGCGCAGATCGCCACGATGGTCCTCCAGGACGCCTTCGACCGCTGGATCGACGCGAACGAGCGCACGGACTTCGCGTCCTGCCTTCGAACAGCCGCCGCGTCGCTCCGGGAGACGGTAGCCGCGGACATCGAGACCGGGCACCCCGTCTGAGGCCCGGCCTTGCATGGGCGAAGTGTCGCCGTCCTAGCGGATTGCGGCGCTTATATATGCGGCTATATGACGGCAACGCACGAAAACGCGGGTGCGGCGGGAGTCTCCCGCCGCACCCGGACTGTCAGGGGTGGCCGGTCGTCAGGGGTAGCTGACCACGTTGACCGGGACGGTGGCCGTGCCCTGGGCCGCGCCGCCCGTGTCGTTGATGACGTGGGCGATCGTGCCCACGCCGCCGAGCGACACCGTGAGCAGGTCGTGGAACTTCACCCCCGACCTGTTGGGGGCCTCGAAGCCGCGCTCGGCCACGATCGAGGGGTCGGTGCTGAAGTTGCAGTAGCTGCCCATGCCCCAGGCCTCGTGGCTGGTCACGCCGTCGGCCACCTTGTAGGCGGCGTAGCCCCGGGTCGAGCCGTTCATCCAGGACGCCTGGTTGGGCGGGTCGTAGGGCAGCTCGTTCTGGAAGAAGATCGTCTTGCCGCCCTGGCCGTTCCAGATCACCTCGTACTTCTTGTAGTGCTCGACGAACAGGCCGTACGCCGTGACGTTGTTCCCGTTGACGATCAGGCCGGTGTCGGCGGGGTTGGTGTTCCAGCCCACGCCCGCGCCGTGGTCGGCCCGCCACGCCCAGATGTGGTCGATGATCGTGTTGTCGCTGTTCACCACCAGGCTGGTCGTGGCCGAGCCGGGCCCCGCGCCGCCGATCCGGAAGAACACGTCCTGGATCGAGGTGGGGTTGCCGGCGTGGCTCGCCGCGGCGCCGTCGGGGCCGACCCGCAGCAGCACCGGCGAGTTGACCGTGCCGGCGTCGAGCAGCAGACCGGCGATCTTCACACCGTCCACGTCCGCGACGCTCATCGCGACGACCCCGTTGTCCGGGATCAGCGTGGCGTAGCCGAGCCCGAGGACCACCGTGTCCGCCCGGGTGACGTTGAGCGTCTGGTTGAGGTGGTAGACGCCCGGCGTGAACAGCAGGTTGAGGCCCTGGCTCAGCGCCTGGTTGAGCGTGGCGGCGCTGTCGGACGGCTTGGCGACGTAGAACTGCGTCAGCGGGATCGACGTGCCGGGGGTTGCGCCGTTCGCCCAGCTCACGCCGCTGGAGTTCGTCCGCAGCGACGGGACGAAGACGCGGTAGGCACCGCCCGAGTCCACGTACAGGTACGGCTTCTCCCGGGTTACGGGGCTGGTCGTCAGCGTCGTGTACGGCGGGTTCGGGAAGCTCTGCGCCGGAGCGCCGACGACGCCGGAGAACACCATGTTCCAGACGCCGTTGGTCCAGCCGCCGATGGTGCTGTCGCGGGTGAACCACTGCTGCTGGGAGTACGGGCCGACCGTGCCGTCGATCTTGCTGTCGGCGATGTAGCCGCCGCTGGCCCAGCCGTACCCGTTGGGGGCGAGGTTCAGCCCGCCGCGCACGTGGATCCGCCGGAACGGCGCGGCCTGGGCCACGGCCCACCTGTCGGTGCCGTTGACCGGGACGACGGCCAGGTTCTCCGCCGACCGCCAGAAGTTCTGGGTGGCGTTGCCGTTGAACCACCCGGCGTCGACGGTGATGTCCCCGTTGATCGTCACGTTGTCGGGCGACTGGCCGAGGCCGGCGATCGAGGTGTAGAAGCCGATCTGGGCGTTGAGGCCGCTGTAGCTGCCCGGCTTGAACAGCAGCGCGTATCGCTGGCTGCCGAACTGGTTCGACTCCTGCTGCGTGAAGATGGTGTCGAGCGTGCTCTGGATGCTCGCGCTCGACATCGACGGGTCGAAGACCCTCACGTTCGGCCCCAGGTCTCCGCCGCCCGGGAGATCAGGGCCGCCGTCACCGCCGCCGGTGGTGTTGACGGCGAACTCCCAGAGCGAGTAGCCGTACGCCGTGGCCCTGGTCAGGCCGTACATCCGGACGTAGCGGCCGGTCGCCGACACGTCGAGCGACTGCGTCCCGCTCGCGCCGTTCACGGTGGCGGTCGCGTCCGACCACGACGAACCGTCCGGCGACACCTGGATCTTGAACGTCCTGGCGTAGGCGGCCTCCCAGTTCAGGATCACCTTGCAGACCTGCTGCGAACTGCCGAGATCCACCTGGATCCACTGCGGGTCGCTGAACGCGCTCGACCACCGGGTGCCGGCGTCACCGTCGAACGCGGCCGACGCGGGGGACGCGGCGTTCTCGGTGGAGGAGGCGGACGACGGCCTGCCCTGCGCGACGTTCGCGGTGCCGCAGGTGGTCCCTCCGCCCGAGGCCACGTTGACGGCGAACTCCCAGAGCGAGTAGCCGTACGCCGTGGCGCGGGTGAGCCCGTACATCCGGACGTAGCGGCCGGTGGCCGTCACGTCGAGCGACTGCGTCCCGCTCACGCCGTTCACCGTGGCGGTCGCGTCCGACCACGACGAACCGTCCGGCGACACCTGGATCTTGAACGTCTTGGCGTAGGCGGCCTCCCAGTTCATAGTCACCTTGCAGACCTGCTGGGAACTGCCCAGATCCACCTGGATCCACTGCGGGTCGCTGAACGCGCTCGACCACCGGGTGCCGGCGTCACCGTCAAAGGCGGCCGACGCCGGCGACGCGGCGTTCTCGGTGGAGGAGGCCGACGACGGCCTGCCCTGCGCGACGTTGGTCGTGCCGCAGGCCGCCGCCGCGGCGCTGTAGGTGGCGGGGACGACGCCGGTCACGGCCGCGAAGGTCGACAGCGCGACGAGCCCGGCGGCGACCAGGCCGGATCGTCTGCGCCGCCTGCGCAGTCGTCCGGGCGCGGGGTGAGGCGGGGAGGAGGGAGGCATACGCGTCTCCTTGATGCGGAGCCCCTCGGGCGAGGGTTCGGGGGATGAGAGAGGTCCAGCGGCATGAGCGTGCGCTCCCCGCTCCGCTTATGTCAAGACTTAGTTCACGATCAGAAATATCTATTGACTCCTGCGCCTCGATGGGTGTTAATCTCCGGGAGAGCGCTCTCCAATCCCTGTGAGCCGTTCGGAAAGCGCCCACAGACGGTCAGCGCGCCCGGCGTCCATCGCGTAGGGCAGGTAGTGGCCGCGCGGCGGCGGACCCTCGCCGCGCCACGGGCCGGCGACGGAGCAGTCCTCCAGGTACCTGCCTCCGACACCCGACAGCTCGGGCGCCGTCGCCGCCCACACGGTGGTGGCCGCCCCCTGCTCGGGCGTCTTCCATCCGGCGTTCGGCCAGCCGCGGGCGGAACGTTCGGCGGCGGACATGTGCCGCTGCAGGCCGGTGGCGATCGCGCCCGGCATCACCGCGTTCGCGGTGACCCCCGATGCCGCGTAGCGGGCGTCGAAGGCCACCGCGAACAGCGCGTTGGCCGTCTTGGACTGCCCGTACGCCTGCCAGCGGTCGTACGGGCGGGCGAGGTAGTTCGGGTCGTCGAAATCCACGTCGGAACGGCGGTGGGCGCTCGACGACAGCACGATCACGCGGGCGCCGTCCGCTCTCAGCAGGCTCGGCACCAGTCCGGTCACGAACGCGAAGTGGCCCAGGTGGTTCGTGCCGAACTGCAGCTCGAAGCCGTCCTCCGTGCGGGCCGGCGGCGGTGCCATGACCGCCGCGTTGGCCACGAGGATGTGGCACGGTTTGCCGGTCGCGTTGTGCCGGTCGGCCCAGCCCCTGACCGAGGCCAGGGACGCCAGGTCGAGGTGGCGGAAGACCACGGGACCGCCGCCCGCGAGAGCGGTCAGCTCCATGGCCGCGGCCTCGCCGCGCTCCCGGTTCCGGCCCGCGATGACCACTCGCGCCCCGGCGGCGGCCAGTGCCCGCGCCGTCTCGAACCCGATCCCGCCGCTGCCACCGGTGACGACGGCCTCCCGGCACGACAGGTCGACGCCGGTGACGACCTCAAGCGCGGTCCGGTCCCGCCCGCCCGTCACCGGGCCAGCCACGCGCCCCACAGCTTCCAGCGGACCGGGCCTGCCGGCCTCGAGATTTCCGTCATGCGGCTCAGCCTTCTCGCATCGGCCGAGCCGCTCCAGGCTGCTCGATACCTGGCAATGCGGCGGCCAGGCTCCCGCGCGCACCGGCTGCCAGCCGGTCTCGGTTCGTGGCCTGCCCGCAGACGCAACACCCTGCGCTACGTCTTCACCCACTCCGCCGCCCGTTCGGTCCTGGGCGACTGGTCCGAGGCCGCCGCGACGAGCGTCGCGAACCTGCGCCACCGGACGGCCGCGGACCCGGACGCACCGGACCTGTGCTCCATCCGCGACGAACTCGCGGCGGCGAGCGCGGACTTCCGTCTCCTCTGGGACCGGCACGACGTACGCCCCCGGCGCAGCGGCGCCAAGACCTTCCGCCATCCCGCCGTCGGCGACCTCGTGCTGGCGCACCAGAGCTGGCACCTCGACGACTCCTCCGTACGACTGAGCCTCTACCAACCGGAACCGGGCTACGAGGACCGGCTCCACCTGCTCACACTGGGCACCGGCGTGGCCGGCTCCCCCGGATGACCGCAGGCGGCCGACGGCGTCAGCCGGCGGCGGTGATCCTGGCCACCTGCGGCGCGTTCAGGAACTCCTCCAGGACGAGCGTGGCGGCCCCCAGCGCGACCGCGTCGGGACCGAGGCGGCCCAGGACGATCGACGTCGCGGCGTACGGCTCGGCCAGCGAGTTGGCCGCGGTGGCGCGGCGGATGCCGGGCAGCAGGCTCTCGCCGAGCTGGACCCCCACCCAGCCGCCGATCACGATCTTCTCGGGGTTGATCAGGTTGACCAGGTTGGCCAGACCGACGCCCAGGTAGGTGACGGTCTCCTCGACCACCGGGGACTTCGAGGCCAGCACGCCCGCGAGGTCCTCCTCCCAGTCGCCCCGCGAGGTGACGCCCGCCCGGTCGAGGATGGCCTCGATCCCGACGTACGCCTCCAGGCAGCCGCGTCCGCCGCAGCGGCAGGGCCGCCCGTTCGCCACGATCTTCGTGTGGCCCCACTCCCCGGCGCTGCTGCTGACCCCGCGGAACGTGGTGCCGTCGGCCACGATGGTCGCGCCCACTCCCACGCCGAGCAGCACGATGACCGCTTCCGAGGCGCCCCGGCCCGAGCCGAACCACAGCTCGGCCTGGCCCATCGTCTTGGCTCCGTTGTCCACGAACAGCGGGAGCGAGGTCCCGCGGCGCAGGAGCGCTCCAAGCGGAACGCCGTCCCAGCCGAAGGTCTTGGCGTGGATGACGCCGTCGGCGCCCGGTTCGACGATGCCGGGAACCCCCACGCCGATGCCGAGCACCTGCTCGGGGGACACGCCCGCGTCCGACAGCACGACCTCGACCCCCGCGAGGATGTGCCGGGCGACCAGTTCGGGGTCGTGGCGGGCCGGCCGCAGCATGTAGTCCACCTTGGCCCGTTCGGTCATCTCCAGGTCGAACAACCCGACCCGGACGTGCGTCTCCGCCACGTCGACGCCCACCGCGAAGCCGTACTCGGGGTTGACGCGCAGCAGCACGCGGGGCCGGCCGCCGTCGGACTCCACCTGGCCCGCCTCGACGACGATGTTCTCGCCCAGCAGGTCGGCGGTCATCGTGCTGACCGTGGCGGCGCTCAGGCCGGTGCGCGCGGTGAGGTCGTTGCGGCTGGTCGGGCCGGAGAAGTAGAGCGTGCGCAGCAACACGGCCCGGTTGCCTCTGCGGATGTCCCGTACCGTCCTGCGCTGAGGCCTCGCCATGACCACCCTCCCCGTCGCGACACGGTCATCTTAGTTCAGAGGCGAAAACAAGCACCTCCGCCCTCTTCGGCCGCTACACGGTCGCAGCTCCCGGTTACCCGCCCGTTAAGCCAGCGTGTCGTCCCCGCCCTTCTTCCGACCTTGAACCAACGACGTCGCGGCATTTTCTCAGAGCGCAGGTCGTGCCCCGCTGAGCACGAGCAGCGCGCGGGTGGCGGTCAGGTGCGGGCGGTCGCGAGCTCCTTCATGAGGGCCTCGACGAGGGCGGCGGCGGGGAGGTCGCGGCAGCGGCGGTATCCCCGGCCGCACCACAGGGCCATCGCCTCGGGGTCGCCGTGCTCCGCCGCCGCCCGGCGCAGTCCCTTCGTCAGGTGGTGCACCTGCGGGTAGCACGCGGGCGCCGACGCCTCGTGCTCCGCCATGAACCGGTTGGCCAGGCCGCGCGCCGTACGTCCCGAGAAGGCCCGGGTGAACGCGGTGCGGGTGAACCGGGGATCGGCGAGGGCGGCCTTGTGCACGGGATGCGCCCCGCTCTCCGGGGTGCGCAGGAACGCGGTGCCGAGTTGCGCGGCGACCGCGCCCGCGGCGAGGACGGCGGCCACGTCCGCGCCGTCCATGATCCCCCCGGCGGCCACGAGCGGCACCCGGGTCGCCTCCCGCACGAGGGCCACCAGCTCCGGCAGGTCGTCGGGAGCCTCCCAGGAGGGTGGCGGGGGCAGGAAGGCCGCCTGGTGCCCGCCCGCTCCGGGACTCTGGACGATCACGGCGTCGGCGCCGGCCTCGGCCGCCGCGACCGCCTCCCACGGGGTGTTCACCATGATCATGATCACGGTCCCGGCGTCGTGGAGGCGGGCCGCCACCTCGGGCGGCGGGCAGCCGAAGGTGAAACCGGCCACCGGCACCCGTTCGTCCACCAGCAGGTCGATCTTGGCGTCCCACTCGTCGTCGTCCCATGCGAGGGCCTCCGGCAGCGTCACGCCGTACCGCTCGGCCTCGGGGGCGAGCTCGTCGCGATAGCGGGCCACCGCCGCGGCGTCACCCGGCTCCTCCCGGCCGACCTCGAAATCCCGGACGGCCTCGAAATCCAGGCCGACCTCGAAATCCAGGGCGGCCTCGAAATCGGGGACGAAGACGCTCACACCGAACGGCCGGTCCGTCCGCTCACGCACCGCCGCGATCTCCCGGCGGACGTCCCGCGCCGTGCGGTAGCCCGCCGCGAGGAACCCGAGGCCCCCCGCCCCGGATACCGCCGCCGCCAGAGCCGGGGTGGATCCGCCGCCCGCCATGGGCGCCTGGATGATCGGGCTCGACGGCCCGAAGGGAAGGACGCGACCGGTCACGGGACCTCCTCACTCGTCTGGACAGCAGCGTAGAACGCGGTCGACGAGCGCTCCGGCGGCCCCCGTGTAATCGGCGGGGTCGAACAACCGGGCCAGGTCCAGCCCCTCGGGCATGGGCAGGAGTTCCTCCAGCACCTCGGCCACGGGGCGCCCGGACGCGGCGGCGGCCGCCGACGCCTCCCCGAGCAGCCGCTTGGCGGTGCCCTTCCCCAGGACGGGCGCGAGCACGGCCGCCGCCCGTTCCGTGACGGTCAGGCTGCCGGTGAGCGCGAGGTTGGCCCGCATGCGCTCGGGAAACGCGACCAGTCCCTCGGCCAGTTCGGCCGTCACGGCGGCGGCCCCCCCGACCAGCCGCAGGCACTCGCGCAGCGGCTGCCACTCCGCGTGCCAGGCGCCCGCGGGCCGTTCGTCCTCGGCGAGCAGGCAGTGGCCGAGGCTCGCGGCGAGCGTGGGCACCTGGATCGCCGCCGACCGGACGAGGGTGGCGAGGACCGGGTTGCGCTTGTGCGGCATCGCCGACGACACGCCCCGGCCGGGAGCGGCCGGCTCCACGACCTCGGCCACCTCGGTGCGCGACAGCGACTGCACGTCCACCGCGATCTTCCCGAGCACTCCCGAGGTGAGGGCCAGCGCCCCGGCGAGGTCGGCGATCGGGATCCGCAGGACGTGCCAGGGGACCACCGGCTCGGCCAGCCCCACCTCGGCGGCGAACGCGGCGATCAGCCGCTCAGGGTACGCCTCGAGGTCGGGCACCCCGGCGATCCGCGCGTACTCCACGTAGCCCGCCAGCGTGCCGGCGGCGCCGCCGAGCTCGGCCGGCAACTCCGCGCGGACCCGCCGCAGCCGTGCCAGGGCGGCCCGTACGGCGTGCAGCCACCCGGCCGCCTTCAGGCCGAACGTGGTGGGCACCGCCTGCTGGGTCAGCGTGCGGCCCGGCATCAGCGTGTCGCGATGCCGCGCGGCGAGCCCCGCGAGCGCGGTCGCGGCCCGGTCCAGGTCGGCGGTGATCAGGTCGAGGGTCCTGGCGGACACCAGCATGGCGGCCGTGTCCATGATGTCCTGGCTCGTGGAGCCGCGGTGCACGTACTCCGCCGCGGCCGGGTCCACCACCGCCACGGCGGCCGTCAGGTCCTCGACCAGCGCCACGACGGGGTTGGCCGCCTCGCGGGCGCGCAGGGCCAGGGCCGCCAGGTCGAGTCCGCCCGCCTCCGCCACCTTGCCGATCGTCTCCGCGGCCTCCATCGGGACGACCCCCAGCCGGGCCTGCGCGCGGACCAGGGCGGCCTCCGCGTCGAGCATCGCGCGCAGCCACGCGCCGTCGCCGGTCGCCCGCTCCGCCGCCGAACCCACCCGGACGGGGGACAGCAGGCCCAGATCGAGGTCACTGCCGAGGTCGCTCATCGGACGCCCGTCCGCGTCACGCCGCAGGCGAGAGCCGTACGCGGGCCGGCGGGCACGCGGGCGACACGGCGGCGCGGAAGGGCCCGCGCGGGCGTCAGCGCGAGCACGCTGCGGGCGATGGCGTCGGAGTCGCCCAGGATCACGGAGTTCACTCCCGGCCGCACGCCCGCGGCCGTCACCCAGTGGACCGACTCGGTGGGCACGCCGTACGCGAACCGCCGCGGGTGGGCCCGCCCGTCCGCGTCCAGGAGCCGGTAGGGCCGGCGGGTGACCGCGAGGCCGCCCGTCTCGTGCCCGTCCTCCCCACGCCGCCCGCCGATCACGTACGCCCGGCACTGGCCGGTGCCGAGCAGGTGGCGCAGCAGGGGGTCGGCCGTGCGCCGCAGGTCGATCTCGGGCAGGCGCGCCTCGACGAGCACCCTGGCCCGTACGGCGGAGCCCGGCACGGCGGCCGACTCGGCCTCGAAGGCGCCGTCACGGGCGTGCACCCGCATGTCGGGACCGACGACGGTCAGCACACCCGCCTCGATGAGCGCGATCATCTGCTCGACCCGCTCGGCCGGCGGCCCGATGGACAGGAACGCGTTGAGCGGCGTGTACCACCGGTCGAGGTCGTCGCGGTGCGAGCGCCCGGTGAGCCCGCCGTGGTCGACCACCTGCCTGACCTCGTTGCGCAGGTCGCGCAGCACGTCGAGGGCGGCTTTCAACGGCCCGCTCACATTGCCCTCGCGGGCCTGCGCCAGGTCGGTCCGCAGATAGGCGGTCAGCCACTCGCGGAAGTCGTCCGGGCCGCCGAAGCCGATCCCCCGGTAGGGCTCGGCCACGCGCTCCCAGTCCCACCGCACCGCCGGGCCGATGCCGAAGGCGTCCAGCACCATGGCCTCCCCGGCGTCGCCCCACGCGTGGGCGAGGTAGGCGGTGCGGAAACGGCCGGCCATGCACTCGCAGTCCCGCCGCGCCAGGAGGGTCGCGTAGTAGACGGTCTCCACCTCCTTCGCGATCAGCGGCCACAGGTCGGCGCGGAAGTCGAGCCCGCCGCGGGCGGCCGAGCGCGCGGCCAGCGACGCGATCCTGCCCGGCGTGAGCACCAGCGGCTCGTGCCTGCCCTCGACGCCCTTCTGGTTCTCCCCGCGCGACTGATACGGGATGCCCCGGCGCGATCCGGCGTACAGGCGGGGCTCGCGGCCGGAGGGCCGATAGACGAGGCGGCCCGCCTCACCGCGCTCGAACCGGCCGCCGCGTCCGAGCGTCAGCAGGGCCATGTGGTCGAAGAAGTTGAGCCCGAGCCCGCGCAGCAGCACCGCCTCCCCCGGCCGCACTTCACTGAGATCGGCGTCGGCGGGGTTGGCGGGCGGCACGTGGACCAGTCCGTGGGCGGCGGCGTACGCGGCCGCCTCCCGCTCGGCGGCCGAGAGCTCGACCGGCAGGTGCCCCTGGGCCAGGACCACCGCGTCGAGCGAGCCGAGCACGGTGCCGTCCTCGAGCACCACCCGCTGCGCGCCGGTGCCGGGCACGTCGTCGAGCGCGGTCGCCCGCGTGGCGTGCACCCGCACCTCCACCTGCCGGGGCGCCCGCGCGACCACCCGCTCGAACACCCAGCGCAGGTAGCGCCCGTAGAAGGCGCGGGTGGGGTAGGTGTCGGGCCCGAGCCGGCGCGCCTCGGCGAGCACGTCCTCCGCGACGCCCTCCGCCGAGAGCCCGCTGTCGGCGAAGAGCACCAGGTGCCGCGCCCACTCGTACAGGCTGGGGCCCGTCTCCAGCGGCCCCCGGATGTCGACGCTGGGGTCGGTGAAGAGCGTGACCTGCGAGGCGACGGTGTTCATGAGCAGCTGGCCCGGCTGGTCGGTGCGCCACACCTGGCCCGCCCCCGGCGGGTACGGATCCACGACGTGCAGCAGGACGCGTGCTCGCGGCGGCAGCCGCCGCGCGTTGGCGCACAGCCGCTCGATCACCGACATCCCGCGCGGCCCCGCGCCGATCACACATACCTCGAACGGCCGGGTCGATCGTGTTGTGGTCATCCGCTCCTCCAGTTCCCATCGGGTCGTGAGTCGAGGATGCGGGAGCGAAGCCTTCGTGAGGTATGTCACATTTGGCGAGGCGGTGTTAAGCATTGCTTCATGCACGACGTGACACGCCTCGCGGCGCTGGTCTCGGTCGCCGAGGCCGGCTCGATCACCCGGGCCGCCGCCCGCCTCGGCTACACACCGCCCGCGCTGTCGCAGCAGATCGCCAAGCTGGAACGGGAGGCGGGAGCCGTACTCGTGATCCGGCACCGCCGGGGCGCCACGCTCACCGCGGCGGGCGAGCTGCTGGTGGAGCACGCCCGGCGGGTGCTCGACGAGCTGGAACGGGCCCGGCACGGCCTGGCCGCGCTCGCCGGCCTGTCCGGCGGCCACATCACGATCGGCACGTTCACGACCGCCGGCATCCACCTGCTGCCGCCGGTCCTCGCGGCGTTCCGGCGGGCTCACCCCGCCGTGGAGGTGAATGTGAGGGAGTACGAACCGCCGTCAGGGCTGCCCGCGCTGGCCGCGGGCGAGGCGGATCTCGTGCTCACGCACACCTACGAACATCAGCCCGCCCCCGCGCTGCCCTCCGGGGTCGTCGTCGAGGCGCTGCTGGTGGAGGAGCTGGTGCTGGTGGCCGCCCCCGGGCACGCGCTCACCGATCCGGCCGAGCCGCTGCCGTGGCCCGAGCTCGCCGGCCGGCCGCTGATCAGCGGCTCGCGTGGGCTGGCCAACCGGGAGGCGCTCGAGGCGCTGTTCCGCCGCGAGGGGCTCGCGCCGCCCGTCGTGGCGTACGAGACGGGCAACTACGGCATGTCGTGCGCCCTCGCCAGCGGCGGCATGGGCCTCGCCCTCGTGCCGAGGACCGTGGCCGAGCTGGCGGAAAACCCCCTCAGCGTACGGCGGCTCGCCCCGCCGGGCCTGCACCGGACGATCAGCCTGGCCAGGCGGTCCGACGACAGGGCTCCCGCGCTGGCGACCATGCGTTCGCTGTTCAGGAGCACGCGCAAGGCGGCGCCCCGGCGGCCCCCGGAGGAGCCGCCGAGGTGAGGGGCACCGGTCAGTCGAATTCGGGGTCGGTGTTACGGCTGCGCTTGATCTCGTAGAAGTACGGGAACTTCGCCATGGCGACGGCGCCGTCGAAGATGCGGGCCGCCTCCTCGCCCCGCGGGATGCGGGTCATCACCGGGCCGAAGAACGCCACGCCGTCGATGTGGATCGTCGGCGTGCCCACCTCGTCGCCGACCGGATCCATGCCCTCGTGGTGCATCCGGCGCAGGGCCTCGTCGTACTCGTCCGTGCCGGCGGCGTCGGCCAGTTCGACCGGCAGCCCGACCTCGGCGAGCGCCTCCTTGGCCACGACCCCGTAGTCCTTGTTGTCCTGGTTGTGGATGCGGGTGCCCATCGCGGTGTACAGGTCGCGCAGCACACCCTCACCGTGGTGCTGCGCGGCGGCGATGCACACCCGGACCGGGCCCCGCCACCTGGGCACCGCCTCGCGGTAGAAGTCGGACAGGTCCTCCTTGCCCTCGTTGAGCACGGAAAGACTCATCACCCGGAACCGCAGGTCGATGTCGCGCTGCTTCTCGACCTCCAGAATCCACCGCGACGTGACCCACGCGAACGGGCAGACGGGGTCGAAGTAGAAGTCCACTCGGGGACGGCTGCCCGCTCCGGCCTGGTCGGCGGCGCTGTCGATGTCGCTCATGAAACTCTCCTGACGAATGGGGTCGGGGGATCGGGGGCCGGTTTCGCGAGCGTATCCAATGGCAGAAGGGCCACGACACCAGACTCGACCCCTCAAATCAGGACCGGTTTCCCCTCATTCCGGCCACCGGTGGCGTTTCTACCGGCCGGGCTCTCTAGGGTGTCCTCGTGACTGAGATTCGCGAGAAGGCCGCGGCCCTGCGGGCGCTCCACGTGCCCGGCGACCCCGTCGTGCTGCCCAACGCCTGGGACGCCGCGTCGGCGCGCGCCGTCGAGGCCGCCGGCTTCCCCGCCGTCGCCACCGGCAGCGCGTCCGTCGCCGCCGCCCTGGGCTACGAGGACGGGCAGGACACGCCGGTGGACGAGATGTTCGCGGCCGTGGCCCGCATCACCCGGGCCGTCGCGGTCCCCGTGACCGCCGACGTCGAGCGCGGTTACGGCCTGAAGCCCGCCGAACTCGTCGAACGGCTCGCCGCCGCGGGCGCCGTGGGCTGCAACCTGGAGGACTCCGACCCGGCGACCGGAGCGATGATCGACTCCGGTGAGCAGGCGGACTTCCTGGCCGCCGTACGGGCGGCGGCGGCCGAGGCCGGGACCGACCTCGTGATCAACGCCCGCGTGGACACCTTCATCCACGGCTCGGGAACCCCCGGCGAGAGGCTCGCGGAGGCGCTCGACCGGGGCGGCCGCTACCTCACGGCCGGCGCCGACTGCGTCTACCCGATCCTCGTGAGCGACCCCGAGGTGATCGGCGCCCTCGCCCGGGAGATCGGCGGCCCGATCAACGTGCTGTTCCGGCCCGGCGTGCCGGCCATCCGCGATCTCGCGGCCCTCGGCGTGGCCAGGGTCAGTTTCGGGCCCGGCATCCACCGCGCGGCCCAGGCGTTCACGGCCCGCATGCTCGACGCGATCGCCCGGGGAGACGACCCCTTCCCGCCCGCCTGACCACGCCGGCCGGCCTACATCTCGCCGTACGACCAGCCCGACCAGCGCTCGACCCGGACGAGGATCGCCGGCCCGGCCGGGGGACGCTCGCGATACTGGGCGTACTTGCGCACCAGCCACGCCACGGCCCGCTCGCGCTCGTCGCCGCCCTCCACGACGCGGGCGTGCCCGTCGGCGCGCACCCACCACAGCCGTTCCCAGTCGTCCTCGTAGTGGTCGGCCAGCAGGCAGACGCGGGGATCGTCGCGGATGTCGCGCAGCCGTCGCAGGTCGGTCGTGGCCTTCGGCTTGTGGTCCACCGCCGTCACCACGGTGTCCTTCTCACCGTCCCGCAGCACGGCGAACGTGACCGGGACGAGCCGCGGCGCACCCCCGACTGCTGCGGTGGCGAGGCGGGCCACCGGGGCCGCCGCGAACAGCTCGCGCGCCCGCCCCTCGGGCATTCTCACCGGCCCAGCCTACGCAGAGTGAGACTCCGATCGCGCCTTAAGGCACGCTTGATCGTCTTTGTACGGCGGCCTATGGTGTCCGCCATGGAGGCATCTGAGTTACTCGAGCGGGCCCGCTCGCGCGCATCCGACCCCGAAGACCCCCTGGAAGTCCTGTCCGCCACGATCGCCCTGTGCCGGGACCTGTCCGGCGAACCGGGTGGCGAGGTGGACGCCCTGCTCGATCTCGCGGTGCGCCGGGCCCGCGAGGCCGGCGTGTCCTGGACCGCCATCGGTGAGCGGTTCGGGTACATCAGGCGGAGCTCGCGCAGACGCTTCACGCCCGCCTTCGCCCACCGGCACCTGGTCAACCGCCGCATGAAGCGCGACGCCGCCTGCTCCTTCTGCCGCAGGCCGCCGGGCCCGCGCGTCCACATGGTCCACGGCGAGGGCGGGCGCATCTGCGACCGCTGCGTGGCACTGGCCGGCGACATCGTCGCCGGGCTGGCCCGCCGCGGCCGCTGACGCACGTCAGGTGACGGTGAGCCGCCGCGCGTAGCGCTCGTCCCGCCACAGCTCCTCGCGGAGCACATCGGCCAGCGCCGTCGCCGCGTCGTGCACGTCGACATGGCGCAGGTACAGCGGGGCGAAGCCGAAACGGACGAAGTCCGGCTCGCGGTAGTCGCCCACCACCCCCCGGTCCGCGAGCGCGCGCACCACGGGGTAGCCCTGCGGGTGAAGGTAGCTGACCTGGCTTCCCCGCCGCTCCGGGTCGCGCGGGGTGGCCAGGGCCAGCCCGAGCCCCGGGTCGACGAGATCGTCGAGCAGGTCGATGAACAGCGAGGTCAGGGCCACGCTCTTGGCTCTGACCTCGTCCAGGTCCACCCGCTCCCAGATGTCGAGGGACGCGTTCAGCGCGGCGTACGACAGGATCGGCGGGCTGCCCGTGGCGAAGCGGCGCACACCCGGGGCGGGGCGGTAGTGCGGTTCGAAGTCGAAGGGCGCGGCGTGGCCGTGCCAGCCCGACAGCACGTTGTGGACGGCGTCCTGGTGGCGCGGCGCGACGTACAGGTAGGCGGGGGCCCCGGGCCCGCCGTTCAGGTACTTGTAGGTGCAGCCGACGGCGAAGTCCGCCTCGCCCACCCGCACGGGCAGCGCCCCGGCGCTGTGGCACAGGTCCCAGACCATGAGCGCCCCGGCCGCCCGGACGAGTCGCGTCACCGCCGCCATGTCCCTGGCCGCGCCGGTCCGGTAGTCCACGTGCGACAGCAGCACGAGCGCGACGTCCTCGCCGAGGGCGTCCTCCAGCGAACGGCCGGTCTCGCCGATGTCCCGGATCTCGTACGCGCCGAGCGCCCGGGCGGCGCCCTCCACGACGTACCGGTCGGTGGGGAAGTTGTCGAGGTCGGAGACGATCACACGGCGGCCGGGCCGCAGCGGGAGGGCGGCCGTGACCACCTTGAAGATGTTCACCGAGGTGGAGTCGCCCGCCAGCACGTCGCCGGGGCGCGCGCCGATGAGGGGCGCGATGCGGTCGCCGGTGCTCTGCGGCATGTCCCACCAGCCGGCCGTGTTCCAGCTCGCCCCGAGATGCACCCCCCACTCGGTCTCGACCGTGTGGGCCACGCGTTCCGGCGTACGCCTCGGTAGCGCGCCGAGCGAGTTGCCCAGCAGGTAGACGACCCCGGGAGGCAGCGAGAACTCGTCCCTGAACTCCCCGAGCGGGTCCTTGGCGTCGAGGTCCTGGCATTCGGCACGGCTGAGAACCATCGGCAACTCCTTCGTCACCGCATTATGTACCGAAATATCCGATCTTGTCGTGGTCGTGATGACAGAGCGTTCCCGGTGTCGGCAATACCGGAAGGGACCGTTCCACGGATGCGGACGGCTATAACCCCCATAGATCGCCACACCGGCACGATCAGCCAAAAGTAAGCACAAGACGCACCCAAGACTCTGTGCGATCGTGGACAAGACGGGGCAAGTTCTCTGGAGACGCCAAACCCCCGTTGGTGACAGAGGGTGATCAAACGTGACGGAATCCCCGTCGGTGCATCACGAGTCCCCGATCTATCGCCGCATCGCCGACAGGCTGCGCGATCAGATCCTGTCCGGAGCACTCGGTGACGGCGACCGGCTACCGGGCGAGAACGCGCTCATGAAGGAGCACGGCGTCGCACGGGCCACCGCGCGGCAGGCGCTCGCCGTGCTGATCAACGAAGGGCTCGCCGTGCCGAAGCGGGGATCGGGCGTCTATGTGCGGCTGTTCCGCCCCATCCGCCGCCACGGGTCCCGCCGGCTCTCCCGGGAGCAGTGGGCCCAGGGCCTGGCCATCTGGGACTCCGACACCCGGGGCCGGTCGTACGTCGTGGACGAGGTGACCATCCTGCGCGAGCCGGCGAGCGAGCAGGTCGCCCGCGTGCTCGGCACCGGCGAGGTGTGGGTGCGCCGCCGCCGCTACTCGGTGGACGGCCGTCCGGTGCAGCTCGCGGCCTCCCACTTTCCCGCCGATCTCGTGGAGGGCACGGCGGTCGTCCTGCCCGACACCGGTCCGGGCGGGGTGTACGCCCGGCTGGGCGAGCTCGGCCGGCCTCCCGTCCACTTCAGCGAGGAGGTGCGGGCGCGGATGCCGCTGCCCGGGGAGGCCGAGTCGCTGAGCCTTCCGGCCGGCACGCCTGTGATCTCCGTCACCCGGGTGGCCTTCGCCGAAGGGGGCGTGCCGGTCGAGGTCAACGAGATGATCCTGGACGCGGCGTCGTATGTACTCCAGTACGACTTCGACGCCTAGGTCAAGAGGCAACGTTGACCTGACCATCCCGATCATTGATTTCTCTAGAGATGTCCCGCACCTTGAGGAGGAGACGTCAAGAACACCCGGGCATGCGGCGAGGGAAGGTGTACGGATGTCCTTGGACCGACGCCTCGCCGAGATCGCCCGGGAGTTTCCGGAGTGGACGATCTGGCGGAGTGACGCGGGCCGGTGGTGGGCGACCCGGCACCACCCGCTCACCTCGGCGCAGCGGGCGGCGGGATGCGCGATGACCATCGACGCCGACGAGCCCGACGGACTGCGTGAGCTGTTGCGCGAGCAGGAGGCACGCGCCGCCGATCCATGAGCGCGGAAGCCCCCGACCCGATCGGGGGCGGGGGCTTCCGCTACCAGTCCTCACATGCTCCGTCACACAACCACGCGGTCACACGCGGTCACACAACCACGCGGTCACACGACCTCGCGGTCACCGGCACGGACGGGCTCGCCTGCCGGCTCACTTGTTGGCGACCGACTCCCCGTCCGGCAGGGCACGCCGCACACGGCCGAGGTTGACGTCGGTGTCCTCGGGCGACGACGTCGCGTCGTGACCGTTCTCGTGGCGTCCGTCGTCCACGATCAGGACCGCGTCGTCCTCGTCGCCGTCCATCGGCCCCTGACCGGTGGCGGCGTCATTCGCCTCGTGCCCGGACGGCGCGGCCTCCAGGGCCTGCCGCGGGCCCTCGACCGGCTCGTGCGGCTGCTCGTACGACTGATCGTGCCCCTGGTCCGGCGCGCCCGCGGCGATGGCGTGCACCTGCGGCGCGGGCGGCAGCACGGCGGCCTCGTCGATCAGCGGGCCGGCCGCGGTCTCGCGGTGCATCAGGTCGCCGAGCACCGAGCCGATCTCGTTGAGCCGGCGCACGACCTCCGTGTGGGTGTCGGTGAGGTAGGCCACCCGGCGGCCGGTGTGCTCGTCCAGCGCGTTCACCCGCTGCTGCGCCGCCGCCAGCATGGCCTCGGCCTGCCCGCGCGCCTCGACGAGCAGCCGCTCCGCCTCCATCCGGGCGGCGGTGAGCTGCCGCTCCCCCTCCGCGCGGGCGGAGCGCAGGGTCTCATCCGCCTCCGCGCGGGCCGCGCCCAGCGTCCCCTCCGCGTCCGCGCCCGCCTGCGCGAGCAGCCGCTCCGACGTGGCGGTGGCGTCGGCGACGCGGCGCTCGGCCTCCTCCTGAGCGGCGGCCCTGATCGCGTCGGCCTGCTCACGCGCCGACGTCACCAGCCGTTCGGCCTCGGCCGCCGAGGTCTCGCGCAGCCTCCTGGCCTCCGCCTCGGACGCCTCCTTGTTGGCCGCCGCCTCCTCCTGCGCCAGCTTGAGTATCTGGCTGAGCCGCTCCCCCAGCTCGTCGGGGTTCTGCGGCGACTCCGTCATCCTCCGCCGCGCCTCGGCCAGCTCAAGGCGGCTCTGCTCCGCCTGGTCGATCGTGCGAGCGAGCCGTTCCTCCAGGTCCCGGATCTGGTTGCGGGTCCGGACCATGTAGTCGTGGACCTGCCTGCGGCTGTACCCACGCATCACGACTTCGAAGGAGTCGTCACTCATCAGGTCGGGGAAGTTGTCGGTCTGATTCGTCATGAGAAACCCTGGGGTTGGAGATAACGACGGTAACGCAGCCAGGACACGACTTTCCTGCTATCCGTCGCACATCGCAACCTGAACGCCTCGAGCGGCCGGCGGAATAGACGCCGCATCAGGCCCGGCGCGGGGCTCGTGGGATCATGGCTCCATGCCGTACATCGCCGACCTGGACGACGACGCCACGCCGATCATCCATCCCGAGGCCTGGGTGGCCCCCGGGGCGGTGGTCGTCGGGAGGGTGCGGCTCGGACGCGGCGCGAACGTCTGGTACGGCTCTGTGCTGCGCGGCGACGACGAGCGCATCGAGGTCGGCGCCGAGGTCAACATCCAGGACCTGTGCTGCCTGCACGCCGATCCCCGTGAGCCCGCGATCCTGGAGGACCGGGTGAGTCTCGGCCACCGGGCGATGGTGCACGGCGCGCACATCGAGACCGGCGCCCTCGTGGGCATCGGGGCGGTCGTGCTCGGCGGGGCGGTCGTCGGGGCCGGATCCCTGATCGCGGCCGGGGCCGTCGTGCCGCCCGGCCGCCGCATCCCGGCGGGCGTGCTGGTCGCGGGCGTGCCGGGGAAGGTCGTCCGCGAGCTCACCGACGACGACCGCGCCTCCTTCGCGCGCACGCCGGACAACTACCTCGCCAAGGCCCGCCGTCACGCCGCGGCCTCGGTTCGGTCCCGATGAGCGTGCCGGCCAGCGCCAGGTGGTCGGACAGCTCCGGGTCGGTCCTGACGACCTCGGCTCCGCCCGGACGGTAGTCGGCCTCGGTCGCGAAGATGTAGTCGATCTTCCGGCCGCCGCGCGTGGTGGGCTCGCCGCCCCGGCGCGCGACCCCGCACGACGTGGCGTCGACCTCGGTGTAGCCGCCCTCGCCCAGGCCCATGCCGTACACGTCGGTCAGCTGGTCGTGACCGGGCTCGCGGTTGAAGTCGCCGGTGAGGATCACCGGGGCGTTCCCGGCGTACGTCGACACCAGTCCGGTGACCTGCCGCGGGGTCTCGGTGTCGGAGATGTGGGTCACGCAGCAGACCGAGCGGCGCGGGCCGACCCGGCCGGTGGCGCACAGCAGGCCGCGCGGGTGGATCGTCTCACCCGGCACGGCCGGGGCGTGGTCGGTGCGCAGCAGCCGCCGCAGCGGCGGGCCGTCCGCACCGTTCTTCAGCGCCAGCGCCATGCCGAAGGTCTTGCCGTCGGGCGGGGCCGTGTCCGGGGTGAGGTCGCTCCACAACGTGCGGCACCGGTCCTCGCGGCCCGGCCCGCCGCCCTTGGCGTAGCCGTACCAGACGAGGCGGTAGCCGGGCAGCTCACGCCGGAGCAGGCCCACCTGGGCGTAGCACATCTCGGTGAACGAGGCGACGTCCACGTCCCTCGACCGGATCAGCGTGGAGACCTGACCGGCCCAGGTCCTGCGGTGCCCGGGAGTGAGGTCGCGTACGCAGGTGCCGGCGCTGTTGCCCGCCGCGCAGACGTTGTAGGTGAGGACGTTCACCCGGTAGGTGTCGGCCGCCGGTGGCAGACCGGCCACCACAACCGCAACAACCGCCACTCCCGTGACAAATGCCCCCATACGTGGAGAAGTTAGTCAGAGGTGGATCAACCGATCCAGGCGCCTGTGGTGAAATTTCCGACATTGATTGCCCACACCGGCGCGGCGACCGCGAGGTAGGCCATCATGACCCAGGGCTTTCGGCTGCCGACGACGCCGACCGAGATGTAGAGCGGCCACCACAGCAGCGACGCCCGGCCCACCGACATGTAGAACGACGACATCGCCAGCAGCGCCACCGCCTGCGGCGCCAGGTAGGCGACGTCGGCCCAGTTGCGCCGGACCAGCCGCGCGATGATAAGCAGGACCAGCACGATCGCCGACAGGATCTCCTCGCGGTACGACGTCGCCAGGACGGGCTCGTTGAGCGACCTGTGCCAGGTGTCGATGAACACGTTCCAGGGCGCCTCGGGATAGCGGCCCCAGTACTGCGCCTCCGCCGCCTTCCAGGCCATCAGGTCGCCGGTGCGGTGCCAGAGGTAGATCATGTAGGCCAGCACCGGCACGCCCGGCAGCACCAGCCACGGCGCGTTCCGCCATCCCTTCGGGGCACGCAGCCCGTCGCGCGAGACGAGGAACTGCACGACCAGACCGAGGGCGAGGAAGAGCCCGGAGACGCGGATGGACGACGCGAAGGCGGCGCAGACGGCGGCGTACTCCCACCGGCCCCGGCGCGCCAGCAGCCACGCGGGGATGGCCAGCGCGAGGAACAGCCCCTCCGTGTAGCCGGCGAGCAGGAACACCGCGAACGGGCTGAGGAAGAACGCCAGCACGGCCCAGGGGCCGCTGCCCTCCCGGTACGACTCGCTCAGCCGCGACAGCGCCACCGCCACGACGGCGCTCGCGACGAGCGAGATCAGGACGAGGGCGAGCCTCAGGTCCGGGATGAACACGTGCAGGGAGCGCAGCAGCAGCGGCAGACCGGGGAAGAACGCGACGAGCCGCGGCGAGTCAGGGTCGTCCGGCCGGCCGTCGTAGCCGTACTTCGCGATGTCCATGAAGTTGTAGGAGTCATACCGGTTGAACCGGTCGAGGATCGCGTCCTCCGTACGGCCCGGCGCCGCGAGGATCAGGTAGATGTAGGAGGCGACCTGCCAGAAGAACCAGATGAGCAGGGCCGTGCGGTCGGGCGAGTGGACGAGCCACCACGTCGCCCAGCGTCTCCGGCCCGAGTGCGGCCCCGCCTGCTCACCGGTCGCCGTCCCGCCAGAGCTGTCCACGGGCGCCATCTTCTCCGATGCCTCGTCCGCGCCCCGCTCGCGGGCGGTCCCGGCCTGCTGGATCTCCGTCACGAGCACCTATGGAATACGCCACGGCAGCCCATGCCAAGTGGCCGGCACCCCCCGGGATACCCACCAACCCGTAGAAATACGCATATGTGCTGCTCAACGCCTCCCGACGCGTGAAACTTTCACAGACGGTCTCCGCCGCGCCGGGCGCTCCCGCCGCCTCCGGGAGCGGCGAGCTACCATCGGATCCAGCGAGGGGACCGCCGGAGTTCGTCCCGGCATTCGTGTGCCCCGGAGGGGCATCGGCCTGCTCCGGCTGCGTCAACCGGGATAAGCGAGAAGCCGTCCTCTCCGGAGGACGGAGGTCACTGCCCCGTGTACTGGGACGGGTTCACCACGATGGAGCGCGACGTGCGCGCCGTCGTCGGCGACCCTCGGTGGACGTTGCTTCCCCCCGTCACCCGGGCGCACACCCTGGCTCAGCGGGCGCTGGTCACTCCGGACGGCGCCCGGTGGCTGTTCGGCGCGCACGCCCGCTGGTATCGCCTCGACCGGGTCGACGGCCGCTGGCACCTGTCGGCTCCCCCGCTGCATCCGGCCGTCCGCTCCGGCGCACGGCCGAGCCCGCCGGGCGTGGCGATCCCGCCCGCGCTGATCCCCGCGGGCCCCGACTTCGCGTACGACCGCGGGTCCACCCAGGGGTTCGTCGGCCCGGACGTCCCGCACGAGATCACCGAACGGCTCCGCGCGCTGCTGCTCGCCCACCGCGGGCTGCGCCGGGAGGACTTCCCCCTCGGCGGCAGCGTCTACCAGCAGATCTTCGCCCGCGACGTGGCCGCGACGGTGGCCGCCGTGTGGGGCACGATCATGTGGTGCGCCTACGCGCCCGCCTTCGACGGCAACGAGGTCATGCTGTCGATGTTCGGCGAGTTCCTGGCCCGGCCGCTGCCCGGGGACGACTGGGTGCGATGGCTGCCCATGGGCTCGCTCGACGCGCTCGTGGCCCTCTACGCCGAGCGGATGCGCTCCGGCGCGCGGGAGGCGGGGCTGCGCCTGGCCGGGCTGATGGCCGAGACCGCCACCGTGCTGCGCGCCGACCCCCGGTTCCGGCCGCGCGCCGACGCGCTGATCGCGATGGCCGAGCCGCTGCTCGGCAGCCCCTGGCTGGACCAGCACGCCATGCCCGGCGGCGCCGTACGGCAGGCCTGGCTGTCGCGCTGCCCGCCGCACCTCGTCCCGGCCACGCTCCCCGAATGGGCGCCGGGCGAGCACTTCCGGCACACCCTGTACGACCTGATCGAGGCCCTGGGCTACACGGCCGCACGCGGGATGGATCCGCGGGCCGTGGCGGCCGCGCTGCTCGCCGCCGACGTGTCGAGCGTGTGCGGCGTGTCCGAGCCCGCCTGGGCGGCGCCGGGCAGCTCGCACACCGCGCAGGTGGTCACCGCGCTCTATCCGTGGATGGACGACGAACTCCGGCAGGCCCTCTATCTCGCGCTCGCCGAGCCCGCCCACCCGCTGCGGGGCTGCTGGCCGGCCGGCGGCGAGCTGCCGCCGGGGCTGGTCCCGCCCGACCGGGAGACGGCCGCCGCCCTGCTCGGCTCCGCGTACGCGACCGGCCTGGCCTGGTGCGCCCTGACCGGCACGCCCGCGCCGCCCGAGGGCTTCGCGGTATGCTCCGCGGTCGTGAAGTGCCTGATCCACCAGCGGGACGACCCGCGCCCGCAGGAGGCGGCGGAGCGGCGCAAGCCTGACCTGGACGAGTCCGGCGGTTGGCTGTTCGAAACATCCAATTCGGATATTTCGTCCTTACCTCCGCTTTAGCAATCCCTTCCCCCCATCACCGTCTTTTTCATCGAATTGTGATCTCGGTATCGGGGAAATGGTCCCGGAGGGACGAGGGGTGCGGGTCGGAATGGTCACGATGGGCCATGTCGCGGCAGGGTACCCGGACGTAACCTCGTGATGGGTGTGGGCTGCGGAAGGAAGGACGACGCGGTGGGGCACGACGACCTGGACTCTCGGGTCCACGACCGTGTCGCGTTGGACGAAATCGCGCTCTACGCCGAGGTGCTGGAGGCCGTGAACATCACGGAGAACCGACTGACCTTGGAAGAGCTCGACAACGCGCTCGGATTGCGGACTTCGGCGAGCCGCTGAAGGCACTGAGAGCACGGACCGTCCCGGGCATATGGTGGGCCCGGGACGGTTGCTCAACCGCGGTGATCCGTCCGGCCGCCCGGACGGGCGATCACCGACAGGCCGTCACGAACAGGCGATGACCAACAGGCGTCACGACCTGACGAGCCGGGCGATGGCCGCCGAGGCCTCCTTCACCTTCTCGCCGGCCTCCGGGCCTCCGCTCTTGACGGCGTCGGCGACGCAGTGGGCGATGTGGTCCTCCAGCAGGCCGAGCGCCACCGCCTGGAGGGCGCGGGTGGCCGCCGAGACCTGAGTGAGGATGTCGATGCAGTAGGCCTCCTCGTCCACCATCCGCTGCAGCCCCCGGATCTGTCCCTCGATCCGGCGCAGGCGGGTGAGGTAGGCCTGCTTGTCCGCGCTGTAGCCGTGCATCCTTCAACGATACCCGTAACCGGTATCCAGCGTCGCGGTCCCGATACGGCGGGTAGGGCGGGCGATGCCGGGAATGCATCCATGAACCGGTTCGTAGCGGCGCTGGAGTCGCGGATGGGAACCCAAGCTGTCCTCCGCACGCTGCCGTTCGCCGCCATGGCGACGGTGGTCGTGCTCGACCTGCTCGCCGGGCCGTCCCTGGGCCTGCTGCCGTTGCTGACCCTCGGGCCCGCGCTGGCCGCCGTGACGGGCGGCGTGCGCCACACGGCGCTGGCCGGGCTGGTCGCGCTCGTCCTGTCCGTGCCGCTGGCCTATCACGACGAACTGCTCGGCCGTCCGCAGATCACCATCACGCTGGTCGCGATCGTCGGGGTCACCACGGCCGCCATGCTGGCGTGCCGGCTCCGGGCCGAGGGCGAGCGCAAGCTCGCGGACGTCCGTCTCGTCGCCGAGACGGTCCAGCGCGTGCTGCTGCCCCCGGTGCCCCGCCGCGCGGGCGACCTGCGCATCGCCCTGTCCTACACCTCCGCCGCCGTGGAGGCACGCATCGGCGGGGACCTGTACGACATCGCCAGAGGGCCGGACGGCGTCCGGCTGATCGTCGGCGACGTGCAGGGCAAGGGCCTGGACGCGGTGGAGACGGCGGCCTCGGTGGTCGGCGCCTTCCGGGAGGCCGCCTACGACGAGCCGGCGCTCGCCGATGTCGGCCGGCGTCTGGAGGACCACCTCGCGCGGCGGCTCGGCGGGGAGAAGTTCGTCACCGCCGTGCTCGCGGAGGTGCGCGAGGGCGAGATCTCGCTGCTCAACTACGGCCACCCGCCGCCTCTGCTGCTCACGTGCGACGGCCGTGTCCACCGGCTCGAACCGCGCGAGGAGGCGCCGCCGCTCGGCCTGGTCGCGCTCGCCCCCACCGGCCCCGAGCCGTACAGATGCGCGTTCCGCGAGGGCGACCAGATCCTCTTCTACACCGACGGCGTGTGCGAGGCACGCGACCGGGGTGGATCCTTCTATCCCCTGGAGGACCGGGCGCCCCGCCTGCTGCGGGCGGGCGACCCGCAGGACGCCCTCGACCTGCTGGAACGCGACCTGGTCTCGCACGTCGGCGGGCCCGTCCCGGACGACGCCGCCATGCTGCTCGTCCGCAGGGAACGGCCCTGACGGTCTGGCCCGGGCATCATTTGCCATGTGCAATCATTGACGGACAGCAGCTCCGGCGGGTCGTGAGGCGACGGCCGGACGGCAGGGCCAGGTGAGCAGGGGCGAGCGCGAGTGGAACCGGGAAGGCACGGACAGCCCGACACCTTCTCCATGCTCACCGTCCTGGACGAGGACGTCGTCGTCATCCGGATGTTCGGCGACCTGGACCTGGGCTCCGCCCACTCGCTGCGCGCCTGTCTGGCCGAGGCCGTCGGGCTGCGCACGCCGCCCAGGATCGTGATCGACGCCGACGGGCTCAAGTTCTGCGACTCGACCGGGCTGAGCGTCCTCATGGGAGCCCTGACCGCCGTCAGGGCGGCCGGCGGGCGCCTGGCGCTCAGCGGCGCCCACGGGCGCTTCGCCCGGATGCTCAGGATCACCGGCCTCGACACGGAGCTGCCGATCCACGACTCCGTCGCCGCCGCCGCCACGTACCTCAGCAAGCCCGGCGACTGATTCAGCCCGGCGGGCGCTGGTCGAAGGCGCGCGCTAGTTGAAGCAGTCCTGGTTGTCGAGGGCCAGGACCATCTCGTACACCTTGCCGTGGGACAGCAGGAACGAGTAGGAAGCCTTGCGGTTTCCCGGGACCGAGGTGACCGGGTAGCCACTGGCGGCCGTCCTGAGGTGAGGGTAGGCCTTCTTCAACTGCTTCATGGTGGAGCCGATCCCGGCGCCCTCCGGAGTCCTGACCCCCTTGAACGCGAAGATCGCGGCCACGCCGAGCTTCTTCGAGACGAACAGGCCGACCCTGTCCTTGGGGGTCGGGTGCGCCTTCAGGTCCCAGCCCGAGCAGCCCTCACCGCCGAGCTTCTTGACGATCTTTCCGGTCTTCCGGGCCTGCTTGGCGCTCATCCCCAGCTTCACGTCGCCGTAGCCGTACGGCCCCAGCCGCACGGCCGCGCTCGCGGACGTGCTGCCCGCCGTGATCTCCGCCGCGCTCGTAGACGTGCTGCCCGCCGTGATCTCCGCCGCGCTCGCGGACGTGGCACCGCCCAGCGCGACGCTCACGGCGAGAGCCGTCACCATCGCAGAACTTCCCAGACGCACAGCGGTGTTCGTCATGCCGCTTCCCTCCCGATTTCCACGATCATCTTTTCTACGGGACCCCCAGCATCACGGCAGGCCCTTGTGATCGGGTTGTGATCCACTGACGGACGTGACGGGTCAGGGGCGGGAGCGCAGGCCGTACATGAGCTCCTCCCAGCGGACCGCGACGGCCGGCGCGGCGTGGGCGGACGCGGTCTCCAGCGCCCCGGCCGCCAGCTTCATGCGGCGGCGTTCGTCGTCGACGAGGGTGAGCAGCGCGCAGGCGAGCGACTCGGCGTCGCCGCCCTCCCCCTCCTGGACCAGCACGCTGTCGCGGCCCGGACGGAGGAACTCGGCGGGCCCGCGGGATCCGACGAAGCCCACGACCGGCACCCCGCAGCTCAGCGCCTCGATGACGGTCATGCCCAGCACCTCGTGCCGCGACGGCACCGCGACGATGGACGCCTTGGCGAACTCGCCGGGGAGGTCGGGCGTCGTGCCCATGAAGTACACGTGGTTGTGCAGGTCGAGGTCGCGGACGAGGGCGCGCAGCCGCCGCTCCTCCGGGCCCCCGCCGTACAACCGCAGCCGCCAGTCGGGCCGCTTGTCGGCGACGATCGCGAAGGCCCGCACGAGCCGGTCGTACGACTTGCCGGACACCAGCCTGCCCCCGGCGCTGACGATCCGGTTGTCCATGCGGGAGCGCGGCCAGGGCGTCCCGGGCAGGGCGTCGGGGATGACGTGGACCGACAGGTCGTCGTCGAGCAGCCGCACCCACTCGTCCCGCCGGCCGGCGGTGCTCGCCACCACGGCGTCGAGCCGGGGATAGAACCGGCGCACCGGGCCGGGCACCGACGGCCTGCCCCACTCTCTGGCGATGCGGACGACGTCTCGCGGGGCATACCTGGCGGCCTGCACGCTCAGCGACGGCCGGGTGGTGATCAGGACGTCGGCGTGCAGACCGCGCAGCATCCGCCAGAGCGCCACCTCGGTGCGCACCTGTCCCCGGGGCAGCAGGTGATGGACACCGGGCCGGGCGTCCACGAGCCAGCGCAGCGTCACCTGGCGGTCGACCGGGAAGAACGGCGTCTCCCTGGTGCGCCGGACGCTCACCACCTCCACCTCGTGCCGTGCGGCCAGCCCTCCTGCGAGGTTCAGCATCGCCCGCACGTCACCGCGCATGCCGTACGCCGAGGGGAGCAGGAACGCGATCCTCACGCTCCCACCTCCAGGAGCAGCTCGTCGCCTTGAGTGAAGCTGGGCCGGATCGGCACGCCGTCCACGAGCGCGTGGGGATAGTGGACGCGGCGGCGCTTGCCCTCGACGTCGTCGAGCCTGGCGCCCAGTGGCAGCGCGCGGTCGACGCCGTCCACCTCCAGGTAGGGCTCCCAGGAGCCCTGCGAGTCGGGGGTGGCGGCCAGCACGTCGCACAGCGAGAGCGCGGCGTGGAACCGGACCCCCTGGACGGTGGCGGCGACCCGCACGGTCGCGGCCGGATCGTTGTGGTCCGGATCGTTGTGGTCCGAATCGTTGCGGCCCGGATCGCTGTGGCCCGGATCGCTGTGACGCAGCGCGAGCGTGGCGTGGCGGTGCTGGTCGTCGTCGTCCAGGCCGGTGTAGGCCAGCAACCCGGTCACCTCGAACCGCCCCTCGCGGAACCACACCGCGCGGACGTCGGCGACCGGCTCCGCCGGATCTATCTTCAGGGCCAGGAATCCGTTGCGCGTGCGGTAGGCCCGGTAGGCCAGCGTCCGGCGGCCCAGCGCGTACGCGTCGAGGCGGTCGAGCGAGAACCCGGGATCGGCGCTCTGGATGCGGGCGCGGACGCCGTCCTGTTCGAGGTAGGTGTCCCAGCGCCCGGGATCGAGGTCGAGGGGCGCGAGGGAGACCGCGACGCTGGCGTCCCTGGTACGCCCGCCGGAGGCGCCGAGCGTCACCCGCCGTTCCTCACCCGTGCCCCGTCGCCGCAGGACCAGGCGGGTGCCGTCCGCCAGCGGCTCGGCGATGGACAGACGCAGGGAGAGGACGTCCGCCAGGGTGACCTCCGCGTCGATGACGACCACACCCACCGTCCAGCCCCCTCCCCGTCGATTGAGCCAACGTTGAGGTTACCGTGATTTTCCTGTTATGTGGAGAAAGCCTTTGTCACTCTTCTGTGAAACACGGTTCATTCCATCGCCTTGACCAGTGATTTCCACAAATAGTTCACGATCGCGGCAAAGTTTGCTTTACCCCCGCTTGATGGATTTGATGAGGAGCTGGGCGACGTCCACGACCTCCAGCGACTCCTTGGCCTGACCGGCGTTCTTCTTCTCGTTGATCGCGTCGCCGAGCATCACGAGGCAGAACGGGCAGGCGGTCGAGACGGTATCGGGATCGGTGGTCAGCGCCTCGTCCACGCGCTCGGTGTTGATGCGCTTTCCGATCCGCTCCTCCATCCACATGCGCGCGCCGCCGGCACCGCAGCAGAATCCGCGTTCCTTGCAGCGGTGCATCTCCTGGGCCTGGACGCCCGGCACCTTGGCCATGATGTCGCGCGGCTGGGCGTACACCTTGTTGTGCCGCCCGAGGAAGCACGGGTCGTGGTAGGTGATCTTCTCCTCGATCGGGGTGATCGGGGTGAGCCTGCCCTCCTCGACCAGATGCGCCAGCAGCTGCGTGTGGTGCACGACCTCATAGGTGCCGCCGAGCTGCGGATACTCGTTGGCGAGGGTGTTGAAGCAGTGGGGGCAGGTGGCCACGATCTTCTTGACCCCGGCCTCGTTGAGCGTCTCGATGTTCTGCTGGGCGAGCATGTTGAACAGGAACTCCATGCCCAGGCGGCGGGCCGGGTCGCCGGTGCACGCCTCCATCGGGCCGAGCACGCCGAACTTGACCCCGGCGATGTGCAGCAGTTCCGCGACGGCCTTGGTGGTCTTCTTGGCCCGGTCCTCCAGCGCGCCGGCGCAGCCGACCCAGAACAGGTACTCGACGTCCTCGGGCATCTTCTCGTCCACAATGGGGACCTCGAAGTCCAGCTCCTCGATCCACTCGGCGCGCTTCATCTCCGGCATGCCCCACGGGTTGCCCTTGTTCTCCAGGTTCTTGAGCATCACGCCCGCCTCGGACGGGAACGACGACTCGATCATCACCTGGTAGCGGCGCATGTCGAGAATGTGGTCGATGTGCTCGATGTCGACCGGGCACTGCTCGACGCAGGCGCCGCAGTTCGTGCACGACCACAGGACGTCGGGGTGGATGACCCCGTCCTCGCCGACGAGCGGCTTGTCGAGCAGGGCCAGCACATCCTGCGAGAAGCTCTCCTTCTCCTTCTCCCCGGCCAGCAGGTACGGCGCGACCGCGAAGGCGTGGTCACGCTGGTCGAGGATGAGCATCTTGGGCGACAGCGGCTTGTCGGTGTTCCAGGCCGGGCATTGGGACTGGCAGCGGCCGCACTCGGTGCAGGTGTAGAAGTCGAGGAAGCCCTTCCAGGTCGTGTCGG